>NZ_JBIDDA010000002.1:414379-444093 GCF_043204915.1 Micromonospora sp. NPDC047670
CGTCTCGCCCGCGACGCCCGCGCGCCTGGGCGGGACGCGCGGGCGGGTCGGTGTCGGCCGCGGGCGGGCCGGCGTTCAGCGGCCCAGCAGCGCGTGTGCCTCGCGAATCTTCACCCACGACCTCGGCTCGGCGGGCGGCGCTGCCGGCGGCTCGGCCCGGCGGGCGGCACTGGCCAGGTCCGGGCGGCCGGGTGTGAGCAGCCAGGTCGTGAAGAGGTCGTCCAGGTCCAGCCCGGAGATCCGTTCGGCGAGGTCCTGGAACTGGGCGATCGTGGCGTTGCCGTGCCGGTGCGCGGCCGTCCAGGCCGGCAGGATCCGGAAGAACGCGTCGTCGCCCACCGCCAGGCGGAGCTGGTGCAGGGCCATGGCGCCCCGGTCGTAGACCGCGTCGTCGAAGATCCGGCCCGGGCCCGGCTCGCCCGGCGGCACCTGCCAGAACTCGTCGTCGGCCGGGTAGCTGGCGTACGTGAAGTCGAACAGCTCCTGCGCGGTGCCCTCGCCCTGCTCCTCCGACCAGAGCCACTCCGCGTAGGACGCGAAGCCCTCGTTGAGCCAGATGTCGCTCCAGTCGGCCACGGAGACCGAGTCGCCGAACCACTGGTGGGCGTTCTCGTGCACTACCACGTAGGTGTTGGCGCCCCGCCGCCAGAAGCCCGGCCCGTACACCGAGCGGGTCTGCGTCTCCAGCGCGAAGCCGATGCCGTCGACCGGCCCGGCCACGCCGCCCTGTGCCTCGAAGGGGTACGGCCCGAAGAGCCCGCTGCCCCACTCGACGATTTCGGCGGTGCGCTCGATGCTGGCCCGCGCGGCCGGCCCGAGCTCGCCGAGGGTGGTGCTGTAGGCGTTGACCACGGGCTGGCCGTTGGGCGCGGTGTCGGTGACGAGGTCATACTGGCCGATGGCGAGGAAGGCCAGGTAGGTGGCGGTCGGTGAGGTGGTCCGCCAGCTCCACCGGATGCGGTTGCCGGCCTCGGGCAGCGGCGCGCGCGGCTGGACGCCGTTGCTGACCACCTCGACGCCGGTGGGCACCGACACGGAGATGTCGTAGGTGGCCTTGTCCAGCGGGTGGTCGTTGCTCGGGAACCACCACCAGGCCGACTCCGGCTCGTTGACCGCCATCGCGCCGTCGGCGGTGCGGGTCCAGCCGGTGTAGCCGCCGACCAGGGTCTCCGACGGCACGCCCGAGTAGCGCACGACCACGGTGAGCTGCTGGCCGGCGGTGATCGGGCGGCGCGGGGCGACCGCGAGCTCGTGCGCGCCCTCGCGGGTGGTCGCGGCCTGCCAGCCGTTGACCCGCACCGACTCGACATCGAGCAGGAAGTCCAGGTTGAACCGGGACAGGTCCCGGGTGGCCCGGGCCAGGATGGTGGTGGTGCCGGTGAGCCGGTCGGTGTCCGGGTCGTAGCGCAGCCGGACGTCGTAGTGGGCGACGTCGTAGCCGCCGTTGCCGTAGTCGGGGAAGTAGCTGTCGCCGAGTCCGGGGCCGCCGGGTTGCGGTGCGGCGGCGGGAACGACGGGCCGCCCCCAGCCCGGTGGGGCGGCGTGGCCGGGGGCGCCGGCGACCAGGCCGCCGGCGGTGGTGACGGTCAGGGCGGCGATGGCCGCCGTGAGAACGCGTCGCACGGGGTGGACTCCCTCCGTCGGGGTGTACGCACCGGCCAACCTAATCGACGTTTGTGAACCCGTTGACCCCCGTCGGCGATCGCCGGCCATTCCATTGATCCGAATGTTTCGATAGCATTACCGCCTGGTAACTAGCCCCGTCCCTGGCCACGCGCGCGGTCACCGGGCCCCACCACCTCGTCCCGTGGAGGTCCCTCATGCCCCACCGCCCGCTGGCGCGTGCCCTCGCCGCGCTGGTCGCCCTGCTCACCGCCGCCCTCGGCGTGGTGCTCGCCCCCGGCGCCGCGCAGGCCGCTGCCACCGTCAACTACGTCGCCCTCGGCGACTCCTACTCCTCCGGCGTCGGCGCCGGCCCGTACGACCTGTCCACCTGCCTGCGCAGCCAGAAGTCGTACGCCCCGCTCTGGGCCGCCGCCAACGCGGTCACCAGCTTCAAGTTCCCCGCCTGCGGCGGCGCGGTCACCGCCGACGTCATCAACGAGCAGGTCGCCGCCCTGAGCACCAGCACCACCCTGGTCACCATCACCATCGGCGGCAACGACGCCGGCTTCGCCGACGTGATCACGAGCTGCCGCTTCGGCAGCACCTCGGCCTGCACCAACGCCGTGAACGAGGCCAAGGCGTTCGCCACCACGACGCTGCCCGGCCGGCTGGACGCCACCTACGCCGCCATCCGCGACCGGGCCCCCGACGCCCGGCTGATCGTGCTCGGCTACCCGCGGCTGTTCGAGACCAACTACTGCGGGCTGCTCGCCATGAGCACCTACAAGCGGACGATCCTCAACGAGGCCGCCGACGTGCTCGCCACGGTCATCGCCGGCCGGGCCGCCGCGGCCGGCGCCACCTTCGCCGACACCCGGCCGTACTTCGCCGGGCACGGGGTCTGCGCCGCCGACCCCTGGATCCGCGACGTCAGCGGCGTCATCGAGGCGTACCACCCGGACGCCGACGGCTACCGCCTCGGCTACCTGCCCGCCCTGAACGCGGTCACCGGCTGAGCATGGCAGCCCACGGCGGGCGGGTGGTCCGAACCGGACCGTCCGCCCGCCGGCGTCCGGGCCCGACGCGCCCGCCTCGCCACTGTCCGGGTGTCCTCGGTGTCCGTTAGGGTCCATGAGGACCAGGCGGGCGACGGCGACGGGAGCAGAGGGTGGGCAGGCTCGCGTCGGCGTACGGGCAGGCGGTCGCGGCGCACCGGGCGGCCCGCTCCCACCTGGACGCCGCCCGCCGGGCGCTCGCCGGGCACGCCGCTCCGGCCGCCCCGCTCGGCGCGGGCGAGGTGGTCGCCCGGCTCGCGGCGCTCGGCGGCGCGCTCGCCACCCCGACCCCCGGGGCGACCCCGGTCGCCGTCGCGCCCGTTCCGGTGCGCGTCGGCGAGGCGTCCACCCCCGACGGCGCCTTTCCCGTCCTCGTGCCGCTGGGCGGCGGCCACCACCTCGCGGTCGACGCGGACGCCCGCGACCCCCGGGTGGCCGGCCTGCTGCGGGCGCTCGTGCTGCGGCTGCTCGCCACCGCGCCGCCCGGCGGGGTCCGGGTCGCCGGGCTCGACACCGCCGCGCTGGGCGCCACCTTCGGGCCGCTGCGCCCGCTGGTCGACGCCGGCGTGCTCGACCCGCCGGCCACCGGCGAGGCCGAGGTGGCCGCCCTGCTCGACGCCGCTGAGCGGCACGCCCGCACCGCCCGGCACGCCGACCGCCCCGACCAGGAGCTGCTGCTGGTCGTCGCCGCGTCGGCGCCGCCGCCCCGCGAGGCGGCCCGGCTCGCCGCGCTCACCCACGCCGGCCCGGCCGCCGCCGTCTGCGTCCTGCTCGCCGGCCGTCCCGCCGCGGCGTCGGCGGACCCGCCGCCGCAGCTCGGCGCCACCACCACGATCCGGCTGACCGAGCGGTACGCCCACGTCGGCGACCCGCCCGCCGCCCCGTTCAGCGCCGACGGCACCGGCCTGGCGGCCCCCGTGCTGCTCGACGGCGACCCGCCGGCCGCGTCGGTGGCGGCCCTCGCCGCCCACCTCGGCGCGGCCGCCCGGCGGGGCGACGCGGTGGGCTTCGCCGAGCTGCTGCCCGAGCGGCGCTGGGCGGAGTCGGCGGGCAACGGGCTGCGCACCGTGGTCGGCCGCGCCGGTCGGGACCGGATCACCGTCGCCTTCGACGACGCCACCCCGCACTGGCTCGTCGGCGGGCGCACCGGCGCCGGCAAGACGGTCTTCCTGCTCGACGTCCTCTACGGGCTGGCCGCCCGCTACTCGCCGGCCGAGCTCCAGCTCTACCTGCTCGACTTCAAGGAGGGGGTGAGCTTCACCGAGTTCGTCCCCACCCCCCGCGACCCGTCCTGGCTGCCGCACGCCCGCGCCGTCGGCATCGAGTCCGACCGGGAGTACGGCGTCGCCGTGCTGCGCGAGCTGCGCCGCGAGCTGTCCCGGCGGGCCACCACGCTCAAGCGGCACGGCGTCACCAAGCTCGCCGACCTGCCCCGCGACACCCCGGTGCCCCGGGTCGTGGCGGTGATCGACGAGTTCCACGTGCTGCTCGCCGGCAACGACGCGTTGGCCCGCGAGTCCGTCGACCTGCTGGAGGAGCTGGCCCGCAAGGGCCGCTCGTACGGCGTACACCTCGTCCTGGCCAGCCAGAGCATGACCGGCGTGGAGGCGCTCTACGGCCGGGCCGAGGCGATCTTCGGTCAGTTCGCGCTCCGGGTGGCGCTGCCCGGCGGGGGCGGGGTGCTGGACGCGCTGAACGAGGCCGCCCACACTCTGCCGGTCGGCTCAGCCGTGCTCAACACCGCCGCCGGCGCGGTCGGCGCCGACACGGTCGTCCGCTTCCCCGACGCGCACGCCGCCGCCCGGGAGTTGGCCGCGCTGCGCCACGAGCTGTGGCAGGCGCGGCCGGCGGGCACGCGCCCCCCGTCGGTGTTCAAGGGCTACGCGACCGCGCGCGTCGAGGACGACCCCACGTTCGCCGGGTTGCGCCCGGGCGGGCGCCGCCCGCTCGCCCTGGTCGGGCGGACGGTCGACGTGGACGGCACCTCCGCGCTGTTCATGATGGACGCCACCCCGGGCCGGCACCTCGCCGTGGTGGGCACCTCGGCCACCGGCGCCGAGGTGCTGCGGGCGGCCACCCTCAGCCTCGCCCGCCAGCACACGCCGGGCGACGCCCGCTTCCTGCTCGCCCCGCTGGTCGCCGCCGCCGAGCCCGCCGCCGACGACACCGTCGCCACGCTGACCGCCGCCGGCCACCCGGTGGACCGCCTCGACGCCGCCGGCCTGCGCCGGCACGTCGCCACCCTCGCCGCCGGGCTGTCGCCCCCCTCCGGCCCCGCCGGCTCGGCCCGGTCGTCGGGAGGTGGCGTGCCGGGCGCCGGGCGTAGCTACCTCGTCGTTTTCGGGATGGACGCCGCCAGCGCGGCGCTCGCCACCGCCGACCCGGAGACGTTCCGCTCCGGCCACGACGACCTGGGGGTGCTGCTGCGCCAGGGCCCCGCGCACGGCGTGCACCTGCTCGGCTGGTGGCGCGGGCTGCGCCGGCTCGCCGACGACCTCGGCGGCGCGCACAACCGCGACGACGTCGCCTGCCTGGTCGCGCTGAACGTGCCCGGCGCCGAGCTGGGGCTGCACCTCGGGGTGCACGACCTCGCGTACGCGCCCCGGCCCGACCGGGCGCTGCTGGTCGACCGGCACGACCAACGCACCCGGCTGATCGTCCCGTTCGCCCGCGACGGGCACGGCCCCGACGGGGAGGACTGAGGCGGTGTCCGACTTCTCCGAGTACGCGGCGCTGGCCCGCCAGCTCGCCGAGCGGCGGCGTGCCGGCGAGCGCGGCGCCGCCGAAGAGGCCGAGCGCCGGCGCGACCTGCACGCCGCCGTGGACTACCTCCAGCACCGCTTGACCGCCCAGGGGCAGCGCCTCGACCAGCTCGGACAGGCCATCGGCATCCCCGCCGCCGGGGCGCCCACCCCCGCACCGGGCAACCCGCCCGCCGCACCCCCCGGGCCCGTCGCCGCGCCGCCCGCCGGGCCGCCCGCCCCGGTCGGCGGCGCGGGACCGGGGGCGGGGGAGTCCGCCGGCGCAGCCGGCGCGCCGGGGCGGCCGGGGGTCGAGGCGTACCCCCAGGTCGGAGTGGGCGAGACGAGGCTGGCGCTGCCGACGGGCGCTGCGCCGGCGGCGGGCGGGGTGCCGGGACCGCGCCCGGCGGAGGCCGACCCGACCACCGAGCTGGAGTTGGCCCGGCGCTACGCCGACGAGTCCGACCGGCACGGCCAGCAGGCGGAGGTGCTGGCGCGACAGCCCGCGCTGCTGCCGACCTGGTCGCCGGTGGCCCGGGCGCTCGCCGTCTACGCCGCCTGCGCCGCCGCGGCGGCGGTGTTGATGGTGGTCATGGTGCTCGCCTCCGGCGTCGGCCTGGTGGACGGCTTCACGCTGGCCGCGTGGATCTGCGCCGGCCTGCCCGCGCTGTCGTTCTTCGCCGGCTACCTGGTGCTCGGCCGGTGGGGGCGGCCGGCCGTCGTCGCCGGCACCCCACCCCGGTACGTGCACCTGGGCTTCCTGATCTGCTTCGTCGCCGTGCCGGTCGCCTACGTGGCCTACCTGCTGCTGTTCCGCCTCCTGCGCTGACTGCGCGAGGCAGGATCGGTTCAGCAGTGGACCGTCCCGTCGCTCTTTCTAATGTGGACCGGCACCCAGTCCGTGAAGCGCCTGTGCAGGTCCGTTGCCCGTTCGCCGCGGTTCTGCTGGGCGAGCTGCTCGGCGGCTTCCTCGCGCAGCGTCACGAGGTGGACCAGGAGCCCGGGCATGTCACCCCGGTACTTCGCGAGGAGATGCAGCTTCGCCGGGGAACAGGGCCAGGCGATCCCGCAGGCCCGGCAGCGCCACGTCGGGCGGGACGGTACGTGGTCGCGGAGAGTCGTCCTCACCGGCTGGCCCTCGCGTTTCGCCTGGCCGGAGTGCGGCGCTCGGCCAACGGCGTCTGAGTGGGACGCATCCCGTCGGGTCGCACGTACAACTCGCGGCGGTCGATTGCCTCGCCGCGCGCGTCGAGCTGGTACGCCTCGATCCACGTCCAGCCGTGGTAGGTGACCAGGTCGGTCCGCTCGCGGATCACCCGCACCGTGATCGGCGTGGCGAACTGCGGCGACGCCTCGCGCGTCAGCAGGTAGACGCCAGGGTTGACCCGGGGCGTCCCGTCCTCGCGGGTGCTGGGCGTCGCGGCGGTGGGACGTGTCACCCAGCGCGACGTCGGTACAGCATTCGCGGGCCTCGGCACGGGCACGGTCGGCCTCCTTCCGTCGACTCATCGGTGTAAAGCAAGTGGCGACCGCCTGGCTGTCTGCTGGTCTTTGGCTGCCCGCCGAAACCATCGCCCAGTGGAGGTAGACGACTACACCGCGTAGATATAAGTTCCATAGACGTTGAGGACGTCTTGTGGGAGGCGGGCATGAACCAGGCTTTGAGGGTGGCCATGGCCGATGCCGGCGAGACCGCCGAGAGCCTTGCCGAGCAGGTCGGCGTGGATCCAAAGACGGTTGCGCGCTGGGTCACGCGGGGACGAGTGCCTCACCCACGTCACCGCGCGGCTGCTGCTTCTGCTCTCGGGCGTGAGGTCGGGGACCTTTGGCCGGACGTTTTGAAGCGCCGTGAGCCGGCGTGGCTGCGGCCATGGGTGGAGACGGAGCTTCAGGCGACAGCGCTGCGGTCTTTTCAGATCGCGGTCATCCCGGGCCTGTTGCAGACACCCGAGTACGCGTCAGCGGTTCTCAACAGCGGGCTACTCGGGCCGGACGAGGTGACCGACTACGTCGAGACCCGACTGCGCCGGCAGAAGGCAGTCCTCGACCGGCGCAAGCCGCCGCTCTTCATCGCCGTTGTCGACGAGTTCGCCCTTCGCCGAGGAGCGCCGGAGATCATGCATCCCCAGCTGGACCACCTCGTCGACATGGCTCAGCGGCCCAACATCCTCCTGCACGTGCTGCCACTGGACGCCGGCCTGCACGCAGGGCAGGCGGGACCGTTCGTCATCGCCACCACAGACGATGGCGATGTCGCCTACCTCGATGATCAGGCGGCGGGAAGGCTGACCAACGACACCGGCGAGCTTTGGTCCATCTGGGATACGCTGCGTTCGTTAGCACTTCCGCGTCGCCAGACCATCGACTTTCTTGAGGCACGATCATGGCTGACCTGACCGGCGCCGTCTGGCGCAAGAGCACCCGTAGCAGTTCCAACGGTGGTGACTGTGTCGAGGTGGCCGACAACCTGCCCGGCGTCGTCGGCGTACGGGATTCGAAGGACCCGGCCGGCCCCGCGCTGCTCTTCACCCCGACCGCCTGGCGGGCCTTCGTCGCCGAAATCAGCGACCGCACCTGACGACCCGCTCACCGACCGCACCTGACAACCCGGCTGCCGACCGCTCCTGAGCGCCCGCTCGCCGCTCCACTGCCCGCCCCGTCGGGCGGCGATCAGGTGTGCTCAACGATCACGACGGGGATCTCCCGGTCGGTCTCCTGCTGGTAGCGGGCGTAGGTCGGGAAGACCTTCGTCATCACCTGCCACAGCCGGGGTCGCTCCTCGACGGTTGCCGTCCGCGCCGTGGCCCGGAACCTCTCGGCCCCGACCTGCACCTCCACCTGCGGGTCGGCGCACAGGTTGAGATACCAGGCCGGGTGCCGCGCCGCGCCGCCGTTGGATGCCACCAGCAGGTAGCGGTCGCCGTCGCGGCCGTAGATGAGCGCGGTCCGCCGCAGCGTGCCCGTCCGGCGCCCCCGGGTGGTGATCAGCAGGGCGTCGTAGCCGTGGTACTTCCCGCCGTCGGCGCCGTCGGTGGCCAGGTAACGCCTCACGTGGCTGGCCACCCAGCCGACCGGACTGTCCTCGATGGTCTCCGCCATCGGAGCAGCGTAGCCGCCTCAGCGGTAGTCGTCGGTGTGCCGGACGGCGCCGAAGCGGGGGAAGATCCGCTCGACGGTGAACTCGTGCTCGTCGGCGGCGAAGGCGGACATCGCGTCGGCCACGAACTCCAGCTCGTAGCCGTGGTCGCTGGCCGCGCGGGCCGTCGACTCCACGCCCATCGTGGTCACCAGCCCGGCCAGGACCAGGGTGTCCACCCCGCGCCGGCGCAGCTGCTCGTGCAGGTCGGTGTCGTGGAACGCGCCGACGGTGTGCTTGACGACCACGATGTCGCCCGGCTCGACCAGCCCCTCGGCGAAGTCGCTGCCCGGGGGCTGCTCGGCCACCCCGGGCCGGTCGACGCGGACCTGGGCCACCGGCCGGCCCTGGGCACGGAACACGGCGGCGAGCCGGCGGCAGCGTTCGAGGACCTCCTCGCCGCGGTGCGGAGCCAGCTCCATGGCAATGATGCGGGGCATCAGGTCGATGAGTACGAGGGCCGTCGTCATGCGGATGATCATAAAGGACCGGCGGTGCGGATCAGGGGTCGGTGAGCAGCAGCCAGTCGTCGTCGAGCCGCGCGACGGCCGTGCCCTCGGGCCAGACGTGCGGGCCGGCCGCCGCCGCCCGCGCCTGGTCGACCAGGGGCGGACGGGCGAACGTGGCGCCGTCGAAGGTCACCGCGTCGTGAAAGCGGGCCCGGCCGAAGTTCGCCGGTCCCTCGAAGCGGGCCCGCTCGAACCACGTCTCCCCGCCGAACTCGGTCCACCGGAACAGGGCCAGGTCGGCGAAGCGGGCCTGCCGGAACCCGGCGTAGCCGCCGAACCTGGCGTGGTCCATCGAGAGCCCGCTGAGGAAGACGGCCTCGCGGAACGTCGCGCTGTCGGTGAAGCGGGTCCCGTCGAAGCTCGCCGTCCGCCGGGCCGTGGCGCCCCGGAAGGATGCCCGCGCGACGGTGGCGCGCCGGCACGACAGACCGCCGCCGATCTCGGCGCGGTCGAAGCTGAGGCGGCCGCCGATCCGGGCGCCGTCGAGGACGATCTCGGCCTCGCCCCGCAGGTCGTCGCAGACCAGGTCCGTGAAGGCCGCGCCGAGGGACAGCCGGCCGCGCACGGTCGCGCCGGCGAGGCTGGTGGTGCCGGCGCAGACCGCGCCGCTGAGGTCCGCGTCGACCAGCGTGCAGCCGGCGGCGTCGAAGCCGTCGAGCCGCGCGCCGGTCAGGTCCAGCGTGACCCCGGGCCAGAAGGCGTCGTCGTCCGCGCGCAGGTGCCGGGTGAGCACCCGCTGCGCGGTGCGGCGCACCTCCGCCTCGCCCGCGTCGTCGTCGGGCGCGGGGATCCGCAGGTACGCGCAGAGCACCGCCACGATCGTCGGCCGCTGCGCGGGATTGTCCTGCCCGAGCCGCTCCAGGGCGTGCAGGCCGCCCAGGCGCACCGCCGCGTTGTCGTTGCCGAGCAGCTCGACCGCGCGGGTGTAGAGCTCGGTGAGCCGGCGCTCGGCGGCGTCGTGTTCGGCGGCCTCGGCCTGCCGGTCCTGGTGCCGCTGCCCGGCCTCGGCGACCGCCTCCGCGTGGGCCTGCACCCGGTCCCGGTGCGCCTGGTCCTGCGCGGCGACGGCCTCCTGGTGCCGTTGGGCGCGCTCGCTGACCCACTGTCGACGGGCGGCGAGCAGCAGCGCCAGCCCGCCGCCGGTGCCGGCCACCACGGTGAGCCCGGTGCGGATGGCGTCGATGCGCAGCGTGGCACGGGTGTCCGGCTGGGCGGCCCGGTCGGCCTCGCCGAGCAGCCAGTCCAGGACCAGCCAGCCCAGCAGCGCGGCGGCCAGCAACCCGACGAGCACGAGCCACCACGGCATCACCCGCAACGGCTTCTCGGGGGGCGGTGTCTGGCGCACGGGCACCAGCATGCCACCGGCGTCGGGCCGCGCGCCGTCCCTGTTGGACCGACGCCCGGCCCGCGACGCCGGTGGCCGGGCGACGGCCGCGCCGGCGTCGACCGGGCGCGACACGGTGGTCCGGCAGGCGCTGCACGACGCCGATCCGCCCGAACCGCCTCGCGCTGTAGCGGGCCGCCGCGGGGCGGGCGGTGCGCGCCGTCCGCCCCCGCGCCGCGTCAGGCGGCCCCGGCGAGGGCCTCGTACTCGTCGTCGGTGAGCCGCACCTCGGCGGCGGCCACGTTCTCCTCCAGGTGCGCGACCGACGACGTGCCCGGGATGGGGAGCATGACCGGCGACCGGCGCAGCAGCCACGCGAGGGCGAGCTGCGCGGGCGTCGCGCCGTGCTCCGTGCTGATCGCGTCCAGCGGGCCGCCGGGCCGGGCCAGGTTGCCGGTGGCGATCGGGAACCACGGAATGAACGCGAGGTCGTTGCGCTCGCAGTGGTCGAGGACGGCCTCCGCGCTGCGGTCCGCCAGGTTGTACAGGTTCTGCACCGACACGATCGGGGTGATCTTCCGGGCCGCCTCGATCTCCTCGACGGTCACCTCGGACAGGCCGATGTGCCGGATCTTCCCCTCCTGCTTGAGCAGCGCCAGCTCGCCGAGCTGGTCGGCCAGCGGCACCTGCGGATCGATCCGGTGCAGCTGGTAGAGCGGGATGCAGTCCAGGCCGAGGTGCCGCAGGCTCAGCTCGCACTGCTGGCGCAGGTATTCCGGGCGACCGACCGGCCGCCAGTCGCCGGGACCCGACCGGGTGAGGCCGGCCTTGGTCGCGATGACCAGGTCGTCGGCGTACGGGTGCAGTGCCTCCCGGATCAGCAGCTCGCTGACGAAGGGCCCGTACGAGTCCGCGGTGTCGATGAACGTCACGCCCAGCTCGTACGCCCGACGCAGCACCCGGACCGCCTCGGCCGGATCCTTCGGGTCGCCCCACACCCCGGGGCCGGTGATCTGCATCGCCCCGTAGCCGAGGCGGTCGACCTGGAGGTCACCGCCGATCCGGTACGTCCCCGAGTCCTTCGCGGGCTGCTTGCCGGCATCGCTCGCCATGTGTGGATTCCCCATCCTGTCGATCGTCTTCAGCGGCCACCGTAGCCACCACCGCGTCGGCTTTCCCGCCGATCGCCACCCCGGACCACCGCCCGGGGGTGGATCGAGACGGGGATCACCGCCGGCAGACCGGCACGTGGCCGAGGCGGGCGTCCCCGCCCGGCGCCGACGCGTGCGTGGTCGAGGTGGGCGTCTCCGCCCGGCGCCGACGCGTGGGGACGGACCCCACGGTCGGGCGGGGCCGGGCGCGAGCCCGGGCGAAACGGCGCAGCCGGGCGGCAACCGGGCGCGGGCGCGGACCGAGTTGACCGGAGCGCCCGTGCCGGCCGCCGGCACGTGCGACGCTGGGCCCGTGCCGGTCGGCGTCGACCACGGGTCGCCGCGCGGCGCGACGCGGGAGGGAGCGCCCATGACGGGAGTGCCGCAGGTCGACTTCGCGCTCGACACGTACGAGTGCATCGTGCTGTATCCCGGCGCGGCCGGGCGGGCGCTGCCGGCGGAGACGGTGCAGCGGTTGCAGGCCGAGCACCTCGCCCACATGCAGGCCCTGCAACGGCGCGGGATCATCCTGGTCGCCGGCTCGGTGGACGGCCCGGCCCGCGAGCCGGACCCGCCGATCGGCTTCGGGCTGGCCCGGACCGGGTCCGTGGACGACGTGCGCAGCGTGATGGAGGCCGACCCGGCGGTGCAGGCCGGGCTCTACCGGGTGGACGTGATGACGTTCCTCTGCCCGGCGGGCTCGCTGGAGTTCCCGCTGGTCAAGGCGCAGAGCTAGGCCCCGCCGGCCGGGCGCGGAGCCAGGTCCCGCCGGCCGGGGCCCGCGCCAGGACCACCGGCCGGGCGTGGAGCCGGGTCGCGCTGACCGGGCCGCACCGGGAGTGGGCGGAGCGGACCTGCCCCGCGCTCGCCCCGCACGCGCTGCCCGGCGGCTATCCCAACCTGCTCGCCCCGACCGAGACCGACCGGGTCCGGCTCGCGTACGGCGACAACTGGGACCGGCTGCGCCGGGCTAAGCGCCGCTACGACCCGCGTGGCGTCTTCTCGGCCGTGCCCACGCTGCCGCCGCCGCCCGGGGCAAGGTGAGGCGGCGGGGAGCACCCGGGTGCCCGGTCGCGCCGGGGGCGTACGATTCCGGCGCGCGGTCGCCGATGCCCGCCGCCTCAACGTTCCGGCGTGGGTTCCGCCCGCCGGCTGCGCGCACGACGCGCGTCGTTGGACAATGTTCCGCAGCCCGCAAGGGGTCGGCCCGCATTCCGACCCGGAGGAGAGACTAGCCTGATGGGCGTGACACGCCGCGCGAAGATCGTCTGCACTCTTGGTCCTGCCACCTCGTCTCCGGAGCGGATCCGGGGGCTCGTCGAGGCCGGCATGAACGTGGCCAGACTCAACTTCAGCCACGGCAGCCACGAAGACCACGAAGCGGTCTACCGGCTGGTCCGCGAGGCTGCCGAGGCGGCCGGCCGCCCGGTGGCCGTGCTCGCCGACCTGCAGGGCCCGAAGATCCGGCTGGGCCGGTTCGCCGACGGCCCGCACGAGTGGCGCACCGGCGACTCGGTCGTCATCACCGGCGACGACGTCCTCGGCACCAAGGACCGGGTCTCCTGCACCTACCGCAAGCTGCCGCAGGAGGTGAAGCCCGGTGACCGGCTGCTGATCGACGACGGCCGGGTCGCCGTCGAGGTCACCGACGTCACGGGCAACGACATCCGCTGCCTGGTCACCGAGGGCGGCCCCGTCTCCAACAACAAGGGCGTCTCGTTGCCCAACGTGGCGGTCAGCGTGCCCGCGCTGTCCGAGAAGGACGCCGAGGACCTGCGCTTCGCCCTCGGCCTCGGCGTCGACCTGATCGCGCTCTCCTTCGTCCGATCCGCCGACGACATCAAGCTGGTGCACGGCATCATGGCCGAGGTCGGGGTGCACCGCCCCGTGCTGGCCAAGGTGGAGAAGCCCGAGGCCGTCGACTGCCTGGAGCAGATCGTGCTGGCCTTCGACGGCGTCATGGTCGCCCGCGGCGACCTCGGCGTGGAACTGCCGCTGGACCAGGTCCCGCTGGTGCAGAAGCGCGCCGTGCAGCTCTGCCGGGAGAACGCCAAGCCGGTCATCGTGGCCACCCAGATGCTCGACTCGATGATCGAGAACTCGCGCCCGACCCGCGCCGAGGCGTCCGACGTCGCCAACGCCGTGCTCGACGGCGCGGACGCGGTCATGCTCTCCGGCGAGACCAGCGTCGGCAAGTACCCGGTGCTCACCGTCAGCACCATGGCGAAGATCGTCACCACCACCGAGTCCGGCTCGATCGGGGTGCCGCGGCTGCAGCACGACCCGCGTACGCACGGCGGCGCGCTGACCGTCGGCGCCTCCTCGATCGCCCGGGCCATCGGCGCGAAGGCCCTGGTGGCGTTCTCGCAGACCGGCGACACCGTGCGGCGGCTCTCCCGGCTGCACTGCGACCTGCCGCTGCTCGCCTTCACCCCGGTGCCCGAGGTGCGCAACCAGCTCGCCCTCTCCTGGGGCGTGGAGACCTTCCTGATGCCGTTCGTCGAGCACACCGACGACATGTTCCGCCAGGTCGACCAGGCGCTGCTCGGGCTCAACCGGGCCAACCCGGGCGACTACGTGGTGATCGTCGCCGGCAGCCCGCCCGGCACCCCCGGCTCGACCAACACCCTGCGCGTACACCAGCTCGGGTCGCTGGTCGACGCCGCGTCCGCGCGGGCGCTGCAGTGAGTGGTCCGGAGGCCGCGGTCGGCCAGGCCGCCGTCGACCAACTGCTGGAGGTGCTCGACCTGGAGCACACCGGCGAGATGACCTTCCGGGGGATGAGCCCGCCGGTCGGCCCCCAGCGGGTGTACGGCGGCCAGGTCGCCGGCCAGGCCCTGGTGGCCGCCGGCCGGACCGTCGACCCGGCGCGCTTCGTGCACTCCCTGCACGGCTACTTCGTGCGCGCCGGGGACCCGAGCGAGCCGATCGCGTACGAGGTGGAGAACATCCGCGACGGCCGCTCGTTCTCGGTGCGTCGCTCCGTGGCGCTCCAGCACGGCAAGCCGATCTTCTTCATGTCGGCGTCGTTCCACCACCCCGAGGAGGGCCTGGACCACCACGCCCCCACCCCGCCCGACGTGCCGGGGCCGGACGAGGTCCCGACGATGACCGACCGGCTCTCCCGCTACCCGGAGCGGCTCGGCATCTGGGCCCAGATCCCGCGCCCGATCGACGTGCGCTACGTCGGCGAGCCCGGCTGGGTACGCCCCGGCGACCGCCCCGCCGACCCGCACCAGCGGGTCTGGATGCGCATCGACGGCAAGCTGCCCGACGACCCGCTGCTGCACGCCTGCGCGCTCACCTACGCCTCCGACCTGACGCTGCTCGACTCGGTGCTGTCGGTGCACGGCGAGGTCTGGGGCCCGGGCGGCGTGGTGGGGGCGAGCCTCGACCACGCGCTCTGGTTCCACCGGCCGTTCCGTGCCGACGAGTGGTTCCTCTACGACTGCTGGAGCCCGTCCGCCTCGGGCGCGCGAGGGCTCGCCACGGGTCGCCTCTTCACCACCGACGGCCGGCACATCGCCACCGCCGTGCAGGAGGGGCTGCTGCGCCGCGTCGGCGAGTGAGCGGGGCCCGCACCGGGGACGACACGCCGGCGGGGCGGGACCGGCACATCGCCGTCGGCCGATCGGCCGAGGGGTGATCGGCCGGGCGGGGTGACCTGGGGACTAACCTTGCGGCATGCGTCTCTCCGCCCGGGTCGACTACGCCCTCCGAGCGGTCGCCGAGCTGGCCTCGGTGCCCGGCGGTGCCGGGGCCGGGCGAGGTCGGCCGGTGACCGCCGAGCAGATCGCCCGCGCCCAGGAGATCCCGCCGAAGTTCCTGGAGAGCATCCTGCTGCAACTGCGCCGGGGCGGCATCGTGCACGCCCAGCGCGGCCCGGAGGGCGGCTACTGGCTGGCGCGGCCGGGCGACGAGATCTCGCTGGCCGAGGTGATCCGGGTGATCGACGGCCCGCTCGCCCACGTACGCGGGCAGCGGCCGGAGGACCTCGGCTACCACGGCGCCGCCCGCGCCCTGCAGGAGGTCTGGATCGCACTACGGGCCAGCGAACGCCAGATCCTGGAGCTGGTCACCGTCGCCGACGTGGCCGCCGGCACCCTGCCCGAACGGGTCACCGAGCTGGCCGCCGACCCGCGCGCCTGGACCTGACCCCGGCGGAACCGCCCCGGCCCGGGGCTGCGCGTGGTGGCGCTCGCGCCGACCCCCGCCGTGAGGTCGCGGGTCGCGCGGCTCGCGCCGGCCCCGGCGTGAGGGTGCGGCTCGTGCCGGTCCCGGCGTAAGGGTGCGGCTCGCGTCGGCCCGGCGTGAGGGTGCGGGTCGTGCGGCTCGTGCCGGCCCCGGCGTTGCCGATGCCCCGGAGCGACGTCACTGTCGTCTCACTGACCGGTCGGAGGCTTGACCCCGGCCTGCGGGTGCCGCATTGTCGACCAAGTCGATAGGAGATGCCGAAAAGTCAGGGGGCGCTCGTGCGCAAGCTGCTGGTCCTCGCGCTGGTCGGGCTCGCCGCGCAACTCGTCGACGGCGCGCTCGGCATGGCGTACGGGCTCACCTCCTCGACCCTGCTGCTGCTCGTGGGCGTCGCCCCGGCCGCCGCCTCGGCGTCGGTGCACCTGGCGGAGATCGGCACCACGCTCGCCGCCGGTGTGGCCCACTGGCGGTTCGGCAACGTCGACTGGCGCGTGGTCGCGCGGATCGCCGTCCCCGGCGCGGTGGGCGCGTTCGCCGGCGCGACCTTCCTCAGTGCGGTCTCCACCGAAGCGGCCGCCCCCTGGATGGCCGCCGTCCTGTTCACGCTCGGCGGGTACCTGTTGGTGCGCTTCTCCCGGCCGCTGCGCACCGACCGGCGCGCCGGTCGACTGCGCGGGCGCTTCCTCGCCCCGCTCGGCCTGTTCGCCGGCTTCGTCGACGCCACGGGCGGCGGCGGGTGGGGGCCGGTCGCCACGCCGGCCCTGCTGGTCGGTGGCCGGATGGAGCCGCGCAAGGTGATCGGCTCGGTCGACACGGCCGAGTTCGTGGTCGCCGGCGCCGCCAGCATCGGCTTCCTCATCGGCCTCGGCTCGGAGGGCTTCCTGCTGCCCATGGTGGCCGCCCTGCTCGTCGGCGGCCTGATCGCCGCGCCGATCGCCGCCTGGCTGGTCCGGATCGTCCCCGCCCAACTGCTCGGCGCGGTGATCGGCGGCGTGATCGTGCTGACCAACGCCCGTACGCTGATGCTCTCGGCCGACCTCGGCGGCCCGGCCCGCCCGGCGGTCTACGCGCTGCTGGCCACCGCCTGGCTCGCCGCCCTGGCGCTGGCCGTCCGGGCGCTGCTGCGCACCCGCCGGCAGCGCGCCGTCGCCGCGGCGACCCTCGCCGCCCGCACCCCGGCGGGCACCTTGGCCCCGGCGGGCACCTTGGCCCCGGCGGGTACCGCCGCTTCCTCCGGCACCCGGCCGGCCTCGTCCGGCACCCGGCCGGCCTCGTCCGGCACCCGGCCGGCGTCGGTCGGCACCCGGCCGGCGTCGGTCGGCACCCGGCCGGCGTCGGTCGGCACGGGCTCGTCCTAGGGCGTGTCCTGCTGATCTCGTAGTGGTTGGCCCGAATCACGTCGATGCTGATCGTCCACCGCTCCGGTGTGCCGTCGGCGTGGGCCTGCGCTGCGGCGAGGATCCGATCCCACGTGCCATCGGCGGTCCAGCGGCAGCCGCTCGTGGCAGGAATTCCGCGGCCCGAAGCGTTCCGGCAGGGTCCTCATCGCCGCCAGCATCCGGCTGCCGTGATCGACAACTAGTTGCTGCGTTTGCTGGCGCCGAGGGCAGCCTGCTCCACTCGCTGGCGGTAGTCCAGCCACCAGGACTCCTCGGCGGGGGGCAGGTTGTCGTTCGTGGGCAGCAGCCCGGCCGCGCCGTCGACGAGTTCGCGCACGACGTCAGCGTGGCCGGCGTGCCGTTGTGTTTCCGCGAGGACGTGGACGAGTACGTGGTGCAACGTGACCGCTGCACCGCCCCACCACGGCACGCGGCCGACCTCGTCCAGTGCGAGGGCCTCAATGGTGGTGTCGGCGTGGGCGCTCGCGCGACGGTACAGTCCGACGATCTCCTCGCGGGTCTCATCCGCGGTCGCCCACATGTCGGCGTTGGTCTCCGCTCCGTCGCCGACGAACGGCAGCTCCTGCTCGAACGGTCGGCCGAACACGACGCCGAAGTAGAGGATCTCCATGGCCGCCGAGTGCTTCACCAGACCGAGCAAGTTGGTCGCGGTCCGGGTCAACGGACGCCGAATATCGTATTCGCTGAGCCCGTCGAGCTTCCACAGCAGCGCGTCACGGCCGCCCCTCAGGTAACTGTGCAGGTCTGCCTTCATCGCGGCACTATGGCATCCGGTTGGTGTCGGCGCTGCCCTGGACGCTCCACGGAGCTCATGATCGGCAGGAGGCGCCCCAGGCGGGTACCTCGCCCCGGCGGGTATCCCGGCCGGTACCCCGGCCTCGTCCGGCATCCGCTCGGCGTCAGCCGACACGCGCTCGCCCCGGCCGGCACGCTCCTCCTCGTCGGGCACGGGCTCCGCCCTGTCACTCTCCAGCCGTGCACCGCATCCGGGGAAGATCTTGGTAGGAAAGTGCCCCCAGAGGGGCCGTTTCCTACCAAGATCTCTCGCGGCCTCGACCGCCTCGCGGCGTCGCCGTCCCGGCGGATGGGGCGGGTCAGCGGGGGAGCAGGGTGGCCGCGGCGTCGGCGAGCAGGGACCACGCCTCGTCGACGTGGGCCTCGGTGGTCTGCGGGGAGCCGACGGCCAGGCGCAGGGTGTACCGGCCGTTGACCCGGGTGTGCGTCAGGTGCACCCGGCCCGTGGCGTTGACCCGGGCCAGCAGCTCGGCGTTGACGTCGTCGTCCGCGCGCAGCCGGAAGCAGACCAGCGAGTACGGGTGCGCCCCCACGAGCGCGAACCGGTCGTCGGCGCGGACCCGGTCGGCGAACCGGGCGGCGAGCGCCACCCCGGACCGGATGTGCGCCCGCAGCCCCTCGACGCCGTACCAGCGCAGCACGAACCAGAGCTTCAGCGCGCGGAACCGCCGGCCGAGCGGCACCTGCCAGTCCCGGTAGTCGATGACCGCGCCGGACTCGGTGGCGGCGTTGCGCAGGTACTCCGGCAGCACGGACAGCGCCTCGATCAGCTCCGCCGTGTCCGCCACCCAGAACGCGTCGCAGTCGAAGCCGGTGAGCAGCCACTTGTGCGGGTCGAAGCAGTACGAGTCGGCGTACTCCAGGCCGGCGTGCCCGAACCGCAGCTCCGGGCAGACCGCCGCGGCCCCCGCGTACGCGGCGTCGACGTGCAGGAAGATCCCGTACTCGGCGCAGATCGCGCCGATCTCCGGCAGCGGGTCGATCGCGGTCGTGGACGTGGTGCCGACGGTGGCCACCACGATCGCGGGCACCACGCCGGCGGCCCGGTCCGCCTCGATCGCCGCGCGCAGCGCCGCCGGGGACATCGCCTGCGTCTCCGGGTCCACCTCGACCGGTCGTACGCCGTCGGCGCCGAGCCCGGCGATCCGCGCGGCCTTCTCGATGGAGGAGTGCCCCTGGGTGGACGCGTAGGCGCGGTAGCGGCGGTCGACGCCGACCTCGCGCCACCGCCCGCCGCCGGCGCGGTGCAGCGCGACCAGGGTCGCCACCAGCGTCGCCGAGGACGCCGAGTCCTGGATCACCCCGCCGCCGCCCGAGCCGGAGCGGAACCGCTTCGGCAGGTCCAGCAGTTCGGCGAGCCAGTCCAGCATCACCGTCTCCAGTTCGGTGCACGCGGGACCGGTCGCCCAGAGCATGCCCTGCACGCCCAGCCCGGAGCTGACCAGATCGCCCAGCACGCTGGGTCCGGAGGTGTTGGCGGGGAAGTAGCCGAAGAAGCCGGGGTGCTGCCAGTGGGTCAGCCGTGGGGTGACCAGCGTGTCGAGGTCGGCGAGGACGGCCTCCACCGGCTCGCCGTGCTGCGGCGGGCCGGCCGGCAGCCCGGCGGCCACCGCGCCGGGCGGCTCCGGGGAGGTCACCGGGCGCTGCTCCACCGTCGCCCAGTAGTCGGCGATCCAGTCCACCACGGCGTGCCCGGCGCGTCGGAACTCGTCCGGGGTCATGTGCTCAGCCACGTCCCTGAGTCGATCAAGAATCCGGGTCGGCGGCAAGGCGACGGCGGATTGTGCCGAGAAAGCGCTTGCCCTAGCATCGCTGGTGCGCGGAGCCATCCTGTGCCGACGTCGATCACCCGCGTCGGACCACCGCCGCCAGCGCGGCGTACGCCTCCCGCCGGCCCGGGCAGGCCGACGGCGACCGGCGGCCGCGCGTCCGACCTCCCCGGAGGATCGTCCCATGCCCGTCATCCCCCGCCGCGTCGCGCTCGTCGCCGCGGGCGCCGCGGCCACCCTCGTCGCCGGCGCGCTGCCGACCCTGACCGCCGCGGCGGCCGCCACCGCCTGCCGCGTCGACTACCGGATCACCAGCCAGTGGCCCGGCGGTTTCGGCGCCGACGTCACCGTCACCAACCTCGGCGACCCGCTCGCCGGCTGGACCCTGACCTGGTCCTACGCCGCCGGCCAGCAGGTCGGCCAGGCGTGGAACGCCGTCGTGTCCCAGTCCGGCGCGCAGGTCAGCGCCCGCAACGTCGACCACAACGGCGCGATCGGCACCGGCGGCACCGCCGCCTTCGGTTTCACCGCCTCCTGGGACGGCACCGCCAACCCCGCCCCGGCGAGCTTCGCCCTCAACGGCACGGCCTGCACCGGCGCCGCCCCCACCAGCGCCCCGCCCACCAGCGCCCCGCCGACGACCCCGCCCCCGACGACCCCACCGCCCGGCGCGAAGCAGATGGAGGACCTCGACCGGGGGCTGGTCAGCGTCCGCTCCGGCACCGGGAACCTGGTCTCCTGGCGGCTGCTCGGCACCGAGACCTCCGGGGTGTCGTTCCACCTCTACCGCGACGGCACCCGGGTGAACAGCGCGCCGATCACGGGCGCCACGACCTGGCTCGACGCCGGGGCGGCCGGCGGGGCGTCGTACACCGTGCGGGCCGTCGTCGGCGGCGTGGAACAGGCCCCCTCCGCGCCGGCGCTCCAGTTTCCCGCCGGCCACCTCGACGTGCCGCTGCAGGTGCCCGCCGGTGGGGTCACCCCGAGCGGGGAGAGCTACACCTACGCCGCCAACGACGCCAGCGTCGGCGACCTCGACGGCGACGGCCGCTACGAGTTCGTGGTCAAGTGGGAACCGTCGAACGCCAGGGACAACTCGCAGTCCGGCTACACCGGCAACGTCCACGTCGACGCGTACACCCTGACCGGCGCCCGGCTGTGGCGCATCGACCTGGGTCGCAACATCCGCGCCGGGGCCCACTACACCCAGTTCCAGGTGTACGACTACGACGGCGACGGCCGCGCCGAGGTGGCCATGAAGACCGCCGACGGCACCCGCTCCGGCACCGGCCAGGTCATCGGCTCCGCGACGGCGGACCACCGCAACTCCGGCGGCTACGTCCTCACCGGCCCGGAGTACCTGACCATGTTCGACGGGCGCACCGGCGCGGCGCTCTCCACCGTCGACTACGACCCCCCGCGCGGCACCGTCTCCTCCTGGGGCGACAGCTACGGCAACCGGGTCGACCGCTTCCTCGCCGCCACCGCCTACCTCGACGGGCAGCGCCCCTCGCTGGTGATGGCCCGCGGCTACTACACCCGCGCGGTCATCGCCGCCTGGGACTTCCGCGACGGCACCCTGCGCAAGCGGTGGACCTTCGACTCGAACGCCTCGGGCAACGGCGCCGCCGCCGGCCAGGGCAACCACAACCTCTCGGTCGCCGACGTCGACGCCGACGGCCGGCAGGAGATCGTGTACGGCTCCGCCACGGTCGACGACAACGGCCGCCTGATGTACGCCACCGGCCTCGGCCACGGCGACGCCCTGCACGTCGGCGACCTCGTCCCGCACCGCGCCGGCCTGGAGGTCTTCACCATCCACGAGTCCGGCAGCCAGCCGGCGGCCGACCTGCACGACGCCCGTACGGGTCAGGTCGTCTGGCAACGGCCGAACAACGGGGGAGCCGAGGGCCCCGGTCGGGGCGTCGCCGCCGACGTCCACGCGGGCAGCCCCGGCGCCGAGTTCTGGGGTGCCGGCACCCACATGGACAACCTCTACGGCACCACCGGAGCCACGGTCGGGCGCAGGCCGTCGTCGGCGAACTTCCTCGTCTGGTGGGACGGCGACCCCGTCCGGGAACTGCTCGACGGCACCCGGATCGACAAGTACGGCACCGGCGGCGACACGCGCCTGCTCACCGGCAGCGGAGTGGCGGCCAACAACGGCACCAAGTCCACCCCGGCGCTCTCCGCCGATCTGTTCGGCGACTGGCGGGAGGAGGTCGTCTGGCGCAGCAGCGACAGCCGGACCCTGCGCGTCCACGCCACGCCCGCACCCACCGACACCCGGATCCACACGCTGATGCACGACCCGCAGTACCGGGTCGCGGTCGCCTGGCAGAACACCGGCTACAACCAGCCCCCGCACCCGGGCTTCTTCCTCGGCGACGGGATGCCCACCCCGCCCGCACCGAACGTCTACCTGCGCTGAACCCGCCCGGGTGACCGGCCGGGACCGCGTCCCCGCCCGGCCGGCGCTCGCGCGAACCGCCGACGGGGACAGGCACCGGGCCGCGGCCGCGGAATCCGCACAGCCGCGGCCCGGTGCCCCACACCGCGGCATCCCCGACCCGTCCCGACCGGAGATGCCGTACCACCACCGGGGACAAACCTAGGCGGCCCGCGCGTCTCCCCGGTGACGGCGACGTGAAGATCGTGTTTCAGCCGTTCCGGCGCAGGCCACCGGCCACCTTCGCCGCGATCAGCTCGTACGAGCGCACCCGGTCGGCCACGTCGTACACCAGCGTGGTCAGCATCAGCTCGTCCGCCCCGGTGCGCGCCAGCAGCTCGCCGAGCTGCCGCCGTACCGTCTCCGGCGACCCCATCGCCTGCCCCTCGCGGCGCTGCCGCACGAACTCCCGCTCGATCTCCGTGTACGGGTACGTCGCCGCCTCGTCCGGCGTCACCAGCGGCCCCGGACGACCGGAGCGCAGCCGCAGCAGCGACAGCGCGCTCGGCCCCGCCAGCCACTCCGCCCGCTCGTCGGTGTCCGCGCAGACCGCGTTGACCGCCACCATCGCGTACGGCTCGGCGAGCCACCGCGACGGCCGGAAGCTCTGCCGGTACAGCGCCAGCGCGGGCAGCGTGTGCTGGGAGCTGAAGTGGTGCGCGAACGAGAACGGCAGACCCAGCGTCCCCGCCAGCTGGGCGCTGAACCCGCTGGAGCCGAGCAGCCAGATCGCCGGCTGCTGGCCGCGACCGGGGGTGGCGGTGATCGGGCCCGGCCGCTCGCCGTCGAAGTAGTTCATCAGGTCCGCCAGCTCGCGGGGGAAACCCTCCGCCGACAGCCCCTCCATCGTCCGGCGCAGCGCCAGCGCGGTCACCTGGTCGGTGCCCGGGGCGCGCCCGATGCCCAGGTCGATCCGGCCCGGGTGCAGCGCGTCGAGGGTGCCGAACTGCTCGGCCACCACCAGCGGCGCGTGGTTGGGCAGCATCACCCCGCCCGAGCCCAGCCGGATCGTCGACGTGTGCGCCGCCAGGTGCGCGAGCAGCACCGCCGGCGCGGAACTCGCGATCCCCGGCATGTTGTGGTGCTCGGCCACCCAGAACCGGTGGTAGCCCAGCTCCTCGGTGCGGCGGGCCAGCTCGGTGGTGTGCCGCAGGGCCTCGCCGGCCGTGGCGCCGGCCGCGACCGGGGCAAGGTCAAGAACAGACAGCGGTACGTTGATCACACAGCTGGCCAACCCGCCCGGCCCCCGAATTGTTCCCCGGGGCAACCAAGGCCACGTCGCGGTCTGCCGCTCAGCCCTGGCCCCGGGCCTGCTCGAAGATCAGGCTCGTCTGGGTGTGCTGCACCGCCGGGTCCACCGCCAGGTGATCCAGCACGAAGTCCCGCAACGCGTCCGCCGACGCGGCGCGCACGTGCAGCACGTAGTCCTCCGCGCCCGCCACGTGGAACACCGACACCACCCCCGGCAGCCGCACCGACCGGGCCCGGAACGCGTCCACCACCGCGCGCTCGTGGGCGGTCAACCGCACCGACACCAGCGCCTGCAACGGCAGCCCCACCGCCGCCGGGTCCACCTCCGCGTGGAACCCCCGGATCGCCCCGCACTCCCGCAGGGCGCGGGTCCGGGTCAGGCATGTCGAGGGGGCCACGCCGACCCGCTCGGCGAGGGCGTTGTTCGGCAACCGGCCGTCGGCCGCCAGCTCCGACAGGATCGCGCGGTCGGTGTCGTCCAGGGCCGCGAACCGCCGCACATCATTCGTCGCAAGGGACATGGAGACATCCTCCATCGAATCGGCAGGCCATCGAAAGTAATCTTACCGAATCATCTTCGGATCACTTGCCGTGTGCCGACGCTATGTTCGATCCTTCCCGCATGACGACCGTGGACACCCGAGCCGTGCACGCCGGCCGCGACGACCTCGCCGCCCTGGGCGTCCACGTGCCACCCATCGACCTCTCCACCACCAATCCGCTGCCCTCGGTCGACGCGGGCGGCGACGCGTACGAGACGCTCGCCACCGGGGGCACCCTCCCCGCCGGCGGCAGCGCCGTCTACCAGCGCCTGTGGAACCCCACCGTCGCCCGCTTCGAGACCGCCCTCGCCGACCTCGAAGGCGCCACCGACGCCGTCGCCTTCGCCAGCGGCATGGCCGCCCTCACCGCGACCCTGCTCGCCGCCACCCGGGACGGGAAGCGCCACCTCGTCGCCGTCCGCCCGCTCTACGGCGGCACCGACCACGTGCTCGCCACCGGTCTGCTCGGCACCACCGTCACCTGGGCCCGGCCCGACGAGGTCGCCGCCGCCGTCCGCCCCGACACCGCCCTGGTGATCGCCGAGACCCCCGCCAACCCCACCCTCGACCTGGTCGACATCGCCGCCCTCGCCCGGGCGGCCGGTGACGTCCCCCTGCTCGTCGACAACACCGTCGCCACCCCCGTGCTCCAGCGGCCCACCCGTCACGGGGCCGCCCTCGTGCTGCACAGCGCCACCAAGAGCATCGGCGGACACGGCGACGTCCTCGCCGGCGTCGTCGCGTGCGACACCGACTGGGCCGCCCGGCTGCGCCAGGTCCGCGCGCTCACCGGCGCGATCCTGCATCCCCTCGGCGCGTACCTGCTGCACCGCGGCCTGCAGACCCTGCCGGTGCGGGTCCGCGCCCAGCAGGCCGGCGCCGAGAAGCTCGCCGCCTGGCTCGCCAACCATGCCGCCGTCACGCGGACGCACCACCCGTCGCTGCACGATCCCGCCGGGCTCGTCGGCCGGCAGATGGCCGGCCCCGGCAGCCTCCTCGCCTTCGAGGTACGCGGCGGCGCGCCGGCCGCGGCCGCCGTCGCCAACGCCTGCCAGCTGATCACCCACGCCGTGTCGCTGGGCGGCGTCGACACGCTCATCCAGCACCCGGCGTCGCTGACCCACCGCCCGGTCGAGGGCGAGGCCAAGCCCGCCGGCGGGCTGCTGCGCGTCTCCGTCGGCCTGGAGGACCCGGAGGACCTGCGCGTGGACCTGGCGCGGGCGCTCGCCGAACTCGGCTGAGCCGGCGCCTCCGCGCGCCCGGCAGCTCGGCAATTCCACCCCTGCGAGCCGAAGCCAGCCGGGTCGGGCGGGCAGCCGGTCGCGCGGCGGTGGCCCGCCCCTCCGACGAGGCCGAACAGCCGGGGATTCCGGCGGGCGGGTCAGGACTTCGGGCCGACGTGGCGGTCGAGGGTGGCGACCGCCTCGCGGCGCGCGACCGACAGGGAGTTGCGGCGGTTCATCCGCCAGGCGACCCCGAGCAGGTCGAGCGCCCACTGGCAGAGGCCCATGATGTCGGCCGACTCGTTGACGAACATGTAGCGCGGGTAGACGTACTCCTTGCCGCGCACCTTCACCCGGTTGCTGATCCGGCACCCGTCGGAGTGGAAGAGGCCACGGGCGAAGTCGCCGGGATGGGCGGTGACGATCTCCCGCTGCCAGTCGGTGAGGACGATCCGGCGCTCGTGCTTCTTGCCCGGCCCGTGTTGAGGAAACAGGCAGGGCCAGTGCGTGCCGTAGCTCTGCACGGAAACACAGCCCTGCTGCGGCACCCGCTGGACGGCAGCCGCCAGAACCGTGCGCATCGCCGCGTCGCACGCGTCGATCAGGCCGGGCCACGCGCTGTCGCATGCCACTCGCAGCACCGGCACCCGGGCGGTCGACACCAGGTAGCCGTCACCCAGGTAGAGGCCGAGCAGGAAGCTGTATGCCTGGGCCTGGGTCCGATTGTCGACGCCGGGACGGCAGCGGAAGCAGCGCAGCGCCGTGCCCCGGACCGGAGCCTCGGGTCGGCGGCACCACTCCCACACGGTGCGGTAGGGAAGCCCGACGGCGCGGGCCGTCTCCGCGACCGTCGCTCCCGAGCGGTGGACCTGGTGCGCCCGTGCGCGAACTTCCGGTGGATGCACGCCGACGAGTTTGGTGTGTACGTGCGACAGTTTCGGTGCCCCCGGTGGGATTCGAACCCACACTGTCGGAGGTTTGAGCTCCGCTTCTCTGCCAGTTGGAATACGGGGACTTCGCCACCCCACGCTGTGGCGGCGCCACATAGGTTACCCACTACGCTAGGCACGACGGTACCCGGACCGGCGGGTGCCGGGAACAGAGTGGTGGGAGTGGCTCGTGGCCGAGACGCAGACGGACGCCGAGCGCAGGCGCGTACTGATCGCCGAGGACGAGGCGCTCATCCGGCTGGACCTCGCCGAGATGCTGGTCGAAGAGGGCTACGAGGTGGTCGGGGAGGCCGGTGACGGCGAGACCGCCGTCCGGCTCGCCGAGGAGCTGAAGCCCGATCTGGTCATCCTCGACATCAAGATGCCGATCATGGACGGGCTGGCCGCCGCCGAGCGGATCGCGGGCGCCCGGATCGCCCCGGTGATCATCCTGACCGCGTTCAGCCAGCGCGACCTGGTGGAGCGGGCGCGGGCGGCCGGCGCGATGGCGTACCTCGTGAAGCCCTTCCAGAAGAGCGACCTGGTGCCGGCGGTGGAGATCGCGCTGTCCCGCTACTCGGAGATCGCCGCCCTGGAGGCGGAGGTCGCCGGGCTGACCGACCGGCTGGAGATCCGCAAGACCGTCGAGCGCGCCAAGGGCGCGCTGATGACGACGTACGGGATGACCGAGCCGCAGGCGTTCAAGTGGATCCAGCGCACGGCGATGGACCACCGGATGACCATGAAGGAGGTCGCCGAGCGGATCCTCGCCGAGACCGCGGGCGGCGAGGTCGCGCAGCCGGCCTCCTGACGCGGCGCGACACGCCGGGATCGGCGTGCGGGGGCTCCGCGCCGGGCCGGCCGATCGATAACATCTGATCCCATGCGGATCCGGCGGTTGGTGGCGGTGCTGGGTGTGCTCGCCGTTGTGTCGGCCGGCTGCGACCGGGCCCCGGCGGAGCCCGCCGACGAGCCGCTGCGCCCGCAGTGGCAGGCGCTGAGCCTGCCCGCGCCGCCGGGCGCGGCCGGTCGGCCGCTGCTGCGCGACGCCGTGGCCTGCGACGGCCGGTGGTATGTGGTGGGCGGGCTGGCCGACGCGGCGGGGGAGACCCGGCCGGCCGCCTGGAGCAGTGCCGACGGCGCCTCGTGGTCGGCGCTGCCGGTGGCGGCGTCGAGCTTCTACGGCCGGCAGCACGTGCTGTACGCGGCCGCCTGTCGGGGGGACCGGTTGGCGGCGCTCGGGGCGAAGAACGGCGGCGTGCACGGCAACCCCCGCACGGGCACCTGGGCGCTGGAGCCGGGCGGCGCGCTGCGGGAGGTGCCGGCCCCGTTCGAGCTGTACGCCGGGCCGCGGGCGGTGAGCGTGGCCCGGTTGGCGGCGGGGCCGGCGGGTTGGTTGATCGCGGGGGCGCGGGTCGACGGGGCGGCGGTCTGGACGTCCGCGGACGGCGGGCGGTTCGCCATCCGGGAGGGCGTGCCGGAGCTTGCCGGCGACGGGCGCGGCCGCACGGTGGCGTACGACGCGGTGGCCGTGCCGTCGGGCTGGTGGGTGGTGGGGGCGGTGCTGCCGCCGGGCGCGACCGCGCTGGCGCCCCTGGCCTGGTCCTCGGCCGACGGGCGGGCCTGGCGGCGGGTGGCGCTGCCGGTTCCGGACGGGCGTGGTCAGGCGCAGCGGGTGGCGTCGGTCGGCGACGGCGCCCTGGTGGCGGTGGGTCCGGTGCGCGACGGGTTCGCGGCCTGGCGGCTGGCCGGCGGTGAGTGGCGGCGGGTCGGCGGGTTCGGCGGGCCCGGGCCGGGGGTGTCGTCGGTCGACGGCCTGGTGGCGGCCGGGCGCGGTCTGGTCGCGGTGACGGGGGACGGCGGCGGTCACGGACTGTGGTACTCGGCCGATTCGGGGGATTCGTGGCGGACGATGGCGATGCCCGGCGCGGTGCCGGACGGTGGGAACTCGGCGGTGTCGGTGGCGGCTCGGGGAGATCGAATGCTGTTGGTCGCCGATGACGGTCGGGAGTCCCGGGCCTGGTGGATGGGGTTGCCGACCATCGATCGGTAGGGGGTCGCCGGGCGCTGGCCCGTTACCGACGAAACGAAGGTGAAAGGCTTTCACGGCCGACGGTTCTTACAGCGATCGTTTCCAATCCGCCACGGCGTGTAACGGTTCGGTCAACCCGCTCCCCTGGGGCTTTCATCACAGCTGACAGGTGGGATAGCGTCCGGCCCCAGACCGGCGACGACGGTCTGGTTCGTCCGCCCCCGCAAGGGCCAATAGGCAGCGGGTGGTTCGGACCATGGGACGGAGGAGGGTTCGGGCCTTGAGGCAGAAGCTCGCGCGCGTTATCGGTGGGGTGGCCATGCTGGCGCTCGTCGCCGGCGGCACCGCATGCTCCAGCGGTGGCGACGACACGGCGTCCGGCGGCGACGCCTGTGGCAGCAAGATCGCGTTCTTCGGTGCGCTGACCGGCAGTTCGGCGGCGCTCGGCATCAACGAGAACAACGGCGTCAAGCTGGCCGTCGACAAGTACAACAAGGAAAACGCCAACTGCAAGGTCGAGCTGGTCTCCCTGGACTCGCAGGGCAGCCCGGACCAGGCCCCGGGTCTGGCCCAGAAGGCCATCGACGACACGAAGATCCTCGGCATCGTCGGCCCGGCCTACTCGGGTGAGTCCGAGGCCGCCGGCCCGCTGTTCAACGAGGCCGGTCTGGTGACCATCACCCCCTCCGCGACCCGCCCGAGCCTGGCGGAGCAGAAGTGGAAGACCTTCTTCCGCGCGGTCGGCAACGACTTCAGCCAGGGCCCCGCGGCCGGCAACTACATCAAGAACGTGCTGAAGGCCGACAAGGTCTACGTCATCGACGACCAGTCCGCGTACGGCGCCGGCCTGGCCGACGAGGTCAAGAAGCTGCTCGGCCCGGCGGTCGTCGGCTCGGACAAGGTCCAGGGCGAGGGCAAGCAGACCGAGTTCTCCGCCGTGGTCACCAAGGTCAAGGCCGCCGGCGTGAAGGCGATCTTCTACGGTGGCTACTACCAGGAGGCCGGCCTGATCCGCAAGCAGCTCACCGCTGCCGGGGTCACCGCGCCGCTGGTCGCCGGTGACGGCGTGAACGACGCCGCGTACATCACCTCCGCCGGTGCGGCGGCGGCCGAGGGCACCATCCTCACCTGCCCGTGCCAGCCGGCCACCGAGGCGCGCGGCACCTTCGCCCAGGAGTACAAGGCCCTCACCGGCACCGACCCGGGCACCTACAGCGACACGGCCTACGACGCGGCGAACATCCTGCTCGCCGGCATCAAGGCGGGCAAGACCACCCGTGAGGGCCTGCTGGAGTTCGTGAAGGGCTACAGCGGCGAGGGCGTCGCGGCGAGCTACAAGTTCGTCGAGAACGGCGAGCTCGACCCCGCGCAGGTCAAGGTCTGGGCCTTCAAGGTCCAGGGCGGCAAGGTCGTCCCGGACCAGGAGATCCCGAAGTCCTGACGCCGGTCGCTGCTACAGCGATTGAGTTGTGATCGCGGGTGGGGGCGGGGGGGCGCGCCCCGCCCCCCCCCCCCCCCCCCCCCCCACCCACATGTATAGGACCAACCCTTTTAAAAGACCCCCACTTTAAAAACAAAGGAGAAAACACAACCACCCCCCAGACACCCG
>NZ_JBIDDA010000002.1:444103-726816 GCF_043204915.1 Micromonospora sp. NPDC047670
TGGGTGCTTCTTGGGGCGGGGGGGTTTGGGGGGGCCGTCACGTGTCCACCCCTTTGCCTGGCCGGGGGTCGCTCACACTGGTTTGTTTTTGGGTGGGGGGGGGGGGGGGGGCGCCCGCCCCCGCCCCCACCCCCTTTTTCTCTCCAGACCCTGATGGAGCGTCCCTCCCTTGAACTTCGACGGACTGTTCTCCAACTTCGGAGAACTCACGACGACCGGCCTGACGCAGGGTGCGATCTACGCCCTGGTCGCGCTGGGTTACACGCTGGTCTACGGCGTGCTGAGACTCATCAACTTCGCCCACTCCGAGGTCTTCATCGCCGGCGCGTTCGCCGCGCTGTGGACCTGGAACGGATTCGGCCTCAACCAGGACTCGCAGGTCAGCGGGGTCGGCACGATCATCTTCTACCTGCTGGTGGCGATGCTCGTGGCGGCGGTCGCCTCGGCGGGCACCGCGACGGTGATCGAGCGGGTGGCGTACCGGCCGCTGCGTAAGCGCAACGCCCCGCCGCTGGCCTTCCTCATCACCGCGATCGGCGCGTCCATCGCCATCTCCGAGGCGTTCGGCGTCTGGACCCGCCGCCGCCCGGAGGGCGCGCCGGTGCTGGTCAGCTCCAAGCCGCTGTTCGAGGTCTTCGGCGTGCCGATCGACGCGATCCAGCTGCTGACCCTCGGGTCTGCGCTGGTGATGATGATCGGGCTGGACCTGTTCATCAACCGCAGCCGGGTCGGCCGCGGCATCCGGGCGGTGGCCCAGGACGCCAACACCGCCGCGCTGATGGGCGTGAACAAGGACCGGATCATCATGATGGTCTTCGTCGCCGGTGGCGCGATGGCCGGCGTGGCCGGCCTGCTCTACGACGTGCGGATCCAGACCCTCACCTACAGCGTCGGCTTCCTGCTCGGCCTCAAGGCGTTCACCGCCGCGGTGTTGGGCGGCATCGGCAACCTGCGCGGCGCGCTCCTCGGCGGCCTGCTGCTGGGCGTCGTGGAGAACTACGCCTCCGGCCTGTTCGGCAGCGAGTGGAAGGACTTCGCCGCGTTCGCGCTGCTGGTGGTGTTGCTGATGTTCCGGCCGACCGGTCTGCTGGGTGAGTCGCTGGGGAGGGCACGGGCATGACGACCGTCCTGGAGAAGGTGCGCTCCGGCCGCGAGGCGGCCGGGGAACGGTGGCGCGGCGCGCCGCGCTGGGTGCGCTGGGCGCTGCTGGCCGCGGTGATCGTGTTCTTCTACGCGCTGCCGAACAAGGAGTTCTACCAGTACCTCGGGCCGATCCCGACCCCGGGTGCGAACTTCACGCAGGTGATGTTCACCGTCTCGATCTACGTGCTGCTGGCCGTCGGGCTGAACATCGTGGTCGGCTTCGCCGGCCTGCTCGACCTCGGTTACTTCGGCTTCTTCGCCGTCGGCGCGTACACCGTGGCGGTGCTGACCTCGCCGAGCAGCGACATCAAGACGCTGTGGCCGTGGCTGCTGGCGGTGCCGGTGGCGATCGCGCTGACGATGGTCTCGGGCGTGATGCTCGGTACGCCGACCCTGCGGCTGCGGGGCGACTACCTGGCGCTGGTGACGCTCGGTTTCGCCGAGATGATCCGGATCGGGGCGGTCAGCTCGGAGTTCCTCAAGGGCCAGCGGGGCTTCAACCAGATCCCGCACCCGCCCGGCCAGTACGCCGACGGCAAGCCGGTCTTCGGCGTGCTCGACGCCCGGCCGTACTACTGGCTGGTGCTCACGGTGATCATTCTCGTGGTGATCGGGGTGCGGAACCTGACCCACAGCCGGGTCGGCCGCGCCTGGATCTCCATCCGCGAGGACGAGGACGCGGCGCAGCTGATGGGTGTGCCGACGTTCAAGTTCAAGCTGTGGGCGTTCGCGGCGGGCGCGGCGATCGCCGGCCTGGCCGGCGCGCTCTTCGCGGGCAAGCAGAACTTCGTCAACTCGCAGAACTTCGAGCTGCTGAACTCGATCATCATCCTCGCCGCGGTCATCTTCGGCGGCTCGGGCAACATCGTCGGCGCGATCGTCGGCGGTGGCCTGGTGGCGTACATGATCGAGCGGTTCCGCGGCATCGAGCTGTTCGGCGTCGAGCTGTACGAGTACCGGTTCCTGTTCTTCGGCCTGGTGCTGGTGGTAATGATGATCTTCCGGCCCGAGGGCCTGATCCCGAACCGACGACGTGCGGCGGAGTTCAAGGACCGCCGCAAGGAGGTGACCGTCGGTGAGTGACACCGAGCAGACGCCGGCCGTTCCGGCGCAGGCCGGCGCGCCGGCCGTGGAGGCGGTGCCCACCCGGGAGCCGCTGCTGGAGGTCGACAACGTCACGCTGCGCTTCGGCGGCGTGGTCGCGCTGAACGAGGTGGACTTCACCCTCTACAAGGGGGAGATCCTCGGTCTGATCGGCCCGAACGGCGCCGGCAAGACAACCTGCTTCAACGCGATGACCGGGATCTACCAGCCCACCCAGGGACAGATCCGGTTCCGCGGCGAGAAGATCAGCGGCAAGAAGCGGCACCAGATCACCAAGATGGGCATGGCGCGGACGTTCCAGAACATCCGCCTGTTCCCCGAGATGACCGCTCTGGAGAACGTCCTGGTCGGCGCGGACGCGCACCACAAGACCAGCGTCATCTCCGCGCTGTTCCGCCTGCCGCGGTACTGGAAGGAGGAGCGCGAGGGCCGGGAGAAGGCCGAGCGCCTGCTGGAGTTCGTCGGCATCCGCAAGCGGATGCACGAGTTCGCCCGCAACCTCTCCTACGGCGAGCAGCGGCGGCTGGAGATCGCCCGCGCGCTGGCCACCGACCCGGTGCTGCTCTGCCTGGACGAGCCGGCCGCCGGCTTCAACCCGGCGGAGAAGGAGGAACTGCTCCAGCTCATCCGGCAGATCCGGGACACCGGCGTGACCGTGCTGCTCATCGAGCACGACATGCGCCTGGTCATGGGGGTCACCGACCGGATCGTGGTGCTGGAGTTCGGAAAGAAGATCGCCGAGGGACTGCCCGCCGAGGTGCGGGAGAACCCGAAGGTGATCGCGGCGTACCTGGGGGTGCCGGACGATGCTGCTTGAGATCGACGATGTGAGCCTGCTGTACGGGCGGATCCAGGCGCTGCACGGCATCAGCCTGACGGTGGACGAGGGCGAGATCGTCGCCCTGATCGGCGCCAACGGCGCCGGCAAGTCGACCACGATGCGGGCGATCTCCGGCATCCGGCCGGTGGCCACCGGGAGCATCCGGTTCGACGGTGAGGACATCACCAAGCTCCGGGCCGACCTGCGGGTCAGGCGGGGGCTGTGCCAGGCGCCGGAGGGCCGGGGCATCTTCCCGGGCATGACGGTGCTGGAGAACCTGGACATGGGCGCGTACACGCGGCGGGACCGGGCCGGCATCGCCCAGGACCTCGACCGGGTGTTGAACCTCTTCCCGCGCCTGGCCGAGCGGCGCAAGCAGCCCGGCGGCACCCTCTCCGGCGGCGAGCAGCAGATGCTGGCCGTCGGCCGGGCGCTGATGAGCCGGCCGAAGCTGCTGCTGCTCGACGAGCCCTCGATGGGTCTGGCGCCGATGCTGATCCAGCAGATCTTCGACATCATCACGGAGATCAACGAACAGGGCACCACCATCCTGCTGGTCGAGCAGAACGCCCAGCAGGCCCTGGCCCGCGCACACCGGGCGTACGTGCTGGAGACGGGCCGGATCGTCAAGAGCGGCACCGGCGCGGACCTGCTGCACGACCCGGCGGTCAAAGAGGCATACCTCGGCGTGGCCTGACCTGCCGCCACCCCTCATCGCAAGGAGAACGACATGTTCCACATCACTGGTGGCCGCCGGGCCGTGCTCGGCGCCGCGGGTGCCGCGTTGCTCGCTTTCTCGATCGCCGGTTGCGGTGAGAAGGAGAACACCGAGCAGCCCGGCGCCGGTCCCAGCGTCACCGCCGCCGCCGACTCGGCGCTGGCCGCGAAGGTGCCCGACGCCATCAAGGCCGACGGCGTGATCAAAGTCGGCACCGACTCGACGTACGCCCCGGCGGAGTTCCTGGACGCCGACGGCAAGACGGTCGTCGGCTTCGACGTCGAGCTGTTCAACGCCGTCGCGCAGAAGCTCGGCCTCAAGGCCGAGTACGAGTCGGCGCCGTTCGACTCGATCCTGCCCGGCGTGGACTCGGGCAAGTACGAGATCGGCGTCTCCTCGTTCACGATCAACGCCGAGCGGATGAAGACCGTCAACATGGTCAGCTACTTCTCCGCCGGCACCCAGTGGGCCACGAAGGCCGGCAACCCGGCCAAGGTCGACGCCGAGAACGCCTGCGGCAAGAAGATCGCCGTGCAGGTCGGCACCGTGCAGCTCGACGACATCAAGGCCCGGTCGAAGAAGTGCACCGAGGCCGGCAAGCCGGCGATCACCATCGACCAGTACCAGGCGCAGAGCGACGCCACCGCCGCCGTGGTCAGCGGCAAGGACGACGCCATGCTGGCCGACTCCCCGGTGGGCGCGTACGCGGTGAAGCAGAGCAACGGCCAGCTGGAGCTGCTCGGCGACATCTACGAGTCCGCCCCGTACGGCTACGCGGTGAAGAAGGACCAGGCCGCGTTCGCCGAGGTGCTGAAGGAGGCCGTCGCGGCGGTCATCGCCGACGGCACGTACGAGACCGCGCTGAAGAAGTGGGGCGTCGAGGGCGGCGCCATCACGACCCCGGCGCTGAACCCGACCAGCTGACCATGTCGGTCGAGACAGACACACCCGAGCGGGCACGGCCGGAACCCATCCGCGCCGTGCCCGTGCGGCATCCCGGGCGGTGGGTCGCCGTCGCCGTGATCGGGGTGCTGGTGGCCATGTTCGTCCACCTGCTGGTGACGAACAAGGCGTTCAACTGGTCGTTCATGGTCGACGAGATGTTCCGCCCGCCGATCGTCGAGGGGGTGCGCGGCAGCATCGCGCTGTTGGTGACCTCGATGCTGATCGGTGTCGTGCTGGGCGTCGTCCTCGCCGTCATGCGGCTGTCGGAGAACCCGATCCTGCGCGGCGTCGCCTGGGCGTACACCTGGTTCTTCCGGGCGGTGCCCCGGCTGGTGCTGGCGATCCTCTTCGGCAACCTGGGCATCCTCTGGGCCCGGATCGAGTTCGGCCTGCCCTTCGACCGGCAGATCGGCGCCCTGTTCGGGGTGGACGACTTCGAGGCGCGGCTGTTCGGCTTCTCCTCCGTCGACATCCTCACCGGCTTCGTCGCCGGCATGCTGGCGTTGGGCCTGTCGGAGGCCGCCTACATGGCGGAGATCGTGCGGGCCGGCATCCAGTCGGTCGACGAGGGGCAGACGGAGGCCGCGCAGGCCCTCGGCATGCGGCGCGGGCAGATCCTGCGCCGGATCGTGCTGCCGCAGGCCATGCGGGTGATCGTCCCGCCGACCGGCAACGAGACCATCGCGATGCTCAAGGACACCTCGCTGGTCGCCTTCGTGCCGGTCTCGGCCGAGCTGTTCTTCCAGCTCCGGGCCGTCGGCAGCCGGACCTTCCAGGTCTTCCCGATGTTGGTGGCGGCGACCATCTGGTACCTGCTGCTGACCAGCGTGCTGCTGGTGGGGCAGTACTACCTGGAGCGGCACTTCGCCAAGGGCGTCGGGCGCGGCGGCCGGGCGAGGACCAGGCTGCGCGCGGTCACCGCGGAGAGCGGCGGCAGGATCGGGAAGGTGGACGACGCATGACCGAGCTGACCGTGCCGGCGCAGGCCGGCGAGCCGGCGGTGGAGTCCGGGCCGATGGTCCGGGCCGAGCAGGTGCACAAGTCGTTCGGGTCGATCGAGGTGCTCAAGGGCATCGACCTGGAGGTCCGCAGCGGCGAGGTGTGCTGCCTGCTGGGTCCCTCGGGCTCCGGCAAGTCGACGTTCCTGCGCTGCATCAACCACCTGGAGAAGATCAACGCCGGTCGGATCCGGGTGGACGGCGAGCTGATCGGCTACCGCGAGCGCGGCGGGAAGCTGCACGAGATGCGGGAGAAGGAGGTCGCCGCCCAGCGCCGGGCGATCGGCATGGTGTTCCAGCGGTTCAACCTCTTCCCGCACATGACCGCCCTGCAGAACGTCGCCGAGGCGCCGGTGCTGCTGGGCAGGGAGTCCAGGGCCGCCGCGCGGGACCGGGCCGCCGCCCTGCTGGAGCGGGTGGGGCTGGGCGACAAGCTGGGCAACTATCCCGGCCAGCTCTCGGGCGGCCAGCAGCAGCGGGTGGCGATCGCCCGGGCGCTGGCCATGCAGCCGAAGCTGATGCTCTTCGACGAGCCCACCAGCGCCCTCGACCCGGAGCTGGTCGGCGAGGTGCTCGACGTGATGAAGGACCTGGCCCGCGACGGCATGACGATGATCGTGGTGACCCACGAGATCGGCTTCGCGCGGGAGGTCGGCGACTCGCTGGTCTTCATGGACGGCGGCGTGGTCGTCGAGTCCGGCAACCCGCGCGAGGTGATCGCCAACCCCCGGCACGACCGGACCAAGGCGTTCCTGGCCAAGGTGCTCTGAGCGGGGCTCCGGCGCGGCCCGCCCGGGCCGCGCCGGCGCCCGTGCCGGTGTCCCGGAGTGTCGGGGCGGGCGGCTAGAGTCGCTCGCGTGACAGCTACGACGCCGCGCCTGCTCCTCGTCGACGGACACTCCCTGGCATACCGGGCGTTCTTCGCCCTGCCGGTGGAAAACTTCTCCACCACGACGGGGCAGCCGACCAACGCGGTCTACGGTTTCACGTCGATGCTGATCAACGTGCTGCGCGACGAGCAGCCGACGCACATCGTCGTCGCCTTCGACGTCTCCCGCCGCTCCTTCCGCACCGAGAAGTACGCGGAGTACAAGGCCGGCCGCAGCGAGACCCCGACGGACTTCAAGGGCCAGGTGAGCCTGGTCAAGGAGGTCCTCGCGGCGCTGCGCATCCCGGTGGTGGAGAAGGAGGGCTACGAGGCCGACGACATCATCGCCACCCTCGCCTGCCAGGCCCGCGACCAGGGCATGTCGGTGCTGATCAGCACGGGCGACCGGGACGCCTTCCAGTTGGTCGGCGACCGGATCACCGTGCTCTACCCGCGCAAGGGCGTCTCGGACCTGGCCCGGATGGACCCGGCGGCGATCGAGGCGAAGTACGGCGTCGCCCCCGAGCGCTACCGCGACCTGGCCGCCCTGGTCGGCGAGACCAGCGACAACCTGCCCGGCATCCCCGGCGTCGGCCCCAAGACCGCCGCGAAGTGGATCAACACGTACGGCGGGGTCGACGGGGTCATCGCGCGGGCCGACGAGATCAAGGGCAAGGCCGGCGACAGCCTGCGCGAGCGGCTCGCCGACGTGATCCGCAACTACGAGATCAACTGCCTCGTCTCCGACCTGGAGCTGCCGCTGCGTCCCGAGGACGCCCGCTGGCAGGGGTGGGACCGGGAGGCGGTCCACCAGGTCTTCGACACCCTCGAGTTCCGCATCCTGCGCGACCGGCTCTACCAGTACCTGGAGGCGGTGGAGCCGGAGGCCGAGTCCGGCTTCGACCTCACCGGCGAGGTGCTCACCGCGCCCGGGGCGGTGGCGGGGTGGCTGGAGACGCACGCGCCGGCCGGCACCCCGGTGGGTGTCGCCGTGAAGCTCGACACCGGGCCCAACCGCCGGCACACCGCCACGGTGACCGGCATGGCCCTGGCGACCGCCGGCGGCGCGGCGGCGTGGCTCGACCCCGCCACGCTGGAGCCGGCCGACGAGGCGGCCCTGGCGGCCTGGCTGGCCGACGAGGCGCGGCCCAAGGTGCTGCACGACAGCAAGCCCGCAGTGCTCGCGTTCGCCGCGCACGGCTGGGGTCTGGCGGGCATCCTGCGCGACACCCAGATCGCCGCCTACCTGGCCCGCCCCGACCAGCGCTCCTACGACCTGACCGACCTCGCGCTGCGCTACCTGCACCGCGAGCTGCGGGTCGACGCCCCGGAGACCGGCCAGCTCACCCTCGACGGGCTCGGCAACGACGGCGAGGCGGAGCAGAACCTCATGCTCCAGGCCCGGGCCACCCTCGACCTGGCCGACGCGATCGACGCCGAGCTGTCCCGCGACGGTGAGCAGTCCGCCCGGCTGATGGCCGGGGTGGAGCTGCCGCTGATGCGGGTGCTCGCCGCCATGGAGCGCACCGGCATCGCGGCCGACACGCACTACCTCTCCGAGTTGGAGGCGCACTTCGCCGCCGAGGTGAAGGCTGCCGCGCAGGGGGCGTACGCGGCGGTCGGGCGGGAGTTCAACCTGGGCTCGCCCAAGCAGTTGCAGGAGATCCTCTTCGGCGAGCTGGGCCTGCCCAAGACCAAGAAGATCAAGACCGGCTACACCACCGACGCCGACGCCCTGCAGTGGCTCTACGCGCAGAACCCGCACCCGGTGCTGGCCCACCTGCTGCGCCACCGCGACGTCGCCAAGCTCAAGACGACCGTCGACGGGCTGCTCAAGTCGGTCTCCGACGACGGCCGCATCCACACCACCTTCAACCAGACGGTGGCGGCCACCGGCCGGCTCTCCTCGACCGAGCCCAACCTGCAGAACATCCCGATCCGCACGGAGGAGGGGCGGCGCATCCGCCGCGCCTTCGTGGTCGGGGAGGGCTACGAGTGCCTGCTCACCGCCGACTACAGCCAGATCGAGATGCGGATCATGGCGCACCTGTCGTCGGACGACGCGCTGATCGAGGCGTTCAACTCCGGCGCCGACTTCCACGCCGCCACCGCCTCGTCGGTCTTCGCGGTGCCCCTCGACGAGGTGACCGCCGACCAGCGGCGCAAGATCAAGGCGATGAACTACGGCCTGGCGTACGGGCTGAGCGCGTTCGGCCTCTCCCAGCAGCTCGGCATCACCGCCGAGGAGGCGCGCGGGCTGATGGAGGACTACTTCGCCGGGTTCGGCGGGGTGCGCGACTACCTCCAGGAGGTCGTCGCCCGCGCCCGGCACGACGGCTACACCTCGACCATCCTGGGTCGCCGGCGCTACCTGCCCGACCTGGTCAGCGACAACCGCCAGCGCCGCGAGATGGCCGAGCGGATGGCGCTCAACGCCCCCATCCAGGGTTCGGCGGCCGACATCATCAAGGTGGCCATGCTGCACGTCGACACCGCGCTGCGCGAGGCCGGACTGCGCTCGCGGATGCTGCTCCAGGTGCACGACGAGCTGGTCTTCGAGGTCGCGCCGGGCGAGCGGGAGACCCTGGAGGCGCTGGTGCGGCGGGAGATGGGCGGGGCGTACCCGCTGTCGGTGCCGCTGGAGGTCTCCGTCGGCGAGGGGCGCGACTGGAACAGCGCCGACCACTGACGGGCCGTCGCCGCCGGACGGCGCCCGGTGCCGGTCAGCCCGGCCGGCCGAACGGCGTGGGGCCGCGCGTGGTCGCGGGCTCCACGTCCCGGCGCGGCCGACCGCCGTGCGGCCGCACGCGGTCCCCGGCTCGCCGTCCCGGCGCGGGCGACGTCCGGCCTGCGCGGCTCGGCCTCCCGGCGCGGGCGACGTCCGGCCGTGTGCGGCTCAGCGTCCCGGTCCCCGGCGCTCCTTCGGCGGGGCGCCGTGCCGCTCGAGGGCCTGCCTGGACCGGCCGCCGGGGGCCGGGAGCGGGGCCTTGAGCGGGTCGTGCCCCCAGTTCATCAGGGACCAGCGCCACTTGGTGTTGCGGACGTCGCCCGACGGGCGCTGCGCCATGTGCCGGCGGACGTACCCGACGACCTTGCGCATGTGCCGGTAGTCGCCCTCGGAGAACTCGGTGCGCTTGCGCCGCAGCAGGCCGATGATCTTCCGGCCGGACTCGTGGCCGACCGACTCGCCGCCGCTGGTGCCCTTCTTCCGCCAGCCGACGTGCTTCGACTCGTCGGTCTCCAGCCACCTCGACAGCTCGCCGGGCTTCATGTTGACCGCCTCGGTGAACTCGCGGTATGTGTCCCGGCCCTCGTCAGCCCTGCTCATGGCGCAGCACCTCCGGTCGGTGGGCGACGTCCCGGCCCGAGTCGTCGTTGCGGATCCGGTACTGCGGGTCGTCGGGGGACGCGTTCACGGTGTGCCCGCGCACGTGCGTCCGTTCGGTGATCTTCTCCTTGACCACGCCGTACGCCCGGCCGCTGTGGCTGGCCCACGAGACGTGGTCACCCTCGCGGAACTCGTTCTGCTCGGCCATGCCGCGCGGGTACCCGGCGTCGCCGGGCGGAAACGACGGCACCGAACGTACGGGCCGGAGCGCACGTCGTGTCCGGTCGGTCACGACGCCGGCCGCTCCGCGACGAAGATGGCGGTGCCGGGGAAGAGGCGGCCGCGCAGAGGGCTCCACTGCCCCCAGATCCCCTCGTGCCCCGCGGGCCACTCCGGCTCCACGAGGTCGACCAGGCGGAATCCGGCGCCCACGAGTTCGCGGACCCGGTCGCCGAGCGTGCGGTGCTGCTCGACGTACGTGGCCTCGCCGGTCTCGTCCTGCTCGACGTAGGGGGAACGGTCGAAGTACGAGTGCACGGCCGTCAGCCCGCCCTCGCCGGGGTCGTCGAGGAAGATCCACCGCATCGGGTGGGTCACCGAGAACACCCAGCGGCCGCCGGGACGCAGCACCCGGAACACCTCGCGCATCACCGCCGCCGAGTCGGCCACGAACGGGATCGCCCCGAACGCCGTGCAGGCGGTGTCGAACGCGCCGTCGGCGAAGGGCAGCGCCAGCGCGTCGGCCTGCACCAGCGGCACGCGTACGCCGGTGCGTCCGGCGGCGAGCGCGGCGTGCCGCAACATGCCGGCGGAGAGGTCCATCGCGACCGGCCGGGCGCCCCGCGTGGCCAGCCACCGCGCGGCGGCCGCGGCGCCGCAGCCGACCTCCAGCACCCGCCGCCCGGTCAGCTCGCCCAGCAGCCGTACGTCCGCCTCGCGCACCCCCTCGGGGCACCAGACGAAGTCCACGTCCCCGAGGAAGCCGCCGTGCTCGGCCTGGTAGTCGTCCGCGTCGGCGTCCCACCAGCGGCGGTTGGCCCGGCGGGCCTCGGCGTCGGCCACCCGGCGCCGGGTCACCCGGCTGTCGTCATCCACCCGCTCACGCTAGGCCCCGGGCCCACCCGGCGCGACGGCGGGCGGCCGGCCCCCGGGGGTGCGGCGCGATGTGGGCGGCGCTACCGTCTCGGTTGGGACGGTTGTGACGGAGGCGACACCTGAGGCTGCTTCCTGCCGATATCTCCGCTTTCGCAGGTGGCGCGGCGGCGAGAGGACGGGAGGGCTTGCACGCTGTGGTAATGCAGCGGGTAGGCTAGACGATGCGCTCGCGGATCGTGTGCCTCGGCAGGGAGCAGGTGCGCGGTCTCCGGGACCACTGGCGGAGTTACTCCATGATCTCACTCGATCTATCGGTGTGCCCGGCGACGGATCCGCTGGCGCGAACAGGTCACCGCGACACCAGCCTGCTGTGACACACCATCCGACCGGAGCAACCGCCCACATGACGAGCAGCATCGAGGCCCCCTCGAGCGCCACCCGGGTCACCCACGACGATCTCGGTTCCGAGGAAGCTTTCCTCGCCGCCATCGACGAGACCATCAAGTACTTCAACGACGGCGACATTGTCGAAGGCACCGTCGTCAAGGTCGATCGGGACGAGGTCCTGCTCGACATCGGCTACAAGACCGAGGGTGTCATCCCCTCTCGGGAGTTGTCGATCAAGCACGACGTGGACCCGGCCGAGGTCGTTTCGGTTGGTGACCACATCGAGGCCCTGGTCCTCCAGAAGGAGGACAAGGAGGGTCGTCTGATCCTCTCCAAGAAGCGGGCGCAGTACGAGCGGGCCTGGGGCACCATCGAGAAGATCAAGGACGAGGACGGCGTCGTCCGCGGCTCGGTCATCGAGGTGGTCAAGGGTGGCCTCATCCTCGACATCGGGCTGCGCGGCTTCCTGCCCGCCTCCCTGGTCGAGATGCGTCGCGTGCGGGACCTGCAGCCGTACGTCGGCCGCGAGCTCGAAGCCAAGATCATCGAGCTGGACAAGAACCGCAACAACGTGGTCCTGTCCCGCCGGGCCTGGCTGGAGCAGACGCAGTCCGAGGTGCGCACCGAGTTCCTCAACAAGCTGCAGAAGGGCCAGGTCCGCAAGGGCGTCGTGTCCTCGATCGTCAACTTCGGCGCGTTCGTCGACCTGGGCGGCGTGGACGGCCTCGTGCACGTCTCCGAGCTGTCCTGGAAGCACATCGACCACCCGTCCGAGGTCGTCGAGGTGGGCCAGGAGGTCGAGGTCGAGGTCCTGGACGTCGACCTGGACCGCGAGCGGGTCTCGCTGTCGCTGAAGGCGACGCAGGAGGACCCGTGGCGTCAGTTCGCCCGCACCCACGCGATCCAGCAGATCGTGCCGGGTAAGGTCACCAAGCTGGTGCCGTTCGGCGCCTTCGTCCGGGTGGACGACGGCATCGAGGGCCTGGTCCACATCTCCGAGCTGGCCGAGCGCCACGTGGAGATCCCGGAGCAGGTCGTCCAGGTGGGTTCCGAGGTCATGGTCAAGGTCATCGACATCGACCTGGAGCGCCGCCGGATCTCGCTGTCGCTCAAGCAGGCCAACGAGGGCTTCGTCGAGGGCGAGGAGCACTTCGACCCGACCCTCTACGGCATGGCCGCGACCTACGACGCCGAGGGCAACTACATCTACCCGGAGGGCTTCGACCCGGAGACGGGCGAGTGGCTCGAGGGGTACGAGAAGCAGCGCGAGACCTGGGAGCAGCAGTACGCCGAGGCGCGCCAGCGCTGGGAGGCCCACACCAAGCAGGTGCAGACCTCCCGGGCCGCCGACGCCGAGGCCGCTGCCAACCCGGCTCCGGCCGTCACCGGTGGCACCACCACCTCGACCAGCGCGGCCCCGAGCCGCCAGGCCGAGGAGCCGGCCGGCACCCTGGCCACCGACGAGGCGCTCGCCGCTCTGCGGGAGAAGCTCGCCGGCGGCAAGTGACCCGCTGAACGACGGAAGGGCCCCGTCCCCGCGATCGCGAGATCGCCGGGGGCGGGGCCCCTCCGTCTGCCCGCACCGGCCCGCCGGACCACCGCGTCACGTCGTCCGTGGCCGTGGTGGGCGGCTCACCGGGTCGGCCACGGCGGCGAGCGGGTTGGTCGTCGTTGCGCCTACGCGCCCGAAGCGGCGGCGATGGTGACCGGCTGCCTCAGGATGGTGCGTTGCTTCTCCGGTGCGACCCTGCGGAAGTCGCTGAGGTAGATCTCGTGGTGTCTGCCGGCCATCCGCAACCCGTTGCCCGGCACGAACTCGTGGTGCAGTCGCGCCAGCACCTCGGCTTCGTCGTCGAAGGAACCGAGGTGCAGCGTCTGCACGCACCGCCCCTCGGACAGCGTCTCCAGCCGGGTGTCGTCGAGCCGCGACGGGCGGTTCCTGGCCCCGACCTGTTCGACGGCGGCGGCGAACATGTCCTTGTCGATCCAGTCCGGGACCATGATCATCAGCGTCCAGTCCCACCGTGACTTGTCGCGTGCCGCGGTGAAGGACGCCATGTCCTCGGCCCACCACAGGCCCTCCAGGGGCGGGACGACGTAGTCGCGTCCGAGGTCCCGTTTGCTGGCGAACTTCAGCTTGTAGGCAACCGGGTAGAGGGCTTCGACGGCGGCGGTGAACGCCGGTGAGGTGTTCGGGTCGCCGTGGCCGTCGACCATGAGGTATTGCGTGTCGGGGACGTCCAGGACCCGGAACCGGCCCCGGGTGGCCTGGTAGGCGTCAAGGGTCCTCTTGAAGTCAGTCTTGTCCGTCATCGGGCACCTGGGCTCGGGCGGCGAGCCACTGCCTTTCTGCCTCCAGGAGGCACAGCGAGTACGAGAACACCTCACGCGCCGGTGGCGGGAGGGGGGCTTGCGCCTGCCGCGCCGCCCGGACCGACTCGATGCGGGCTTCCACCCGCGCGAGCCGGGTGCGCAGCGCCTGTGCGTACTCCCGGTCGGAGAGCAGGGGCAGGTTGGCGACGCCGACGAGGAGCGGGTGCGGGACCGGCCGCGGTTCCTCGATGAGGGCCAGCGCCGTGCGCGCCGCGACCTCTCGGCCCTCGGCGGTGGCATGGAAGACGCGGCGGGACTTCGGGGCGGCGGGGGTTTCGGGAACGTGGACCAGGCCGCGCTTCTCCAGCTTGGCGAGCAGGTAGTAGATCGAGGAGAAGCCGACGTCGGACCACTGCCGGATGCCGCGTTGCTCGATCACCCGCTCCAGGTCGTAGCCGTGCCGGGCGCGTTCGATGACCAAGCCGAGCACGGTCAGCTCGGCGGGCGTCAGTTCCACGGGCATATCCTACTACTAGGATAGCGAGGATCCCGCCGGGTGATCCCGCGGATGTCTCCCAGGGGCGGGTCGCCGGGCGGAAGGGCCCGGCCGGGCGACCCGGTGCCGCCGGTGCGGTGGCGATCCGGTTGACTGGTGCCGTGCTGAAGGTGGGACTGACCGGGGGAATCGGGTCCGGCAAGAGCGCCGTGGCGAGCCGGCTGGCCGAGTGCGGCGCCGTGGTGATCGACTCCGACCGCGTGGCCCGGGAGGTGGTCGCGCCGGGCACGGAGGGGCTGGCCGAGATCGTCGCGGCCTTCTCCGACCGGATCCTCGCCGCCGACGGCGCCCTCGACCGGGCGGCGCTGGGCGCGCTGGTCTTCGCCGACGAGACGGCACGCCGCCGACTGGAGGCCATCACCCACCCGCGCGTCCGGCAGCGGACCGCCGAGCTGGCCGCCGCGGCGGGGCCGGACGCGATCGTGGTCAACGACGTGCCGCTGCTGGTGGAGGTGGGGCTCGCACCCACGTACCACCTGGTGGTCGTGGTGCAGACGGCGGTGGCCACCCGGTTGGCGCGGCTGGCCCGCGACCGGGGGATGGACCGGGCGGAGGCCGAGCGGCGGATGGCCGCGCAGGCCGACGACGCCCGGCGGCGGGCCGTGGCCGACGTGGTGCTGGCCAACGACGGCAGCCTCGCCGACCTGCACGCGGCGGTCGACGCGCTGTGGCACGAGCGGCTGGTGCCCTTCGAGGCCAACCTGCGCGCGCGACGGCCGGTGCGCCCGCACCGCGTCGAGCTGACGGAGGCAGACCCGACCTGGCCGCGGCAGTACGCCCGGCTCGCCAGCCGGATCCGGCACGCGGTGGCCCCCGCCGACCCGCGGCTCGACCACATCGGCTCGACCGCGGTCCCGGGTCTCGCCGCCAAGGACGTGATCGACATCCAGCTCACCGTCCCCACCCTCGCCGACGCGGACGGACCGCTGGCCGAGCGCCTCGCGGCGGCCGGTTTCCCGCGTCTGCCCGGCGACTGGTGGGACAACCCCCGCCCGCCCGGCAGCGGGCGGTGGGAGAAGCGGCTGCACGGCAGCGCCGACCCGGGCCGCCCCGTGCACCTGCACGTCCGCGCGGTGGACTCGCCGGGCTGGCGGTACGCGCTGCTGACGCGCGACCACCTGCGCGCCGATCCGGACCAGCGGGCCGCCTACCTGCTGCTCAAGCGGGAGCTGGCCGCCTCGGCCCCGGACAGCGTCGCCTACACCACCGCGAAGGACCCCTGGTTCGACGAGGAGCACCTGCGCGCCGAGGAGTGGGCGGCGCGGACCGGCTGGCGGCCCTGACCGGTCACCGACCGGCGGCCGACGCCTTCGCACGCTGTGGCGCGGGCCCGACCGGGGGCAGCCGGGGCACCGCGCCGGGGGTCAGGTCGAGCTGGGCCCAGGTGCCCAACCGGGTCCGCAGCTCCAGCCGCCGCAGCACGCCGGTCCGGTCGATCCAGTAGCGCAACAACGTCCGCGACGCGCGCAGCTCGACCACGTCGACGGTCTCGCCGGCGAGGCTGTCCCCGCGCACCCGCAGGGCGCCGCCGCGCTGGTCGGGCGGCCGGGCGGCCCGCAGCGCCGCGTCGAGCAGCAGGCCCAGGTCGTCGGCGCGCGTCGGGTCGGCCCGCCAGCCCCGGGTCGGGGGCGGCAGCGGCGGCCGGCCTGGTGCTTCCACGCTGCCCGGGACCGTCGCGGCGGGCACCTCCGCCCGCGCCACGCCGGCGGCGTCGACGCGCAGCAGCGCCCGGCGCTCCGGTGCGCCGAGGTCGGCGACGGTCACGTACGCGGCCCGTTCCGTCCAGCTCACCCAGCCGGCGCCGCGCAGGTTGGTGGCGACGGCGAGGGGCGCGGAGAGGGTGACGGCGGCGCCACCGGCGGCGCGGAGCCGGGCGGGCAACCGGTCCAGCCGGCCCCGCTCGGCGACGGTCAGGGCACGGGGCTGTCCGGGACGGCCGCCGAGGGCGTCGACCGGCCGCAGCGTGGGCCGGTCCGTGCGGGTCAGTTGCACGGTGACCGGCCCGAGGCCCGGCAGCCCCGTCTCCAGCCGGTGCAGGCGGGCGTCGCGGTCCAACCAGTAGCGCGGCTGGTCGGTGGTCCCGGCGGGCGGCGGCGCGCCGGGGTCGGGCGGCGGCGCCTGGAGGATGTCGACCGGCTCCGCCCCGACCGTGGCGCGCCCCACCCACCGGGCGGCTTCCGCGGGCGGCTCGGGGCGGTCCGCGCCGAGCCGGAAGAGCAGGTCGAGCAGGGCGGCGAGCCCCCGCCCGGCGGACGGGTCGTGCAGCCGCCACCGGTCGGCCGGCGGCACCAGCGGCGGCGGCGCGGGGGTCGGCACCGCCGACGGGTCGGGGCGTAGCACGGCCACGCCCGGGGTGGCCTGCAGCAGACCCCGCTCGGCGCCCGCGCCGGGCCCGCCGACGTCCAGGTAGACCAGCGGTCGCGACCAGTCGACCCAGCCCACGAGTTCGGTGCGCGCCGGCCCGGTGCCGGCCGTCACGCGTACCCCGGCCCGCAGGTCGCGGTAGTTGGTGACCCGCATCGCGGCGAGCCGCTCGCGCTCCTCGCCGGTCAGCGCGCGCGGCGGCTCCGGCCCGTCCGGCGCCCAGCTCACCAGCCCCACGACGAGCGCCGTCGCGGAGAGCACGGCCACGGCCGCGAGCGCCAGCAGGGTGGTGCGCCGGCGGCCGGCCACCAGCCGCGGGATGCTTCCGGTGGAAGCGTCGTCGTGCGGGGGGCGGTCCGGCGGCGCGACGGTGCGCTCGGTACGGGCGGCGGAGGTCTCCACGGAGGGTTGAACGGGATTCACCGTCGCGGGGTGACGAGCAGGGGCGCTCGCGGCGGCCGGTCAGCGCCTCGGGCGCGACCACGTCGGGTGCGCACGCCGGGCGTGCCGGGTGCTGCGACCCCTGTGCCGGGAGCGGGCCGGCCGCTGAGGGCCTGGCCGCCTGCCCGGTCGGCCGCCGCGAGCGGCCTACACCGAGAGCGTAGTCCGGTGAGATGGGCCACACAATGGCGATATCGAAGCCGATCAGGGACCGCCCGTAGTCGGCGCGGGGTGTCGGACCCCCGGCGTACCGTTGAGGTCATGGCGCTCGACATTCCCCGGCTCGACGGCCGCTTCCAGGTCGTCAGTGAGTTCCAGCCGGCCGGTGACCAGCCGGCCGCGATCGACGACCTGGAGCGCCGGGTCCGGCGCGGCGACCGCAACACGGTGCTGCTCGGCGCGACCGGCACCGGCAAGAGCGCCACCACCGCGTGGCTGATCGAGCGGCTGCAGCGCCCGACCCTGGTGCTCGCCCCGAACAAGACGCTCTGCGCGCAGCTCGCCAAGGAGTTCAGCGAGCTGCTGCCGCACAACGCGGTGGAGTATTTCGTCTCCTACTACGACTACTACCAGCCCGAGGCCTACATCCCGCAGACCGACACCTACATCGAGAAGGACTCCTCGGTCAACGAGGAGGTCGAGCGGCTGCGGCACTCGGCGACCATGTCGCTGCTCACCCGTCGCGACGTGATCGTCGTGGCGACCGTCTCGGCGATCTACGGCCTGGGCACCCCGGAGGAGTACCTCGACCGGGCCGTCCGGGTCGCGGTGGGCCAGGAGCTCGACCGCGATCAGCTGCTGCGCCGCCTGGTCGACATCCAGTACACGCGCAACGACATGGCCTTCAACCGGGGCACCTTCCGGGTCCGCGGCGACACGCTGGAGATCATCCCGGCGTACGAGGAGCTGGCGGTCCGCGTCGAGCTCTTCGGCGACGAGGTGGAGAAGCTCTACTACCTCAACCCGCTGACCGGCGACGTGGTCAGGGAGGTCGACCAACTGGTCATCTTCCCGGCCACCCACTACGCGGCCGGCCCGGAGCGGATGGAGCGGGCGATCCGCGACATCGAGGCGGAGCTGGCCGAACGGCTGGCCGAGCTGGAGCGGCAGGGCAAGCTGCTGGAGGCCCAGCGGCTGCGCATGCGCACGACCTACGACATCGAGATGATGCGGCAGGTCGGGTTCTGCTCGGGCATCGAGAACTACTCGATGCACATGGACGGGCGGCTGCCCGGCAGCCCGCCGCACTGTCTGCTCGACTACTTCCCCGACGACTTCCTGACGGTCGTCGACGAGTCGCACGTGACGATCCCGCAGATCGGCGGCATGTACGAGGGCGACGCGTCCCGCAAGCGGATGCTGATCGACCACGGCTTCCGGCTGCCCAGCGCGGCCGACAACCGGCCCCTGCGGTTCGACGAGTTCCTGGAGCGGGTCGGCCAGATGGTCTTCCTGTCCGCCACGCCCGGCCCGTGGGAGCTGGAGCAGGCCCAGGGCGAGTTCGTCGAGCAGGTGATCCGGCCCACCGGGCTGATCGACCCCGAGGTCGTCGTCAAGCCCACCAAGGGCCAGATCGACGACCTGATGCACGAGATCAAGCTGCGCACCGAGCGCGACGAGCGGGTGCTGGTCACCACGCTGACCAAGAAGATGGCCGAGGACCTCTCCGACTACCTGCTGGAGAACGGCATCCGGGTGCGCTACCTGCACTCCGAGGTCGACACGCTGCGCCGGGTGGAGCTGCTGCGGGAGCTGCGCAAGGGCGACTACGACGTCCTGGTCGGCATCAACCTGCTCCGGGAGGGCCTCGACCTGCCCGAGGTGTCGCTGGTCGCCATCCTGGACGCCGACAAGGAGGGCTTCCTGCGCAGCGGCCGGTCGCTGATCCAGACCATCGGCCGGGCGGCCCGGAACGTCTCCGGTCAGGTCCACATGTACGCCGACAAGATCACCCCGTCGATGGCGGACGCGATCGAGGAGACCGACCGCCGGCGGGCCAAGCAGATCGCGCACAACGAGGCGCACGGCATCAGCCCCGAGCCCCTGCGCAAGAAGATCCACGACATCCTCGACGACATCTACCGCGAGGCGGAGGACACCGAGAACAGCCGGGTCGGCGGCGCGGTGCGGCAGCTCTCCCGGGGCAAGGCGCCGGTCAAGGAGACCCGCAGCCGCAGCCGGGCCGGCGGCGCCGGGCCGGCGCGGGAGGGGATGGCCCGGGCCGAGCTGGCCCAGCTCATTCAGGAACTCAACGACCAGATGCTGGCCGCGGCGCGTGAGCTGCAGTTCGAGCTGGCCGCCCGGATCCGCGACGAGGTCGCCGACCTGAAGAAGGAACTGCGTGGCATGGACGCGGCCGGCGTGAAGTGACTTCCGGGCGTCGCCGGCGCGGGGCGGCGGCGCCCCCCCCCGGCCCCCCCGGGGGGCCGGGGGGGGCGCGGGGGGCCCGCCCCCCCCCCCCCCGGGGGGGGGGGGGCGCCGCGGGGGGGGGGGGGGGGCGGGGGGGCGCGGGGCGGCCCCCCCCCCCCCCCCCCCCCCCCCCCCCCCCCCCCCCCCCCCCCCGACCGGGCCCCGCGGGCGGTCCGGCGGTGACGACGGGAATCCGTCACCGCACCGCCGTGGCGTGGCGGGAACGCCTGGTCGGTCGGCGCGTGCCGGCGCTGGCCGGCGCGCGGCGGGCGCGCTCGGTGCACGGGGGCGACAGCGTCTCGGTTGCGGTACGCGAGCGAACTATTGCGCTGGGTGATCGTCCTGCGTACTCTCCCTCGGTGGGGAGGCGGGGATGCCGTTGCCAACGAGTCCGGTCATTCGACGCGCGCGGTTGGGCGCCGAGCTGCGCCAGTTGCGCCGGCGGGAGTCGCTCACGCTGGAGCAGGTCTGCGACCGGCTCGGTTGGGCCTCCACCTCGAAGCTGTCCCGCATCGAGTTGGGGCAGAGCCGGCCCGACCTCGCCGACGTGCTCGACCTGCTCGACGTCTACGACGTGCCGCCGCCGCAGCGGGACGCGCTCATCGTCATCGCCCGCGACGCGGCCACCAGCCGGGGCTGGTGGAAGGCGCTGGGGGAGATGGGCGAGCGGCAGCGCACCTACGCCGAGCTGGAGGCCGGGGCGGCGACCATCGTGGACTGGCAGCCCGCCGTGGTGCCGGGGCTGCTCCAGACCCCGGCGTACGCGCGGCTGCGGATCGCCGCCGGGCGGCTGCTCGACCCGACGGTCGACGTGGAGGCCGACGTGCGGGCCCGCGCGATGCGGCACGAGGTGCTGCGCCGCGCCGACCCGCCCCGCTACACGGCGGTGCTCGCCGAGGCGGCCTGCGAGGCCGGCGACACCCCGCCGCAGGTGTGGCGCGAGCAGGTGCGGCACCTGGTCGACCTGGCCGGGCTGCCGCACGTGACGATCCGGCTGCTGCCCCGGGGCGTCTCCCCGCGGGGCGGGGCGCAGCCGCTCACGCCGTACTCCTGCTATTCGTTTCCTGACCCGGCCGACCCGCGCACGGTGATGCTGGAGGCGCTGACCACCGACGTGCGGCTGGTGACGGCGGCCGACGTCGACCGGTACGAGCAGCTCACCGACTGGCTGCTCGACGCGGCCCTCGGCCCGGCGGAGACCGTCGCGGCGTTGACCCGGCACTGCGGGGAGTGAGCCGGGACCGGCAGCCCGGCCCCGTCGGACTCCGGCACGCCGCGCGGCCACCGGGCCCGGCGCCCCCGAGCCCGTCGGGACCGGCGGCCGGCGCGTGCACGGCGCAGGGTAGGACAGGGGTACGACAGCCTCAGGCCGGCACGTCCACGAAGTGCTCGACCAGCGGCGGGTTGGCGAAGTGCGGGCCGATCAGCGCCCGCCACTGCGGGAAGCGCTCGGTGCCCCGGAAATTCTCCTCGTGCGCCTCGACCGAGTCCCACTCGACCAGCAGCACGAACCGTGACGGGGACTCGACGCCCCGCGTCATCCGCACCGACCGGCAGCCCGGCGTCCCGGCGAGCACCGGGTGCCCCTTGGCGTACGCGGCGGCGAACTCGTCCTCGTGTCCCGGCAGTACGTCGATGAGCGCGACCTCAAGCACCATGCCCGCAGCCTTTCACGTCGGTGTGCCGGCCGGGCGTGGCGGGGGACTGTTCCCGGTGGTCGGACGGATCTAGGGTGGGCGCGCTGGGGGCCGGGGCCGGCCGCCACCGGTCGTGGAGAGGGAGCGGCATGATCGACTGGCTCACCGGCACGGCGTTCACCGTGGCGGACACCGGCACCACCCGGGGGGAGCTGCTGGGCTTCGCCACGGGGGTGCTCAACGTGTGGCTGGTGGCCCGGCAGCGGATCGCCAACTGGCCGGTCGGCATCGCCAACGTCCTGCTGCTGATGCTGCTGTTCTGGACCGCCGGCCTGTACGCCGACGCCGGCCTCCAGGTCGTCTACGTCGGCCTGGGCCTCTACGGCTGGTGGGCGTGGCTCTACGGCGGCGAGCGGCGTACCCGGCTCACGGTCACCCGGACCGGCCGCCGGGAGTGGTGGGCGCTCGGCATCGCCGGGGTGGCGCTGACCAGCGCCCTGTGGGCGCTGCTGGACGGGGTCACCGACTCGACGGTGCCGCTGCCGGACGCGCTGACCACCGCGCTGTCGCTGCTGGCGACGTACGGGCAGACCCGCAAGCGGGTGGAGAGCTGGTGGCTCTGGATCGCCGCCGACGTGATCTACATCCCGCTGTACGCCTACAAGGGCCTGTACCTCACGGCGGCGCTCTACCTGGTCTTCCTCGGGCTCTGCGTGCTCGGGCTGCGCGAGTGGCGGGCGGACCTGCGGCGCGGCGCCGCCGCGACGCCGGTGCCGCCCGGCCCGGCTCCGGTGTCGGCGTGAGCGCGGGGACGCCCGCCGTCCCGGGCGGACCGGCGGCGCCGGAGTTCCGGCACGGGCTGGTGGTGGGGAAGTTCTATCCGCCGCACGCGGGTCACCACGCGCTGATCGAGGCCGCCGCCGCCCGCTGCGCGGCCGTCACCGTGGTGGTGGCCCCGTCGCGCCGGGAGTCGATTCCGCTCGCCCCGCGGCTGGACTGGCTGCGCGAGGTGCACGCGGGCACGCCGTGGGTCCGCTTCGTCGGCCGGCACGACGACCACCCGGTGGACTACGCCGACCCGACGGTGTGGGACCTGCACTGCGCCGTGTTCCGCGAGGCGCTGGGCGGGCGGCGGGTCGACGCCGTCTTCTCCTCCGAGGCGTACGGCGAGGAACTGGCCCGGCGCTTCGACGCCGTCGGGGTGTGCGTGGATCCGGGGCGGCGGAGCGTGCCGGTCTCCGGGACGGCGGTGCGCGCCGACCCGGCGGGCCACTGGGACCGGCTCAGCGCGCCGGTGCGGGCCTGGTTCGTGCGGCGGGTGGTGGTGCTCGGCGCCGAGTCCACCGGCACCACCACGATGGCTGCCGCCCTCGCGGCCCACTACGGCACCCGCTGGGTCCCGGAGTACGGCCGGGAACTGACCGAGCGGAAGCTGGCCCGGCTGCGCGAGCGGGACCCGGCGGCCACGATCTTCGACGTGACGTGGGACCGCGACGACTTCGCCGAGGTGGTGCGGGAACAGCAGGCGGCGGAGGACGCCGCGGCCCGCTCGTGCGGCCCGCTGCTGTTCTGCGACACGGACGCCCGGGCGACCGCGGTCTGGGAGGAGCGCTACCTCGGGTCGACCTCGGCGCGGGTGCGCGCGGCGGCCCGCCGGCCTGCGCTGTACCTGCTGACCGACCACGTGGGGGTGCCCTTCGACGACGACGGGCTGCGCGACGGCGAGCGGCTGCGGCCGTGGATGACCGCGCGGTTCCGGGCGGAGCTGGCCGGCTGTGGCGTGCCGGTGGTCGAGCTGGCCGGCCCGCATCCGCGGCGACTGGCGCGCGCGGTGGCGGCCTGCGACGCGCTGCTCGCGGCCGGCTGGTCGCTGGCGGATCCGGTGGCGCCCGCCGGGCCCCCCGCCGATCCGGCGGCCGTCGACCCGTCACACCTAGCCTCCTAGGACGGCTTACGGGTGGTGCGCCCCGTCTCGCCGGAAGGGCCAGGATCGAGCGGTTGATGCCCGCGTCACCCGGAAAGGCCGCGCACGGTGATGCGGAAGCGTCGCCGGCCGGGGAGGGTGGGGGAGGACACCGACAGCCCGAGGTGCGGTGACTGGGCGTGGTGGGCAAGAATGGCGGACGAGGAGGGGAGTATTCCCCCGCGACGGAGTCGTCAGCACGGTCGAGCGCCACCCCCGGTGCGCGACCCGGCTCCGTCGGTCACCGCCCCCAGGGACGGTGACGGAAGAGACCTCCGACAGTCACCAGAGTCAGCGTCACCGGCACACCGCGCCCACCGAGGGCGTACGGTGTGCCCGTCGTTGCGTGTCTGCCGGAGGAATGAACCTTGGACGTGTCCGGACTGGTCTGGGCGGGGACCCTCGTCGTACTGACCGCGATCCTGCTCGTGGATCTGCTGATCATCGGTCGGCGGCCGCACGAGCCGAGCGTGCGTGAGTCGAGCCTGTGGGTCGGCTTCTACGTCGCCCTGGCCCTGATCTTCGGCGCCGGCGTCTGGCTCGCCTCCGGGGCGAGCGCGGCGGGGCAGTTCTACACCGGCTGGCTGACCGAGTACAGCCTCTCGGTCGACAACCTCTTCGTCTTCGTGATCATCATGGCGCGCTTCGGCGTGCCCCGGAAGTACCAGCAGAAGGTGCTGCTCGTCGGCATCGTGCTCGCGCTGGTCATGCGGGGCGGCTTCATCGCCGCCGGCGCCGCGCTGATCTCCCAGTTCTCCTGGGTGTTCTACATCTTCGGCGCGTTCCTCATCTACACCGCGATCAACCTCGCCCGACAGGGCGAGCCGGACGAGGACGAGTTCACCGAGAACGTGCTGATCCGGTGGAGCCGCAAGGCGCTGCCGATCTCCCGGGACTACGACGGCGCCCGGCTGACCACCCACACGCCGAAGGGCAAGCGGGTCTTCACCCCGATGCTGATCGTCATGATCGCCATCGGCACCACCGACCTGATCTTCGCGCTGGACTCGATCCCGGCGATCTTCGGCATCACCCAGGAGCCGTACCTGGTCTTCACCGCCAACGTCTTCGCGCTGATGGGTCTGCGGCAGCTCTACTTCCTGCTCGGCGGCCTGCTGGACCGGTTGATCTACCTCAGCTACGGCCTGGCCGTGGTGCTCGGCTTCATCGGCGTCAAGTTGGTGCTGGAGGCGCTCGCCGACAACAACCTGCCGTTCATCAACGGCGGGGAGCACGTCTCCTGGGCCCCGCACATCCCGATCTGGCTCTCGCTGACGATCATCCTCGGCACCCTCGCCGTGGCCACCGCGGCCAGCCTCGTCAAGTCCTCCCGGGATCGACGCCGGATGCTGGCCAAGGCCAGCCACTGACGCGTACCCGACGCGACGAGGGGGCGCTCCCGGCCGGGAGCGCCCCCTCGTGCCGTACGGGGGTCAGACCCGGTGCGCGCCGACCAGGGTGGCGGTGCGCTCGGCCGGCAGTCGCTCCTCCAGCACCCGGCGCTGCCGGTAGCAGGCGTGCAGCATCCGCCGGTCGTCGTCGGGTCCCGGCTCGGCGGTGACGATGCCGATGTGGTGGATCTTCCGTCCGGGCCGGGCGAAGAAGTAGAGGTCGCCGGGGCGTTCCGTGCCCAGCGGCACCGGCGTGGTCGCCGCCGCCTGGTCGTCGGCGTCGCGCGGCAGCAGCACGCCGAGTCGCCGCCAGGCCAGGTGGACCAGGCCGGAGCAGTCGATGCCGTACGCCGACACCCCGCCCCAGATGTAGACCACGTCGAGCAGCCGTTGGGCGACGGCCAGCACCTCCCCGGCCGACGGGGGCGTGGTGGGGACCGGCACGGCGTGGGCGGCGGGCAGCCAGAGCGGGTCGGCGTGACCGGGCGCGTGCACGGGGCGCCAGCCGTCGACCGGCGGGCCGGCCGGGACCAGCCGGGTGCCGAGCACCACCCCGGGCACCGCCTCGGCCCCGCCCGGCGCCGTCCGCAGGGCGGTGACGGTGGCGTCGACCACGAGCGGCTCGGCGTCGGGGACGACCGCGTCGGGGACGAGCTGCTCGGCGGGCAGCCAGCCGGGGTAGCCGCGCGGGTGCAGCTTGGCGGCCGGCTGCTCGACGGCGACCACGTGCGCCCAGCCGTCCGGGCGGACCTCGGTGACGTGCACCCGCTCGCCGAGCAGCAGTTGGCTCAGCACGCAGTCACCGACCTGCTGGTCGGTGTCCATGCCGGCGATCCAGCCGGCGATGTCGGTGCGCGCGGCGAGGGCGGGGCGGTCGACGGCCCGTACGGCCTCGGGGGAGGTCCAGAGGGTCGCGACGGCGACACGGACCACGGCCTCCCGGCCCGGTTGCAGCTCCACGTCCACCCCCAGCTCGGTTGTCCCCCGCGACCCTATGAAAGTTTCCGTCGGGCATCAATCACGAGACTGCATCTTTACTTCAGTCACGGACGTCACGCCGAGCCCCGGCGCGTCCGGCAGGACGACGGTCGCGCCGTCGTACCGGAGGCCGCCCCGCACCGGCGACCAGGCCAGCCACCAGGCGGCGTCCAGGTCGGCGACGGCCGTGGTGCGGTAGGCGGCGACCAGGCTGGCGGCGGCGCCGATGCCCACCTGGCTCTCCATCATCGACCCGACGATCGTGCCGAGGCCGTGCGCGGCGGCCAGGTCGAGCAGGGTCCGGGCGGGGTGCAGGCCGCCGCACTTGGCGAGCTTGACGTTGACCATGTCGGCGGCCCGGCGGCGGATCACCTCGACCAGGTCCCGCACGCCGAAGACCGACTCGTCGGCGAGGATCGGCACCTCCACCCGGTCGCTGACCCAGGCCAGCCCGTCGAGGTCCCAGCGGGGGACGGGTTGCTCGACCAGTTCCACGTCGAGCCCCGCGTCCTCGACGCCTCGGATCACCCGGACCGCCTCGCGTGGGGTCCACCCCTGGTTGGCGTCGAGCCGGATCCGCACGTCCGGGCCGACCGCCGCCCGCACGGCGCGGACCCGCTCCAGGTCGCCGGCGGCGTCGGTGCCCACCTTCATCTTGAGCACGCCGAAGCCCTCGGCCTGCCGCTGCCGGGCCGCCGCCGCCAGGTCCACGGCGTCGCCCGCGGCGAGCGTGACGTCCGTGGGGACCCGCAGGCCCGTGCCGCCCAGCAGTCGCACCAGCGGTACCCCGAGCCGCCGCGCCGCCAGGTCGTGCAGCGCGACGTCGACGGCCGCCTTCGCCGCCTCGTTGCCGGCGACGGCGCGCTGCACCTCGGTGCACCGGGCCACCAGGTCGTCGGGGTCGCGGCCGGTGAGCGCCGGGCCGAGCAGGTCGCGGACGCACGCCTCGGAGCCGGCGACCGAGGCGCCGGTCACCTGCCACACCTGGGGCGCCTCGCCGTAGCCGGAGCGGCCGTCGGCGTCGACGACCTCCACCACCAGGGTCTCCACGGTGGTCGTGCGGCGCAGCGCGGTGACGAACGGGGTGTGCAGGGGCGCGGAGAGCCGGTGGGTGCGTACCGCGGCGATCGTCATGTGGGGCACCCTATACGGACACGCGCAGCCGAAGGGGAGGCCGCATGAGCGGGCGGGACTGGGAACTGGTGGGCGCGCCGAACGCCCGGGACCTCGGCGGGCTGGTCGGGGCGGACGGTCGGCGGGTGCGCAGGGGCGTGCTGATCCGCACCCCGGCGCTGGGCCGCCTCGCCGACGAGGACCTGCCGGTGCTGGCGAAGCTCGGCCCGGCCTGCGTGGTCGACCTGCGGGACCACTCGGAGATCGCGGTCGCCCCGCCGGACCGGCTGCCGGGCGAGCCGACGGTGGTGCACCTGCCGGTGCACGACGCCGAACACCCCGTCTTCACCTACGTCTCGGCGGTGCTGCTCGGCCACGACCTGGGCGCGTACGCGGCCCTGGCCGAGGAGGGCACCCCGGCGGCGATGGCGGCGATCTACCGCTGGTTCGTCACCGGGGAGTCGGCGCGGGAGAGCTTCGGCGCGGCGGTGCGGCTGGCGGCGGAGGCGCGGAACCTGCCGCTGGTCTACCACTGCTCGGCCGGCAAGGACCGCACCGGCTGGCTGACGGTGCTGCTGCTCAACGCGCTCGGCGTGGACGAGGCGGCGATCCGGGCGGACTACCTGGCCAACAACCGGCTGACCGAGAGCCTGCGGGAGGTCATCCTGGAGGCGATGCGCCGGCGGCAGCCGGGGCTGGACGTCGCGGCGGTGCGCCCGGTGCTGGAGGTGCGTCCGGAGTACCTCGACGCCGCGTACGCGGAGGTGCGCCGGGTGCACGGCTCGTTCGGGGCGTACCTGCGGGACGGGCTGGGGGTCACCGACGACATCGTGGCGGCGCTGCGGGCGCAGTTGCTGGAGTGACGGCTCAGGGCAGCCCGTACGCGTCGGCGAGCGCGTCGATCTCGGCGCGGAGCAGGGTGGCCGGCGCGAAGCCCATCCCGGCGAAGTGGCCGACCGCCTCCAGCCCGATGACGCCGTGCAGGCGCGCCCAGACGGTGACGGCGCCCGCCAGCGCCGCCCCGGCGTCGGCGTCGGGCGCGTACGCCGCGACCCAGGCGGTCACCTCGGGCGTGCCGGCGGACCAGTGGTCGAGTTGGTCGCGCAGGGCGGTGCCGGGGGTGCCGGGTCGCCCGTGGGCCAGGACGCCGAGGAACGGGCCGAGCACGGCCCGCGCCCGGTCGACGGTCTCGGGCGGGGCCTGGTAGGTGGGGCTCGGCGGGCCGGTGAGCAGGAGATAGGTCTGCGGGTGGGCGACCGCCCAGGCATGGAACGCCTCGGCGAGGGCGTGCAGGCGGGCGCGGGCGGGTTGCCCGGCCGCCGCCTCGGCGGCCCGGGCCACGGCGGTGGCCAGGTCGGCGTACCCGTCGAGGATCAGCTCGGTGAGCAGCTCGTCACGGCTGCCGAAGTACTTGTAGAGGGCCGGGCCGGAGACGCCGAGCCGCTTGGCGATGCCGTTGAGGGCGACGGCGGCCGCGCCGCCGGAGGCGACCTGGTCCAGGGCGGCCCGCTTGATCTCGGAGCGGACCTGGGCGCGGTACCGCCCGCGCGGGCTGTCGTCGGTCTTCGGCACGTCGTCTCTCCGTCCGTCGGCCGCGTGACGTGCGGCACCATTGACAGATCATAACTTCGGTTAGAAGCTATAACCAACGCGATAACATATAACCAAGGAGTCGAGATGTCTGGGGAACTGCACGTCGTCCTGGGTGCCGGGCCCGCCGGCACCACCCTCGCCACCCACCTGGTCGACCGGGGCCGCCGGGTCCGCGTGGTCAGCCGAAGCGGCGAGGCCGCGGTGCCGGGCGCCGAACGGGTCGCCGCCGACCTCACCGACCCGGAGCAGGCCACGGCCGCGCTGGCCGGCGCCACGGTCGTCCACCACTGCGCGAACGTGCCCTACGCGCAGCAGGTCGAGGTGATGCCCCGCATGCAGCGGGCGGTGCTGGCCGCCACCGCGGCGGTGGGCGCGCGGCTGGTGGTGCTCGACACGCTCTACCCGTACGGGCCGACCGGCGGGGCGGTGATGACCGAGGAGACGCCGTGGCGGGCGGTGAGCGCCAAGGGTCGGATGCGCGCCGACCTGGACGCCGCGTACCTCGACGCGCACCGGCAGGGCCGGGTGTCGGTGGTGATGGGGCGCTCCGCGGACTTCTTCGGACCCGGCGTGTTCAACTCCAGCCTCGGCGGCACGGTCTTCCCGGCCGCCCTGACCGGGGGCACCGCGCTGGCGCTGGGCGACATCGACCTGCCGCACAGCTACAGCTACCTGCCCGACGTGGCGGCCGGCCTGGCGCTGCTCGGCGACCACCCGGAGGCCGCCGGGCGGGTCTGGCACCTGCCCGCCGCGCCCGCGCCCACCACCCGCGAGGTGCACCGGGCCATCGAGCGCCTGGTGGGCCGCCCGCTCGCCGTCGACGTGCTGGACTCGCCGCGGCCGTGGGGTCCGTTCGACGCGGCGTTCATGCGCGAGTACGCCGAACTGTTCTACCAGTACCTGGAGCCGCAGGTCATGGACTCCACGGCGTTCGAGACCCGGTTCGCGGTCCGGCCCACGCCGCTTCGGGAGGCGCTGGCCTCGACCGTCGACTGGTTCCGTGCGGTGCTGGCCCCGGCGGGCTGAGCGCCGTCACAGGTCGTGCCGGCCGGCCCAGGCGGCGGCGGAGATCCGCGCGATCAGCCGGCAGGCGTCGTCCTCCGCCTCCTCGCCGGTGGGGCCGCCGTCGGCGAGGTCGGTGGTGGTGCACACGACGATCGCGTACGGCGGCGCGTCGTCGGGGAAGACCACCCCGGCGCCGTGCCGCACGCCGCGCACCCAGCCGTTCTTGTGCGCGATGCGGGTGCCCTCGGGCAGCCCGGCGGCCAGGTCCTCGCGGTGTTCCTGGGCGAACAGCACGTCGAGCATGGCGGCGCAGGCGGCCGGCGGGGCGAGCGGGCCCGGGGTGTGCGCGCCGGCGGCCAGCGCGCCGAGCAGGGCGGCCAGGTCGGCGGCGGTGACGAGGTTGGTGATGCCCGCGTCGCGGGCCGCGAAGTCCTCGATGCCCCGCCCGGTGACGCTGTGCCGGGCTCCGGCGAGGGCCCAAACCTCCGCCACCGCCGGCAGGCCGACGTGGCCGATGACCAGGTTGGTGGCCAGGTTGCTGGACCGGACGATCATCCGGTGGGCGAGCCAGCGCAGTGACGCGCTGTCGCCGACCCGGTCCCAGACGGCCTCGTCGTTGTCGTAGTGGCGGGCGCAGGAGAACCGGGGCGCGCCGGGCAGCGCCGAGTCGAACTCGTTGCGCACCGGCACCGGCGCGTCCAGGTCGAGGGCGCCGGCCTCGGCGGCCCGGTGCAGCGCGACGAGCACCGCGGCCTTCATGGTGCTGGCCGCGTAGTGGGTGGCGTCGGCGTGCCGGGTCCAGGTGGGGCCGGCGCCGAGGCGCCCCAGGTACGCCGACACGGTGCCGGGCACCCCGTCCAGGTGTGCGTCGAGTTCGTCCCAGGTCATGCGGGTGACCGTAGCGGATCATCGCCGGGGCGGCCGGCCGGGGCGAGCGGTCGCACCGTGCGGGGATGACGGGCGGAGCCCGGACCGTAACGGGCGGAGCCCGGACCGCGCGGGGCGGTCCGGGCTCCGGGGCGGCTGCCGTCGTACGTCAGCCGGCGTGCTTGCGGCGGGCGGCGGCCCGGCCGCGGAGCTGCTGGTCGAGCACCACCTTGCGGATCCGCACGGCGGCCGGGGTGACCTCGACGCACTCGTCCTCGCGGCAGAACTCGAGGGCCTGCTCCAGCGACAGCTTGCGCGGCGGGATCAGCTTCTCGGTCTCGTCGGCCGTCGACGAGCGCATGTTGGTGAGCTTCTTCTCCTTGGTGATGTTGACGTCCATGTCGTCGGAGCGGGAGTTCTCCCCGACGATCATGCCCTCGTACACCTCGGTGCCGGGCTCGACGAAGAGCTGGCCGCGCTCCTGGAGGTTGGTCATCGCGAAGGCGGTGACCGCCCCGGCGCGGTCGGCGACCAGCGAGCCGTTGTTGCGGGTGCGCAGCTCGCCGAACCACGGCTCGTACGACTCGAACACGTGGTGCAGGATGCCGGTGCCCCGGGTCTCGGTGAGGAACTCGGTGCGGAAGCCGATCAGGCCGCGGGCCGGGACCAGCCACTCCATCCGGATCCAGCCGGTGCCGTGGTTGACCAGCTGCTCCATCCGGCCCTTGCGGGTCGCCAGCAACTGGGTGATCGCGCCGAGGTACTCCTCCGGGGCGTCGATGGTGAGTCGCTCGACCGGCTCGCAGGTCTTGCCGTCGATCTCCTTGGTGACGACCTGCGGCTTGCCCACGGTCAGCTCGTAGGACTCGCGGCGCATCTGCTCGACCAGGATGGCCAGCGCCAGCTCGCCGCGGCCCTGCACCTCCCAGGCGTCGGGACGCTCGGTGGGCAGCACCCGCAGCGACACGTTGCCGATCAGTTCCTTGTCGAGCCGGTCCTTGACCATCCGGGCGGTGACCTTGGCGCCCTTGACCCGGCCGACCAGCGGCGAGGTGTTGGTGCCGATGGTCATCGAGATGGCCGGCTCGTCGACGGTGATCAGCGGCAGCGGCTGCGGGTTCTCCGCGTCGGCCAGGGTCTCACCGATCATGATCTCGGGGATGCCCGCGACCGCGATGATGTCGCCCGGGCCCGCCGAGTCGGCCGGCTTGCGCTCCAGACCCTCGGTCATCAGCAGCTCCGAGATGCGGACCCGCTGGGTGCTGCCGTCGGTGCGGCACCAGGCCACGGTCTGGCCCTTGCTGATGGTGCCCTGGCGCACCCGGCACAGCGCCAGCCGGCCGAGGAACGGGGAGGCGTCGAGGTTGGTGACGTGCGCCTGCAACGGCGCGCCCTCGTCGTACGCGGGCGGCGGGATGGTGTCGAGCAGGGTGCGGAACAGCGGCTCCAACGAGCTGCTGTCGTCGGGGACCGCGCCGTCGGCGGGTTGGGTCAGCGAGGCGATGCCGTCGCGGGCACAGGCGTAGACGATCGGGAAGTCGATCTGCTCCTCGTCGGCGTCCAGGTCGAGGAAGAGCTCGTAGGTGTCGTCCACGACCTCCTTGATCCGGGCGTCGGGGCGGTCCACCTTGTTGATCACCAGGATGATCGGCATGCGGGCCTTGAGCGCCTTGCGGAGCACGAACCGGGTCTGCGGCAGGGGGCCCTCGCTGGCGTCCACCAGCAGCACCACGCCGTCGACCATGGTGAGGCCGCGCTCCACCTCGCCGCCGAAGTCGGCGTGGCCCGGCGTGTCGATGATGTTGATGGTCACCGGGTCGGAGCCGTCCGCCGGCATGTACCGCACGCCGGTGTTCTTGGCCAGGATGGTGATGCCCTTTTCCCGTTCGAGGTCCATCGAGTCCATGACCCGCTCGGTTACCTCGCCGCGGGCGCCGTAGGCGCCGGCCTGCCGCAACATGGCGTCGACCAGGGTCGTCTTGCCGTGGTCGACGTGGGCGATGATGGCGACGTTGCGGAGGTCGGTGCGAAGCTGCATACCCTCCATACTCCTGTCTGCGGTTGCCGGGGCACGCGTCGGGGTCTCCCCCCAGATGGCCCGGATCTCTGCCGAAACTGATGTTCCGACCGTTTCAGCGCCTGGCATGCTGACCCCCGTGGGAATGGGGGCCCGATGCACGACCTGCTGACCTGGCTGCAGGGCCTGCCGCCCCTGCTGATCTATGTGATCGCCGCGACAATCGTCGCGGGGGAGACCGCGGTGATCTTCGGTCTGCTGGTGCCGGGCGAGGCGACCCTGCTGCTGGTCGGTTTCCTAGCGTACGCGGGGACGCTGCGCCTCGCCCCGGCCCTGCTGGTGATGATCCTTGCAGCGGTGATCGGGGACACACTCGCGTTCCGGGCCGGCCGCCGGTACGGGCCCCGGCTGCGCGCCGGCCGGCTGGGCACCCGGGTCGGCCACGAGCGGTGGGGCCGGGCGGAGGCGATGCTCGGCCGGCTGGGCGGGCGCGGGGTGCTGACCGCCCGCTGGGTGGCCTTCGCCCGCACCCTGGTGCCCCGGCTGGCCGGCGCGGCGGGAATGCCGTACCGGCGGTTCGCGCCGTGGAACCTCGCCGGCGTGGTGACCTGGGTGGGCGGCTCGGTGCTCGCGGGCAACCTGGCCGGGGAGTCGTACGAGACGGTCTCCCGGCTGCTCGGGCGGGCCACCGGCGCGGTGCTGGTGCTGGTGGCCGCGCTGGTCGCGGTGGTGCTGGCCGGGCGGTGGCTGGGCCGCAACCCGGACCCGGCCCGCGCGCTGGCCTCCCGGGCCGCCGGGCTGGGGCCGGTGCGCTGGCTCAGCGGCCGGTACGGCGTGCTGTTCTTCCTGCTCGCCATGTACGTCGGGCCGACCTGGACGCTGCTGATCAACCTGGCCGGCGGGCTGTTGCTGCTCTTCGTGGCCGGCTTCGCCATCGCCTGGGTGCTCGACGCGGTGGTCCGGCACAGCGGGTTGGCGGCGATCGACGGCGCCATCGCCGACTGGTTCGCCGACCGGCGTACGCCCGGTGCGGTCGACGTCACGCTGGCGGTGGTCTCGGCGCTGCGCGGCTCGTCGCTGATCGTGCTGGTGGCCGTCGTGGCCGCGGTGCTGGCCTGGCGCAACCGGCCCTGGCGGGCCGACCTGCTCAGCGTCGTCGGCACGGTCGGGGCGTTCGTTCCGCTGGTGGTGCTCGCCGTGGTGGTCGACCTGACCGGGCCGGGCACGGGCGGCCCGGACGGCCGGGACGCCGGCCTGTTCCCGACGCAGAACGCCGTGGTGGCGGCCAGTCTCTGCACCCTGGCCTGGCTGCTGTCGCGCGGGGCGCGCTGGCCGGTGGCGGTGGCCGCCTGGACCGGCGCGGCGGCCGGCGTGGTCGGCATCGTCGGCGCCCGCCTCTACCTGGGGTTGAGCACCGCCAGCGGCAGCGCGACGGCGGTGCTGCTCGGGGTGGCGTGGACGGCGTTGTTCGTGGTGGCCTGGGCCACCCGGGACCGGGCGGTGGGTGACGCCCCGGCGGAGCCGGAAGCGACGGCGGTGCCCGCCGACGCCTGAGGCGGCGCTCCGGACCGTGCCGCCCGGCGGCTCCTCGCGGCGGCCCGGACCGGGGGCCGTGGTGTGGCCGCCGCGACCCCCGGGTGGTGCGCGGGTCAGCCCCGGGCCGCCACCGGCTCCGGCCGGGCCGGGGAGTCCTCCGTGGCGGGGGCGATCCGCCCCGGCCACCAGAAGCGGTCGCCCAGCGCGAACGCCAGCGCCGGCACCAGGACCGTGCGGACGAGCAGCGTGTCCAGCAGCACGCCGATGCAGACGATGATCCCGATCTGGGTCAGCAGGATCAGCGGCAGGACGCCCAGCACGGCGAAGACGGCCGCGAGCAGGATGCCGGCGCTGGTGATGACGCCGCCGGTGACCCGCAGGGCCGACAGCATGCCGTCCCGGGTGCCGGTGCGCCGGGCGTCCTCCCGGGCCCGGGTGACGAGGAAGATGTTGTAGTCCACGCCCAGCGCCACCAGGAACACGAAGGCGAGCAGGAGCACGCCGCTGTCCAGCGCCGGGAACCCGAGCACGTGGTCGAAGATCAGCCACGACGCGCCGATGCTGGCGAAGAAGGACGCGATCACGGTGAGCACGAGCAGCACCGGCGCGACCAGGCCGCGCAGGAGCAGCACGAGCACGGCGCCGACCAGCAGCAGGATGACCGGCAGGATGAGCCGTACGTCCTTGCCGTTGGCCTCGTTCTCGTCGTAGGTGGCGGCGACGGCGCCGCCGACCACCGCCCCGTCGAACGCGGGCGCGCCCTCGACGGCCGGTGGGGCGGATCCGGGCACCGCCGCGACCGCCTCCCGCAGCGCCTCGACGGCGCGGTCCGAGGCGGCGGTGCCCGGCTCGGCGTCGAGCACGACGTCGACCTGGGCGACCCGGGCGCCCGCCTCGCCCGGCCGCGCGGAGGCGACACCGGGCACGGCCGCGGCGGCCTCCGTGACGGCCCGCGCCGCCGCGGGGGTGGTGAGCACCGCGACCGGCTGCGTCGTCCCGGCGGGGAAGGCCCTGGCGAGGGTTTCCGCGCCGGCGACCGCCTCCGGCTCGACCCGGAACTGCTGGGTCTCCGACAGGCCGGTGCGGATGCCGAGCCCGCCGAGGGCGAGCCCCGCGAGCAGCAGCGTGGTGAGCACCGCCACCGGCGCCGGACGGCGCTCGACGGCGGCGCCGAGCCGGCCCCACAGCCGACCCTCCCGGACCGCGCCGCCGACCCGGGGCACGAACGGCCAGAACAGGCCACGACCGAAGATCACCAGTGCCGCGGGCAGGACGAACAGCGCCGACAGCATCGCGAGGACGACGCCCGTCGCGCAGGCCACGGCGAGGGCGCGGTTCAGTTCCTGCTCCGACAGCAGCAGGGTGAGCACGCCGAGGACGACGGTGAAGCCGCTGGCGAGGATGGGCTCGGCGGTGCGGCGCAGCGCGGCGCGCATCGCCACGAACCGGTCCTCATCGCGGCGCAGCTCCTCGCGGTAGCGGGCGATGAGCAGCAACGCGTAGTCGGTGGCGGCGCCGAAGACGAGGACGCTGGCGATGCCGGTGACGGCGCCGCCGGGCAGGTTGATGCCGACGGCCGGGACGATCGTGTCGAGGGCGCGCAGCGTGAGCTGCTCGGTCGCCGCGACGACGACGAGCGGGACGATCCACAGGAACGGGCTGCGATAGGTGATCAGCAACAGCAGCGCGACGACGGAGGCGGTGACGATGAGCAGCGTGGTGTCGGCGCCGTCGAAGACCTTCGTCAGGTCGGTGGTGAACGCGGGCCCGCCGGTCACCTCGACGGTGAGCGCGTCGGGCGCGTCGTCCAGCGACGCGCGGAGGTCGTCGACCCGGCCGGCGGTCTCCTCCTGACCGCCCGCGGTCGACAGCGGCACGGCGACGAGTGCGACGGCGCCGTCCGGGGAGATCTGCGGCGGGCTGACGCGCCCGCCGACGGCGAAGCGGCCCAGGTCGGCGGACTGCCCGGCGAGCGCCGCGCGGTCGGCCTCGGTGAGCGGGCCGCCGTCGGCGCGGCTGACCACGACGAGCGCCGGCTGGACGTCGTGGGAGGGCAACTGGTCCTGGAGGCGTTCCACCTGGGTCGACTGCCACCCGACGGACAGGCCCGTGGACGAGACGGGAGCCGGGTTGTCGGGCGTGGGCAGCCCGAAGACGGCCGCGCCGAGGACGATCGCGGCGACCACGGTGAGCCACGCGGCCAGTCGGCCGCGGGCCACGCGGGTGAACACGGACATGGCTGACCTCACGGGTTCTCTCTACGGGATCCGGTCGACGCTCGAGACCCGCCACGACCGGAAAAGTGCGACCGCAGAGTATCTCGATAATCGAGATTATCGGCTGCTGAGTTATGCTGCAACCGGACGGGCGGCGGAGGGAAAGCGGCGGACGTGACAGGCCACGGCATGTACCGGAGGCGCGACACGCGCCGCGCGACGCTGGTCGCCGAGATCGCGGCCGAGCTGCGCCGCTACTCCGTCGACGCGCAGCACATCGGGCACGCCTTCGCCAACCTGCACGGGCTGGGCGCGACCGACCTGCAGGCGCTGATCGCGGTGATGGACGCCGAGCTGATCGGTCAGCCGATCACCCCCGGGCGCCTCGGCGAGCAGCTCAACCTCTCCTCCGGCTCCGTCACCGCCCTGATCGACCGGTTGGAGCGCGCCGGGCACATCCGCCGCGACCGCGACACCGCCGACCGGCGCAAGGTCCTCCTGCACTACGCCGAGCGGGGCGCGGCGCTGGCGATGGACTTCTTCCGGCCGCTGGGCCGGCGCACCGACGAGGTGATGGCCGGCTTCAGCGACGACGAGCTGGAGGTGGTGCACCGGTTCATGACCGCGATGACCGCCTCCATGCGGGAGCACCGCGACACGGTTCGGGCCGCCCGCGACGAGCCGGCCCGGCGGGCGAGCGGCTGACCTCGTGCTCGACGGGGCGCTCGTCCGGCTCGCCGCCGCCGCGCTGCGGCTGCCGGCCGGGCGCGCCCGGCGGGTCACCCTCACCCGGGGCATTCCGGTGCGGGTCCGCGACGGGGTGCCGCTGCGCACCGACCACTACGCCCCGGACCTGCCCGGCGCGCCCACCGTGCTGATCCGCACCCCGTACGGGCGGGGTGGGCCCATGCGGCTGCTCGGCCGGCTGGCCGCCGAACGCGGCTTCCACGTGGTGATCCAGTCCTGCCGGGGCACGTTCGGCTCGGGCGGGGCGTTCGATCCGCTGGTGCACGAGCGCGACGACGGCCTGGACACCCTCGACTGGCTGCGCCGCCAGCGGTGGTGGTCCGGCGCGTTCGGCATGTTCGGCGCGAGCTACCAGGGCTTCGTGCAGTGGGCCCTGGCCGCCGACGCGGGGGAGGAGCTGCGGGCGATGGTCGCGGTGGTGACCGCCTCGGGCACCCGTGATTCGACGTACGCCGGGGACTCGTTCGCCCTCGACGCCGTGCTCACCTGGGCCGAGCTGCTCCAGGCCCAGGCCGTGCCCTGGCTGGCCCGGCAGTGGGAGCTCAAGCGCGGCCAGCCCCGGCTGACCGCCGCGCTGGCGCACCTGCCGCTGGTCGAGGCCGACCGGGTCGCCACCGGCGTGACGGTGCCCTTCTTCCAGGAGTGGCTGCGCCACCACACCCCGGACGCCGGCTACTGGCGCGACCGTGTCTTCGGCGACCGGATCGCCGAGGTCCGGGCGCCGGTGGCGATGGTGACCGGCTGGCACGACATCTTCCTGCCGGCCCAGCTGCGCGACTTCGCGGCGCTGCGCGCGGCCGGCGCCCACCCCCGGCTGACGGTCGGGCCGTGGACGCACGGCAGCCCCGGGCTCTTCGTGGCCGCCCTGCGTGACGGGCTGGACTGGCTGGACGAGCACCTCGCCGGCCGCCCTCCGGCGGGCCGTGCCGCCCCGGTGCGGGTGTACGTCGGCGGGGCCGGTGGCGGCTGGCGGGACCTGCCGGACTGGCCGCCGCCGTCGGTGCCGACCCGGTGGCACCTGCATCCGGGCGGGGGGTTGAGCACCGCCGCCCCGGTGCCCTCGACGCCGGACCGCTTCCGCTACGACCCGGCCGACCCGACGCCGTCGCTCGGCGGGCCGCTGCTCGTCGCCCAGCGGGCCGGGCCGGTCGACAACCGCCCGGTCGAGGCCCGATCCGACGTGCTGACCTTCACCAGCGCCCCACTCGACGCGCCCGTCGAGGTAATCGGCCCGGTACGCGCCGAGATCCATCTGCGCAGCGAGCTGTCCCACCTGGACGTCTTCGTGCGACTGTGCGAGGTGGACCGGCGCGGCCGGTCCTGGAACGTCTGCGACGGGCTCGTCCGGGTCGCCCCGGGCCGGTACCCGACCGACCCGGCCGGCGTGGTGCGCGTGCCGGTGGAGCTGTGGCCCGCGGCGCACCGGTTCGCGCCGGGGCACCGGCTGCGCGTGCAGGTCTCCGGCGGCGCCCACCCCCGCTACGCGCGCAACCCCGGCACGGGCGAGGCCCTCGGCACAGCGGTCACCCTACGTGCTGGCTGGCGGGAGATCCTGCACGACCCGCAGCGACCGTCCGCAGTGGTGCTGCCGATCGTGCGGATCGCCCCGCAGCATTCTTGCCGCTGAAAAAATCCCGGTTGAGCTGGGCATTCATTCATCGGCGGCGTTATGGTTGGGCCAACGCCCGGCGCTGTGCACCACTCGGCCGGGCCCGCGCGTGAAGCCCTCCACCGCCTACGCGGTGTCACCGTCATGCCCGGCCCCCGACCATCCGCAAGGGGGAACCCATGACGCGGGCACCCGAGAACCTGCTGACCGTCCGCCGTCTGCTGCTCGACCACCTCAACATCGACCCCGACACCGTCCGGAGCCAGGACCTCGAACCCGCCGAGGTCGGCATCGTCGGCGACCCCGCCCACCGGGGCGGCTACCACTGCGGCTCCGACCGGGTGGTGACCAACGACTACTCCGTCGTCGAGTCGCCCCGGGACTCCGCCGGTCTCACCCTCGACGCGGCCGCGCTCGACGTCGGCCTCTTCCAGGTCCGCGCCGGCGGCCGCACGCATGACCTGCACACCTTCTCCAACTGGTGCGTGGCGCAGTGCGTCGCCAACACCCCGGACAGCCGGGACATCAGGGAGATCATCTATTCGCCCGACGGCGCCGTCGTGCGGCGCTGGGACCGGCTCCGCAGGCGCAGCAGTGGGGACAACTCCCACCTGTGGCACACCCACTTCAGCTTCTTCCGCGACTCGATCAAGGCGAACCGCGACCAGACGCCGCTGTTCCGCCGCTACCTGACCACCATCGGACTCCTGGAGGACGACATGAGCGCACAGGCCGAGAGCCAGATCAACAGCATCTATGTCGGCATGTTCTACGGCGGGTCGAGCATGGGGCGCAGCGTCGACCCCGACGCGGGCGGCCCCGCGACGGCCAGCAACAGCCTCGTGGCGAAGCTGGACTACACGATGCAGCGGCTCGACACGGTCGCCGCGCAGCTCACCGCGCTGTCCAACAAGGACTTCACCGACGAGCAGGCGATCGTGACGGGCGTCCTGGCCACGCTCACCCCCGACAAGATCGCCGCGGCGATCCCCGCCACCATGGCCAAGCAGGTCGCCGACGAGTTGGCCCGCCGGCTGGCGGCCTGAGCCGGCGTCCCCGGATCCGTCGGGCGGGCCGGGGACCGACCGAAGCCAGCAACGACAGTTGCGCAATGACTGTTGCGCAACTGTCGTTGCCGATGTCAGACTGGCGGCATGACGAATCCCGACGTGCGCCAGGTCACCGACTCCCGGGTCCTCGCCGCGCTGTCCCACCCGCTGCGCCGTCGGCTGATGGACGTGCTCAAGGTGCACGGCCCCTCGACCGTCGGCCTGCTCGCCGAGCGGACCGGCCAGGCGCCGGCGAACGTCAGCCACCACCTCAAGGTGCTGGCCGGCGCCGACCTTGTGGAGGAGGCGCCCGAGCTGGCCCGCGACCGCCGGGAACGATGGTGGCGCCTGGTCAACCGCGGCCTGCGCTGGTCCCGGTCGGACTTCGAGGCCGACCCGGCCGACCGGGCCGTCGCCGACGCGGCCGTCTCGCTCAACCTGGAGCGGCACGCCGCCCTGGTTCGCGCGTGGTACGCGGCCGACGACGCCACCCAGGCGGCCTGGGGGCAGGGGCCGTTCTCCATGGACCGGTGGCTGCGCCTGACCCCGGAGGAACTGGCGCAGCTCGATCGCGAGATGAACGACCTGCTGACCCGGTGGGCCGACCGGGAGGTGCCCGACGACGGGCGACGACGCGAACCGGTCTTCCTGTTCGCCTACGGCATTCCGGCCACCCCGTGAGGCCGCCCGCCGGCGTCGCGCCACCCCGTACCCCCGACGCCCGCGCGCCACGGCCGGAGCCCGCCGCGTCACCGCCGGAGCCCGCGGCCCCCGCGGCACGGCGTGGTGGCCTGCTGCGGCACCGGGACTTCCGGCTGCTCTGGGCCGGGCAGACGGCCAGCGCCATCGGCAGCAACGTCACCACCGTGGCGCTTCCCCTGGTCGCGGTGACGGTGCTCGACACCGGCACCTTCGGCGTCGCGGTGCTCACCGCCGCCGCCTGGCTGCCGTGGCTGCTCGTCGGCCTGCCCGCCGGCGCCTGGGTGGACCGGCTGCCGCGCCGGCCCGTGATGGTCGCCTGCGACCTGGTCTCCGCGCTGCTGTTCCTCAGCGTCCCGGTCGCCGCCGCGCTCGGCGCGCTGACCGTGGCGCAACTGTTGGCGGTCGCGCTGGGTGCCGGCCTGGCCCGGGTCTTCTTCGAGACGGCCGACCAGGTCTACCTGCCCGTGCTGCTGCGCCCCGAGCAGGTGCCGGAGGGCAACGCCAAGCTCCAGGCCACCCAGACCGCGAGCTACGTGCTCGGCCCCGGCATCGCCGGCGTGGTCGCGCAGGTCGTCGGCGCGGTCGCCGCGCTCCTGCTCGACGCGCTGAGCTTCCTGTTCTCCGCGGTGTGCCTGCTGCGCATCCGCACCGTCGAGAAGCGCCCCGAGCGCGTCGACCGGTCCCGGTCGCTGCGCCGGGAGATCGGGGAGGGGATCCGGTTCGTCGCCCGCGACCCGTACCTGCGGGTGCTCGCCGTCTTCGGCGCGGCCAGCAACGTGGGACTGATCGGCTACCAGGCCGTCCTGGTGGTCTTCCTCGTGCGGGAGGCGCGCCTCGCACCCGCGTCGGTGGGCGCGCTGGTCGCGGTGATGAGCCTCGGCGGCATCGCCGGCGCGCTGCTGGCCACCAGGCTCGGCCGGCGGCTCGGCACCGCCCGGGCCATGCTGCTGGCGGGGATGCTCACCGGCCCGATGGCGCTGCTGATCCCGCTCGCCGGCCCCGGCGGGCGACTGGCCCTGCCGGCGATCGGCGGCATGCTGGTCAGCCTCGGGGTGGCGGTCGGCAACGTGCTCAAGGGCAGCTTCCGGCAGACCTACACCCCGCACCACCTGCTGGGCCGCGTGACGGTGAGCATGCACATGCTCAACTACGGCACGATCCCGCTCGCGGCGCTGCTGTCCGGGGCGGTCGGCGCGGCCTACGGGGCCGGCACCGCGATCGCGGTGATGACCGGCTGGCTGGCGCTCACCCCGGTGATCCTGCTGGTCGGGCCGCTACGGCGGCGACGGGACCTGCCCGTCGCGCCGGAGCTGCCCTGAACGCGCTGCGGCGGCGGCCGGCTCCCGGCCGCCGCCACCGGCACGGATCTACATCGGGCGGACGTTGTCCGCCTGCGGACCCTTCTGCCCCTGGGTCACCTCGAACTCGACCTTCTGGCCCTCGTTCAGCTCCCGGTAACCGCTCGTCGCGATGGCCGAGTAGTGGACGAAGACGTCCGGCCCTCCGCCGTCCTGCTCGATGAAGCCGAAGCCCTTTTCCGAGTTGAACCACTTAACCGTGCCGGTTGCCATGCATCTCTCCCTGTTCCAAAGCGGGTGACCCGCGGTCGAAGACCGATGATCGCCCGGTACCACCCCGACAGTAACCGGCCGAGCGCCGATTCGCTGGCCGAAGTGCCGTAGGCGGCGTGGTGAACTCTCGGGGCCCGTGTGTGAAAGCGGCGCGGCGACCGGCCGACTGGGGCATGCTTGCGCCGGTGAGAGGTGCCACGGCCGACGCGCTGACCGAGTTGGAGCGGGAGATCGACGCTCCGGGCGGCGGGCTGGACCGGCTGCGGCTGGTGCGGATCCCGTTCGTGCCGGAGGTGCGGCTGCACCTGGCCGAGGACGCCATCGTCTGGTGGGCCCGGATGGAGGCGCAGGCCGGGCACGCGCTGCCGCCGCCGTACTGGGCCTCGGTCTGGGCCGGCGGGCAGGCCCTCGCCCGCTACCTGCTCGACCACCCCGACCTCGCCGCCGGGCGCCGGGTGCTCGACCTCGCCGCCGGGTCCGGCCTGGTGGCGATCGCCGCCGCGCTCGCCGGCGCCGACCGCGTCGTCGCCAACGACATCGACCCGTACGCGGTCGCGGCGGTGACCGTCAACGCCCGCGCCAACGGGGTGGCGGTCGCGGCCACCGGCGGCGACCTGCTCGACACCGACCCGGCCGGGGTGGACCTGCTGGTGGCCGGGGACGTGCTCTACGACGAGGCGATGGCGGCGCGGGTGCTGCCCTTCCTGCGCAGGGCCGCCGCCACCGGCACCGACGTGCTGGTCGGCGACCCCGGGCGGGGGCACCTGCCCCCGGGCGTGCTGGCGGCCGTGGCGAGCTATCCCGTGCCGACCACCGAGCCCTCCGTCGACTCGTCCGTCCGGCGGGTGCAGGTGCTGCGGCCCCGCTGACGGGGGGCCTCTCAGGGTCGACCCCGAGCCCGATACCAGGGGACGGTGGGGGATCGGACCCGATGCCCGGGGTGGTCGGGCGGCCATAGCGTACGGGGCATGACGGATTGGCTGGCCCAGGTCGGAGAGCTCCCCACCACCCTGCTGATGGGGGTGCTCGGGGTGGTGATGCTCTTCGACGCCGTGCCGCTGCTCGGGGTGCTGGTCCCCGGCGACGTGGCGATCCTGGCCGCCATGGGGGTCGGCGGGCCGATGACCGGCCTCGCCACCTTCACCGTCGTGGTGGCCGGCTGCCTCTCCGGATGGTCGCTGAGCTTCCTCGCCGGCCGCCGCTACGGGGACCGGCTGCGGCACAGCCGGATCGGCGGGTGGATCGGCGAGGAGCGCTGGGCGGCGGCGGAGGGGATCCTTCGGCGCGGGGGCGGCCGGATGGTGCTGATCGCGCCGTTCCTGCCGGTGTTCAACGCGCTGCTGCCGCTGGCGGCGGGCGGGCTGCGGATGTCGTACCGGCGCTTCCTCGCCTCCGCGACGCTCGGGGCGGCGGCGTGGGCGGGGCTCTACCTGGCGCTGGGCAGCGCCTCGCGGTCGCTGGCCGGGCTGCTGCCCGGGGAGTCCAGCCCGATGCTGGTCACCATGGCGGTCGGGCTGCTGCTGGCGGGGGTGGTGCTGATGGGCACGCGGCGTCGGCTGCGGGCGGTCACGGGGGCGTGACCGTCGCCCACGGGGGGAGCGGGGCCGGGCGCGGATCGCGCCCGGCCCCGCTGGGGCTCACCAGCCCCGGGCGCGCCACTGGGGCAGCGCCGGGCGCTCCGCGCCGAGCGTGCTGTCCTTGCCGTGGCCCGGGTAGAACCACGTCTCGTCGGGCAGCCGGTCGAAGAGCTTGTGCTCGACGTCGTCGATCAGCGCGGCGAACCGCTGCGGGTCCTTGTCGGTGTTGCCGACCCCGCCGGGGAAGAGGCTGTCGCCGGTGAAGAGGTGCGGCGGCCCGGCCGGGTCGCGGTAGAGCAACGCGATCGAGCCGGGCGTGTGCCCCCTGATGTGGATGACCTCCAGCGCGCAGTCGCCCACCGGCACGGTGTCCCCGTCGGCCAGCGTCTCCGCCTCGATCGGCAGCCCCGCCGCGTCGTCGGCGTGCACCAGAGCCCGGGCACCCGTCTTGGCGACCACCTCCTCCAGCGCCACCCAGTGGTCCATGTGCTGGTGGGTGGTGACCACGCCGGCCAGCCCGGCGTCGCCGACCAGGTCGAGCAGTCGGGGCGCCTCGTTGGCCGCGTCGATCAGCACCTGCTCGCCGGTGGCCCGGCAACGCAGCAGGTAGGCGTTGTTGTCCATCGGGCCCACCGACATCTTGGTGATGGTGAGCGCGTCGAGCTCACGTACGGCCGGCGCGCCGCCGGGCGTGACGTCTCCGCTGTAGGTCATGAGGTTGCCTATATCCATTCCGGTGGTTGCGGCAGCGGGCCGTCCGGGGTGACGGCCAGCACGGTGCCGGGGCTGCGGCCGATCAGCCAGGCGGCGAGTTCGGGGGCGGAGCCGGTGACCGTGGGCGCGGCCGACCGGTCGCCGACGACCAGTTCGTGCCGGCTGCCGTCGAAGCGCAGCACCATCGGCGGCACGTCGGCCCGGGCGGCGAGGTCGCCGGCCACCTCGTGCAGCAGCCGGTGGCCGAACGCCTCGGGCCAGTCCGCCGGCCGGTGCCCGGCGTCGAGGTCCACGTGGTGCACCTCGATCTCGCGCAGCCGGCCCCAGACCAGCATGGCCGCCGGCCAGGGACCGCGCCGCGTCTGGACCGTGGCCGCCCACGCCTCGACCGGCATCGCCCGGACCGCCTCGGCGAACCGGTCGGCCGAGCGGCGCAGGTCGTCGAGGTGGGCGGCGGGCGGGCGGGGAGCGCCGGCCTCGATGTCGGCGTCCCGGGCCGCCGCGGAGGCGTACATCGGGACGGGCTCGCCGGTGCGGGCGGCGGTGAGCAGGTTGACGAATCCGTCGGCGTTGCGGGCCAGGTGCGCCAGCACGTGCCCCCGGGTCCAGCCCGGCAGCAGCGACGCGGCGGCGATGTCCGCGCTGTCGAAGGTGGCCGCGGTCCGCAGCAGGCGGTCCGTGGCCGCGTCCACCTCGCCGGTCAGCAGGAGCGGATCAGTGGTCACGTGATGACCCTAGTCGCCGGGCCGCCCCGCGTCGCCGGGGAAATCGCTTTCGGCGCGTCGCCGCGCGCCCTACCGTCGGCGTCGGACGCGGCACCGGGAGGCCGGGAGGAGGTGGTGGCGTTGCCGGTCGCAGCACGCGTGCACCACTCACTCCGACACCGATGAGGATGCCATGACCATCGATCTCACCGCCCTCGGCTGGGACGCCGACCGGGCGGCACTTCTGCGACGGCGCAGCGACCACCGTCCGGGCCGCGTGGCCCGGGTGGACCGGGGCGTCTGCACCGTGCTCTGCGCGGACGGTCCGGTCCGCGCCACCCTGGGCGGGGCGGTCCTGGCCGACGCCGCCCGCGACCTGACCCGCCTGCCCTGCGTGGGGGACTGGGTGCTGCTGGGCACCTGGCCGGACCGGAACGTGACCGTGGAGGCGGTGCTGCCGCGGCGCACCGCCCTGGTCCGGCGGACCGCCGGCAAGGACGCCAGCGGCCAGGTGCTGGCCGCCAACCTGGACGCCGCCGCCGTGGTGGAGCCGGTGCACCCGGAGCCGGACATCGGCCGGATCGAGCGGCTGCTGTCCCTGGCGCACGAGTCGGGCGCCCGGCCGCTGGTCGTGCTCACCAAGGCCGATCTGGCGGCCGACCCGGAGGCGGTGGCGCGCCAGCTCGCCGCGGTCGCCCCGGGGGTGCCGGTGCTGGCCGTCAGCGCCGAGCACGGCACCGGGCTGGAGCCGCTGCGCGCCGAGGTGGCGCCGGGCCGTACGCTCGGCCTGCTCGGCCCGTCCGGCGCCGGCAAGTCGAGCCTGGTCAACGCGCTGGCCGGGGCGGCGGTCATGCCCACCCAGGCGATCCGGCGGGTGGACGGCAAGGGCCGGCACACCACCACCTGGCGGGCGCTGGTTCCGGTGCCGGGTGGCGGCGCCGTGCTGGACACCCCGGGGGTACGGGCGGTCGGCCTGCTGGACGGCTCGGCGGGGCTGGACCGGGCGTTCGCCGACATCGCCGAGCTGGCCGCCGGCTGCCGGTACGGCGACTGCGGGCACGACGGGGAACCCGGCTGCGCGGTGCGCGAGGCGCTGGAGAGCGGCGAACTGCCGGTGCGGCGCTGGGAGAGCTGGCGCAGGCTGCAGCGGGAGGTCGCGTACGAGAGCCGGCGGCGGGAGGCGCGGCTGGCCGCCGAGCGGCGCGGCGGCTGGCGTTCGGCGCGGCGTCGGGCCGCCCGCCCCTGACGTCCGGCGCGCCCGCCTGCCCGCCTGCGAGGTTCGGCGCGACGTCGGGCCGCCCGCCGTGGGCGGGGGCTTACGGGGACGGGCGGGGCGGCGAGCTGCCCCGCCCGCTGCCGCGTCCGCCTACGGTGCGGCGGTGGACCGGCCGCGGCCGGTCCGCGGCGGGGGCGGTCGGCCGCTCCGCGGCGTTGCGGCGGCCCCGGCCGACCGGCCGCTCCGCGGCGGCGGAGGCCGGCCGTTCCGGGGCGTGCCGCGTCCCCGGCCGACCGGGCTGAGCTGGGGGAACGTGCCGGCGGGGAAAAGTGTCGTACCACGGGGCTAGAGTTGCTGGGGCGCCTTTCCTGCGCGCAGACAACCGCTCAGACCAACCTCAGAGCGGACATTTCCTCCTCATCTTCTTCACCCGGGAGTACACGGACAGTGGCCGACCGACTGATCATCCGTGGCGCGCGCGAGCACAACCTGCGTGACGTCAGTCTCGACCTGCCCCGGGACGCCCTGATCGTCTTCACCGGGCTCTCCGGGTCGGGCAAGTCGAGCCTGGCCTTCGACACGATCTTCGCCGAGGGGCAGCGCCGCTACGTGGAGTCGCTGTCGTCGTACGCGCGGCAGTTCCTCGGCCAGATGGACAAGCCGGACGTCGACTTCATCGAGGGCCTGAGCCCGGCCGTCTCCATCGACCAGAAGTCCACCTCGCGCAACCCGCGCTCGACGGTGGGCACCATCACGGAGGTCTACGACTACCTCCGGCTGCTCTTCGCCCGCATCGGCGAGCCGCACTGCCCGGTCTGCGGCGAGCGGATCTCCCGGCAGACCCCGCAGCAGATCGTCGACCGGGTCCTCGCCATGGCCGAGGGCACCCGGTTCATGGTGCTCGCGCCGGTGGTGCGCGGCCGCAAGGGCGAGTACGTCGACCTCTTCGCCGAGCTCCAGGCCAAGGGCTACGCCCGGGCCCGGGTCGACGGCGTGGTGCATCCGCTGACCGAGCCGCCGAAGCTGAAGAAGCAGGAGAAGCACACCATCGAGGTGGTGATCGACCGGCTCACCGTCAAGCCCAGCGCCAAGCAGCGGCTGACCGACTCGGTCGAGGCCGCCCTGGGCCTGTCCAACGGCCTCGTCCTGCTCGACTTCGTCGACCTGCCCGAGGGCGACCCGGAGCGCGAGCGGCGCTACTCCGAGCACCTGGCCTGCCCCAACGACCACCCGCTCGCCATCGAGGACCTGGAGCCCCGGGTCTTCTCCTTCAACGCGCCCTACGGCGCGTGCCCCGAGTGCACCGGCCTCGGCACCAAGAAGGAGGTCGACCCCGAGCTGGTCGTCCCCGACCCGGAGCGCACCCTGCGCGAGGGCGCGATCCAGCCCTGGTCGACCGGGCACAACCTGGAATACTTCCTCCGCCTGCTGGAGGCCCTCGGCCAGGCGGAGCACTTCGACGTCGACACCCCGTGGCGGGCCCTGCCGTCGCGGGCGCAGAAGACGATCCTGCACGGCTCCGACGACCAGGTGCACGTGCGCTACCGCAACAAGTTCGGCCGCGAGCGCTCCTACTACACCGGCTTCGAGGGCGTGGTGCAGTGGATCGAGCGCCGGCACACCGACACCGAGTCGGAGTGGTCGCGGGAGAAGTACGAGGGCTACATGCGGGACGTGCCCTGCGCGGCCTGCGGGGGCGCCCGGCTCAAGCCCGAGGTGCTCGCGGTGACCCTGGCGGGCAAGAGCATCGCCGAGGTCTGCAACCTCTCCGTCGGCGAGGCCGCCGACCTGCTCGCCGGCATCGAGCTGACCGATCGGCAGAAGATGATCGCCGAGCGGGTGCTGAAGGAGATCAACGCCCGGCTGAAGTTCCTGCTCGACGTCGGCCTGGACTACCTCTCCCTGGACCGCCCGGCCGGCACCCTCTCCGGCGGCGAGGCGCAGCGCATCCGGCTGGCGACCCAGATCGGCTCCGGCCTCGTCGGGGTGCTCTACGTGCTCGACGAGCCGTCGATCGGGCTGCACCAGCGGGACAACCACCGGCTGATCGAGACCCTGGTCCGGCTGCGCGGCCTGGGCAACACGCTGATCGTGGTCGAGCACGACGAGGACACCATCCGCACCGCCGACTGGATCGTCGACATCGGCCCCGGTGCCGGCGAGCACGGCGGCAAGATCGTGCACAGCGGCTCGGTGCCGGCGCTGCTGGAGAACCCGGAGTCGGTGACCGGGGCGTACCTGTCCGGCCGCCGGTCCATCCCCACGCCGCGGCAGCGCCGCCCGCAGACCCCGGGCCGGGAGCTGGTCGTGCACGGCGCGCGCGAGCACAACCTGCGCAACCTGACCGTCTCGTTCCCGCTCGGCCAGCTCATCGCGGTCACCGGGGTCAGCGGCTCCGGCAAGTCCACGCTGGTCAACGACATCCTCTACGCGGTGCTGGCGAACCAGATCAACGGCGCGCGGCTGGTCCCCGGGCGGCACACCCGGGTCTCCGGGCTGGAGCACGTCGACAAGGTGGTCGGCGTCGACCAGTCGCCGATCGGGCGTACGCCGCGGTCCAACCCGGCCACCTACACCGGGGTCTGGGACCACGTCCGCAAGCTCTTCGCCGAGACCACCGAGGCCAAGGTCCGCGGGTACGGCCCGGGCCGGTTCTCGTTCAATGTCAAGGGCGGCCGCTGCGAGGCGTGCTCCGGCGACGGCACGATCAAGATCGAGATGAACTTCCTGCCCGACGTGTACGTCCCGTGCGAGGTCTGCAAGGGCGCCCGCTACAACCGGGAGACCCTGGAGGTGCACTACAAGGGCAAGACCGTCTCCGACGTGCTGGAGATGCCGATCGAGGAGGCGGCCGAGTTCTTCTCCGCCATCCCGGCCATCCACCGGCACCTCAAGACGCTGGTCGACGTCGGCCTCGGCTACGTCCGGCTCGGCCAGCCCGCGCCGACGCTGTCCGGCGGCGAGGCGCAGCGGGTCAAGCTCGCCGCGGAGTTGCAGAAGCGCTCCACCGGCCGGACGGTCTACGTCCTGGACGAGCCGACCACCGGCCTGCACTTCGAGGACATCCGCAAGCTGCTGATGGTGCTGGAGGGGCTGGTCGACAAGGGCAACACGGTGATCACCATCGAGCACAACCTCGACGTGATCAAGTCCGCCGACTGGCTGATCGACATGGGCCCCGAGGGCGGCCACCGAGGTGGCACGGTGCTCGCCACCGGCACCCCGGAGGAGGTCGCCGAGGTGCCCGAGAGCCACACCGGGCAGTTCCTGCGGCAGGTGCTCAAGCTCGACGGCGAGGCCAAGGGCGCCGCGGGGGCCACCTCCCGGGCGGCCAAGGCCAACGGCGCCAAGGCCAACGGCGCGAAGTCCCGCGCGCGGAAGGTCCCGGCCGGCGCCCGCTGACGCCCGTGGCGTGACCCGGACGGGCTCCCGGCCCGTTCGGGGCTCCTGGCGCGCCCGTGGCGTGACCCGGACGGGCTCCCGGCCCGTCCGTGGCCCCCGGCGGTCGCCGATCGGGTGAACCGTCGGGCACAGTGATCCGTGTACCCGAGTGCGGCCGCGGATCATGACTGGGCGGCGGCAGCCGAGAGAGAGGCGAGGCATGAGTGACGAGCAGGAGCTGACCGGGCCGGCGACGCAGACGCGGCGTGCCCTTCTCACGGGCGTCGGCGCGGTCGGCGCGGCGGTGGTCCTCGCCGCCTGCGGCAGCGACGACCCCGACGGCGGCGCGGCCCCGACCAGCGGCGGCCCGCCGGTGCCCAGCACGGGCGACGCCGGTGGTGGCGACCGCGAGGGCGCGCAGTCGCTGGCCCGCACCGCCGACATCCCGGTCGGCGGCGGCGCCGTCTTTCCCGCCCAGGGCGTGGTCATCACACAGCCGACCGCGGGCCAGTTCAAGGCGTTCGACTCGATCTGCACCCACCAGAACTGCCCGGTCACGAACGTCGACGGCGGCACGATCAACTGCACCTGCCACTTCAGCAAGTTCTCCATCGAGGACGGCTCGGTGAAGGGCGGCCCCGCCACCAGGCCCCTCCCGGCGAAGAACATCAAGGTCACGGGCGACCAGATCTCGCTGGCCTGATCGGCGCGCCGCGGCCGGCGACCCGACGACGACGCGGCCGAGTCCCCAGGCCAGCGCGGGCCGGGTCGCCGGTCGGCGTCATCGCGTCCCGGCGCCCGCGTCGGCCGCCGCCCGGCGGCCGACGGCCGGCTGCTCCCGGAGGGCGCCCGGCGGCAGGTGCCGCTCCAGCGCCAGGACGCCGGCCGCGCCAGCGGCGTTGAGCAGCGCCAGGGCCAGCCAGGGCGCGGCGCTGTCGACCTCGTACAGGATGGCGAAGAAGGCCGGCGCGACAAGCGAGGCGAGCGCGAAGGAGTACTGGAAGGCCGCCAGGTAGCGGCCGCGGGCGGCGACCGGCGCCGCGGCCGCGGCCAGCGCGGCGGACGCCGGCGCGTGCACCACCTCCGCCACGGTGAACAGCAGCGTGGCCGTGGCCAGCAGCGCGGCCACGGTGCCGAGCCGGCCGGGGCCGACCGTCGCCATGGCCAGGCCCCAGGCCGTCCACAGCGCCGCCGCCAGCGTGATCGCGCGGGTCCGGCGGTGGCGCGGCAGACGCGTACCGACGGGCGCGGAGAGCAGGGCGACGAGGAACGCGTTACCGGCGAGGATGGCCGAGGTCAGCCACGCCGGCCCCCGCGCGTCCGTGAGCATCACCGTGGGCAGCGCCAGGCCGAGCATCATGCTGGTCAGCGCGAAGACGGTGTTCAGGCCGATGAGCGCCAGGAAGGCGCGGTCGCGGGCCAGCGCGGCGTACCCGCCCCGCCGCGGACCCGCCGACCGGTCGGTGGCGGCCGGGGTGCGCACGCACGCGGCGATGAGCACACCGGCGAGGGCGAAGCAGGCCGCCGCCGCGTACGCCACCGCCCGGTAGGTGCCCGCCCGCCCGTCGGCCACCACCACCCCGGTGACCAGGCCGCCCACCGCCAGCCCGGCGGTCCGCGCGCCGTTGCTGACCGCGTACCAGGTGTCGCGGGTCCAGGCGCCGGCGCTGCCGTCGGCGTAGTCGGCGACGGCCGTGAAGACCGCGGACCAGAAGAACCGCACGCCGACCGCGACCAGCGCCGCCGCGACGAAGATCCCGACCGGCCCCCGCACCCAGGCGTACGCCAGGTAGCCGGCGGCCTGGAGCAGTTGGGCGGCGACGACCACCGGCAGGGCGCCCACCCGGTCCGCCAGCGCCCCGGCCCACAGCGGCACCGGGAGGGTGAGCAGGGTGGCGGCGCTGAGCAGCACCCCGAGCAGCGCCAGGGGCACGTCGGTCAGCCGCAGGAAGTAGACCAGCGACAGCGGCATGAACAGCCCGTTGCCGACCGAGTCGACGGTGAGCGCCGCCACGAGGACGGCGCCCCCTCGGCTGTGCCCGGTCCGATCCGTGCCCATGTCCTGCGCCCCCTCGCGTCGGTCCGGGTGGCGGATGCTATCCGGGGACGCCGCCGGCGGCACCCGGATAACCGGTCGGCCGCCGGGGCGGGCGGGGCGGCGACCGCGCTCGTGCGCGGGAGCTGTCGGGGGCGCGGACTAGGCTTGCTGCCGTGGCTGACCCCTCGACCTACCGTCCCGCGCCCGGCACCATCCCGGAGTCTCCGGGGGTCTACCGCTTCCGCGACGGCACCGGCCGGGTGATCTACGTCGGCAAGGCGAAGAACCTGCGCAGCCGGCTCAACTCCTACTTCGCCGACCTCTGGGGCCTGCACCAGCGCACCCAGCAGATGGTCACCACCGCCGAGTCGGTGGACTGGGTCACGGTCGGCACCGAGGTCGAGGCGCTCCAGCTCGAATACACCTGGATCAAGCAGTACGACCCGCGCTTCAACGTCCGCTACCGCGACGACAAGTCCTACCCCTACCTGGCGGTGACCCTCGACGAGGAGTTCCCGCGCCTGCAGGTGATGCGGGGGGCCAAGCGCAAGGGGGTGCGCTACTTCGGGCCCTACTCGCACGCATGGGCGATCCGCGAGACGCTCGACCTGCTGCTGCGGGTGTTCCCGGCGCGCACCTGCTCGGCCGGGGTGTTCAAGCGCGCCGGCCAGGTCGGCCGCCCGTGCCTGCTGGGCTACATCGGCAAGTGTTCGGCGCCCTGCGTGGGCAGCGTCACCCCGGAGCGGCACCGCGAGATCGTCGACGGCTTCTGCGAGTTCATGGCCGGCCGCACCGACACCATGGTCCGCAAGCTGGAACGGGAGATGACCGAGGCCAGCGAGCAGTTGGAGTTCGAGCGGGCGGCCCGGCTGCGCGACGACGTCGCCGCGCTGCGCCGGGCGATGGAGAAGCAGACGGTGGTGCTCGGCGACGGCACCGACGCCGACGTGGTCGCGTTCGCCGACGACCCCCTGGAGGCGGCCGTGCAGGTGTTCCACGTCCGCGACGGCCGGGTCCGGGGCCAGCGCGGCTGGGTGGTGGAGAAGACCGAGGACCTGACCACGGGCGACCTGGTGCACCACTTCTGCACCCAGGTCTACGGCGGCGAGCAGGGCGAGGCCGACGTGCCGCGCGAGCTGCTCGTGCCGGAGCTGCCCGCCGACGCCGCCGCACTGGCCGACTGGCTCTCCAGCCACCGGGGCAGCCGGGTGGCCCTGCGGGTGCCGCAGCGCGGCGACAAGCGGTCCCTGCTGGAGACGGTCGAGCGCAACGCCAAGGATGCCCTCGCCCGGCACAAGCTGCGCCGCGCCGGCGACCTGACCACCCGCAGCAAGGCCCTCGACGAGATCAGCGAGGCCCTCGACATGCGCACCTCGCCGCTGCGCATCGAGTGTTTCGACATCTCGCAGATGCAGGGCACCGACGTGGTGGCCAGCATGGTCGTCTTCGAGGACGGGTTGCCCCGCAAGAGCGAATACCGACGCTTCATCATCCGCGGCGCCACCGACGACCTCTCGGCCATGTCCGAGGTGCTGCGCCGCCGCTTCGCCCGCTACCTCGACGCCCGCGCCGAGACCGGGGAGGCGGGCGTCGAGCCGGCCGACGACCCCGACGCCCCGGCCGGCCAGGCGGGGCCCGACGAGCCCCGGGTCGGCGCCCTGATCGACCCGACCACCGGCCGGCCGCGCAAGTTCGCGTACCCGCCGCAACTGGTGGTGGTCGACGGCGGTGCGCCGCAGGTCGCGGCAGCGGCCCAGGCCCTCGCGGAGCTGGGCGTCGACGACGTGGCGCTGTGCGGCCTGGCGAAGCGGCTGGAGGAGGTCTGGCTGCCCGACGACGAGTTCCCGGTCATCCTGCCCCGCACCTCGGAGGGGCTCTACCTGCTGCAACGGGTGCGCGACGAGGCCCACCGCTTCGCCATCACCTTCCACCGGCAGCGGCGCTCCAAGCGGATGACCGAGTCGGCGCTGGACCGGGTGCCCGGCCTGGGGGAGGTGCGCCGCAAGGCGCTGCTGCGCCACTTCGGCTCGCTCAAGCGGCTCTCCGCCGCCACCGTGGAGGAGATCACCGAGGTGCCCGGCGTGGGCCGGCGCACCGCCGAGGCGATCCTCGCGCGGTTGGCCGACGGCACCGCCGGGTCGGGGGAGCGCGCCGGAGCCGCCGGACCGGGTGAGCGCGCCGGAGGCGCCGGGCCGGGAGAGCGCGGCGAAGCCGGCGGGAGCGTCGAGGCGGGGAAGCCGGACGCCGCCGGCTGACGCGCGGCCGGGGTCGGCGGCGGCGCTCGCCACCCCGGGCACCTCCGAGCGGACGTGTGCCGAGGGCGCGTGGCGCGCGTGCTGTGGTCGTCCGCGCCGACCCGCGGCCGGCCATCGCCGCCGAGGCCGGCCGTCCTACCGGACGGCGTCGAGGTCGACGGGCGCGCCCGGGAGAGCGTCCGGGGCCGGCGGGCCGGTCATCAGCGCGTCGAACACGAGATGCAGGTACCGTGCGGGCTGCGCGGCGACGTGCCCCGGCAGGCGGTCGGGATGGCAGGCGAAGACGTTGAGCAACAGGACGACGTCGCCGGTGCCGACGTCGGGGCGGACCGTCCCGTCCCGCTGCCCGCGGCGGACGAGGTCGTCGAGGAGTTCGAGCCACTCGTGGCGGGCCCGGGCGAACGCCGGCGAGGCGTGGAAGGTCTGCGTGGGCAGATCGGCCAACGCGGCGGCGAGGGCGCCCCGACCGGGGTCGGCGCACCAGTCGACCAGCCCGCGCAGGGCCGCCCGGGCGTCCCCGCTGCTCTCGCCGAGCTGCCGGGTGACGGCCACGAGGTCCGTCACGTACGCCTCGGCGACGGCGGCGATGAGCGCCTCGCGGGTGGGGAACCGCCGGTAGAGCGTGCCGATGCCGACGCCGGCCCGGCGGGCGATGAGGTCCATCGGGGCGGCGAGTCCCTGCTCGGCCACCACCGTGCGGGCGGCCGCGAGGATCTTCCCGAGGTTGCGTGAGGCGTCCGCCCGCAGCGGCGGGTTCTCCGCGTCGCCGATCCTCATGCCGCCCCCTATCCGGAACGCCGTCTTCCGGTTATCGTAACCCCCGTAACCGGAGAGTGGTATTCCGCTTAGGAGGAGTCATGATCGTGGTGACCGGGGCGTCCGGACAGATCGGCCGGGCGTTGGTCGAGCAACTCGATCGGTGGGGAGCGCCCCGCCGGGCGTTCGTGCGGCAGCACCGGCACGGCACGGAACTGGGCGGCGACTACGTCGTCGGCGACCTCGACGATCCCGACTCGATCAGGCGCGTTCTCGTCCCGGGGGCACGACTGCTGTTGAACGGCTCCCTCGGGCCGGAGTTCGTGACGCAGCAGCGGAGGCTCGTCGACCTCGCCGCCGAGGTGGGCGTCGCCCACGTCGTGAAGGTGTCGGTGCGCGGCGCCACCCCCGGTGGGCTGCTCGGGCTCGGCATGCACGGCGAGGTCGAGACCCACCTCAGGAACTCCGGGCTCGCCTGGTCGATCCTCCAGCCGGTGGGCTTCATGCAGAACCTCCTCACGGAGGTCACGTTCGACGGCGACGGGCAGGGGCGGTTCCACGGCTCCTACGGCCCGGGCCGGGTGGGCTACATCGACGCCAGGGACGTCGCGGCGGTGGCCGCCGCCCTGTTGACCCGGCCGGTGGGCGAGAACGAGACGCTGGTGCTGACCGGGTCCGAGGCGCCGACGCACGAGGAGATCGGCGAGGTGCTGACGCGGACCCTGGGCCGGCCGGTGCGGTACGTCGACCTGGCGGTGCCCGCCATGGCCGAGCGCCTCCGGTCGGCCGGGGTGCCGGCCGCCGCGGCCGACGACCTCGCCACCCTGATGCGCCTCGTCGGTGACGGCCGTTGGGCGAGCACGACGAGCGCCGTCCGCGACCTGACCGGTCGCCCGCCGCGTACCCTCGCCGACTTCGTGGCCGGGCACGCCGACCTGTTCCGCTGACGCCGTCGGACCACCGAACGTCCCGCCACCGCGCGGCGGCGCCCGGTGACGGGCCGAGGTCGACGTGCCCGGCGGCGCGGGTGTGGGCCGACGGCCCGCCCGGCGGCGCGGGTGTAAGTCGACGGCCCGCCCGGTGGCGCGGGCGTGGGTCGACCGGCGGTCAGCCCGGGTCGACCTCGTCGGCCAGGACGGCCAGGATCTGCCCGCCGTACTTGGCGAGCTTGTTCTCGCCGACGCCGCTGACCCGGGACAGCTCCGCCAGGGACGCGGGCGCGTCGGTGGCGATCTGCCGCAGCGTGGCGTCGTGGAAGATCACGTATGCCGGGACGCCCTGCTCCTTGGCGGTGGCTGCCCGCCAGGCGCGCAACCGCTCGAAGACCGCGGTCGCCGCCGGGGACAGCTCGGCGACGACGGTGGCCGCGCCGCGCGGCTTGGCGGCCCGGGGGGAGGCGACCTTCTCCGGCTCGCGGCGCATGATCACCGTGCGGCGGCGGCCCAGCACCTCCGCGCTGGCCTCGGTGAGGGTCAGCGTGCCGTAGTCGCCCTCGACGGCCAGCAGCCCCTCGGCCAGCAGTTGGCGCACCACGCCGCGCCACTGGGCCTCGCGCAGATCCCCGCCGATGCCGAACACGGTCAGCGAGTCATGGCCGTACTGGCTGACCTTGTCGGTCGCGCGGCCGAGCAGGATGTCGATGCAGTGGCCCGCGCCGAAGCGCTGGTTGCGTTCCCGGTCGAGCCGGAGAACCGTGGAGAGCAGCATCTGCGCCGCAACGGTGCCGTCCCACGACTCCGGCGGCTCCAGGCACGTGTCGCAGTTGCCGCAGGCGGCCGTGGCCTGCTCGCCGAAGTAGTCGAGCAGTTGGGTGCGGCGGCAGCGGACCGTCTCGCAGAGGGCCAGCATCGCGTCGAGGTGGGCGGCGAGGTTGCGCCGGTGGGCGAGGTCGCCCTCCGAGGTCTCGATCATCTTGCGCTGCTGCACCACGTCCTGCAGCCCGTACGCCAGCCAGGCGGTCGACGGCAGCCCGTCGCGGCCGGCGCGACCGGTCTCCTGGTAGTAGCCCTCGACGGACTTGGGCAGGTCGAGGTGGGCGACGAAGCGGACGTCCGGCTTGTCGATGCCCATGCCGAAGGCGATGGTCGCCACCATCACCAGGCCCTCCTCGCGCAGGAAGCGCTGCTGGTTGCGCGCGCGGGTCGCCGCGTCCAGGCCAGCGTGGTAGGACAGCGCGGCGATGCCGTTGGCGGTGAGGAACTCGGCCGTCTTCTCCACCGAGGCGCGGGACAGGCAGTAGACGATCCCGGCGTCGCCGGGGTGCTCGTCGCGCAGCAGGCTCAGCAGCTGCTTGCGCGGCTCGCGCTTGGGCACGATGCGGTACTGGATGTTGGGCCGGTCGAAGCTGGCCACGAAGTGCCGGGCGTCGGTGAGCTTGAGCCGGGTGGCGATCTCGGCGCGGGTGGCGCTGGTCGCGGTGGCGGTGAGCGCGATCCGGGGCACGTCCGGCCAGCGTTCGTGCAGCATCGACAGGGCGAGGTAGTCGGGGCGGAAGTCGTGCCCCCACTGCGACACGCAGTGCGCCTCGTCGATGGCGAACAGGGCGATCCTGCCGCGGTCGAGCAACTGCTGCACGCCGCGGGTGCCCAGCGCCTCCGGGGCGAGGTAGAGCAGGTCCAGCTCGCCGCCGACGAACGCCCGCTCCACCGCGCGGCGGGCGTCCAGGTCCTGCGTCGAGTTCAGGAAGCCGGCCCGCACGCCGACCGCGGTCAGCGCGTCGACCTGGTCCTGCATGAGCGCGATCAGCGGCGAGACCACCACCGCCACGCCGTCGCGGACCAGCGCCGGGATCTGGTAGCACAGCGACTTGCCGCCACCGGTCGGCATCAGGACCAGCGCGTCGCCGCCGGCCACGACGTGGTCGATCACCTCCCGCTGGAAGCCGCGGAAGGCGTCGTAGCCGAACACCCGGCGCAGCACCTCCAGGGCGTCGGAGGCGCGCAGGTCGGTGGGGGAAGCCATCCGGGGATTCTACGAACCTCCCCCGACACCCGGTCGGCCCGCGCCGCCGGGACGCGCCGGCCGTGCCCGAACCGCCGTGCGCCGTCGGCCTCCCCGGCGACCGGCCGGTCGGCGACGGCGGCACCGACCCGGCCGCCGCGGCGTCCCGGCAGCACGCCGGGCCGCGCCGCCCGCGGGCGTACGACGGTCGGCCGGGAGCGGCGGGATAGAGTCGCTGATTGACCACACGCGGCCGGGGCGCCGGCCGCGTGCGCCGCGGCTGGGGGGTAGTGGGTGAGCGAGGCGCGTACGGCCGAGGATCGGGGCGCGACGGTGACCGGGCAGCCGGCTCCGGCGGAATCGGACACCACCCTGGTGGTGGTCACCGGCCTCTCCGGCGGCGGCCGCAGCACGGTGGCCCGGGCGCTGGAGAACGTCGGCTTCTACGTGGTGGACAACCTGCCCCAGGCGCTCATGCTCGACATGGCGGAGCTGGCGTTCAAGGCCGGCGGGGCGGCCCGGCGCACGGCGATGGTGCTGGACGTGCGCTCGCGCGCCTTCTCCACCGACCTGGCCGGGGCGATCCGGGAGCTGAAGGAGCGCGGCTTCTCGCCCCGGGTGGTCTTCGTCGACGCCGACGACGAGGTGCTGATCCGGCGGTTCGAGAGCGTCCGGCGCTCGCACCCGTTGCAGGGCGACGGGCGGCTCGCCGACGGCATCGCCGTGGAGCGGGGCCTGCTGGAGGAGGCCCGCGACCAGGCCGACGTGATCATCGACACCAGCCATCTCAACGTGAACCAGCTCCGCCGCCGCATCGAGGAGCTGTTCGGCGGCGAGGACGCCCGCCGGCTGCGGCTCACCGTGCTCTCCTTCGGCTTCAAGTACGGCCTGCCGCCCGACGCCGACTTCGTGCTCGACGCCCGGTTCCTGCCCAATCCGTACTGGGTGCCCGAGCTGCGCGAGCACACGGGCCGGGAGGAGGCGGTCAGCTCGTACGTGCTGGGTCAGGAGGGCGCGGACGCCTTCGTCGGCTCGTACGCCGACCTGGTCAACGCCACCACCGCCGGCTTCGAGCGGGAGGGCAAGCGCTACCTGACCGTCGCGGTCGGCTGCACCGGCGGCAAGCACCGCAGCGTGGCCATCGCCGAGGAGCTGGCGGCCCGCCTGCGCCAGTCCGGCCTGGCCGCCAACGCCCAGCACCGCGACCTGGGGCGCGAATGACGGCGACGCGGGTGGTCGCCTTCGGCGGCGGGCACGGCCTGTCCGCCTCGCTGCGCGCCCTGCGCCGCTGCGCCCCCGAGCTGGACCTGGACATCACGGCCGTGGTGACCGTCGGCGACGACGGCGGCTCCAGCGGCCGGCTGCGGGCCGAGCGGGGCGGCCTGCCCCCGGGTGACCTGCGGCAGGCGCTGGTCGCTCTCGCGGGGGACCACCCCGCCACCCGGCGCAGCGCCGGGCTGTTCCAGCACCGCTTCGCCGAGGTGCCGCCGCGCGCCGGGGGAGCCGACGGGTCGACCCGCGCCGGGGACGCCGACCGCGCCGGGGGAGCCGGTGCCGACCGGGGCGACGGGCTGGCCGGGCACGCGGTGGGCAACCTCGTGCTCTGCGGGCTGATGGAGCTGCTCGGCGACCCGGTGGCCGCCCTGGAGCACGCCGGCGCGATGCTCGGCGCGGTGGGCCGGGTGCTGCCGATGTCCTGCGAGCCGGTGGGCATCGAGGCCCGGGTGCGCGGCGTCGACCCGCGCCGCCCGGACGAGGTGCGGACGGTCACCGGCCAGCACCAGGTGGCGGTGACCACCGGCCGGGTGGAGTCGCTGCGGCTGACCCCGGCCGCCCCGCGGGCCTGCCCCCAGGCGGTCGCGGCGATCGGCGCGGCGGACTGGCTGATCTTCGGGCCGGGCAGCTGGTACACCAGCGTGCTGCCGCACCTGCTGGTGCCGGAGCTGGCCGCCGCCGTCGTCGCCAGCCCGGCGCGGCGGCTCGTCACGCTGAACCTCGCCTCGGAGAAGGAGACGCTCGGGCTCTCCCTGGCCGACCACCTGGCCGCGCTGCGCTGGTACCTGCCGGAGCTGAGGGTCGACCATGTGGTCGCCGATTCCAAGGCGGTGGGTGACCCCGAACCGGTCGAACGTGCGGCAGAATCGCTGGGTGCCCGCCTGGTCCTCGCCCCCGTCGCGGTCACCGACGGCACTCCCCGTCATGATCCGGCCGCCCTGGGCGCCGCACTGGTGCCTGTCCTGGGCGCCGATCGTTAGACACGTACGTAATCTCCGGCGACACGCCGGAACAGGTCCGTGAGGGGACGCACAATGGCGATGACGGCTGCGGTCAAGGACGAGCTGAGTCGGGTCGACGTGCCCAAGCCCTGCTGCCGGCGGGCGGAGATGGCGGCGCTGCTGCGCTTCGCCGGCGGGCTGCACATCGTCTCCGGTCGGGTCGTGGTGGAGGCCGAACTCGACACCGGGGCGGTGGCCCGACGGCTGCGACGGGAGATCGCGGAGGTCTACGGCTACCCCAGCGAGATCCACGTGCTGGCCTCCGGCGGCCTGCGCAAGGGCAGCCACTTCATCGTCCGGGTGGTCAAGGACGGCGAGGCCCTCGCGCGGCAGACCGGCCTGCTCGACGTCCGGGGACGCCCGGTGCGGGGGCTGCCGCCGCACGTCGTCGCCGCGAACGTGTGCTGCGCGGTGTCGGCCTGGCGGGGCGCGTTCATGGCGCACGGCTCGCTGACCGAGCCCGGCCGCTCCAGCGCGCTGGAGATCACCTGCCCCGGGCCGGAGTCGGCGCTGGCCCTGGTCGGCGCCGCCCGCCGGATCGGCATCACCGCCAAGAACCGCGAGGTGCGCGGGGTGGACCGGGTGGTGGTCAAGGACGGCGACGCGATCGCCGCGCTGCTCACCCGCGTCGGCGCCCACTCCAGCGTGCTGGCCTGGGAGGAGCGCCGGGTGCGCCGCGAGGTCCGGGCCACGGCGAACCGGCTGGCCAACTTCGACGACGCGAACCTGCGCCGCTCGGCGCGCGCCGCGGTGGCCGCCGCCGCCCGGGTCACCCGGGCGCTGGAGATCCTCGCCGACGACGCGCCCAACCACCTCACCTCGGCGGGGCGGTTGCGCCTGGAGCACCGGCAGGCATCGCTGGAGGAGCTGGGCGCGCTGGCCGATCCTCCGCTGACCAAGGACGCGATCGCCGGCCGGATCCGCCGGCTGCTGGCGCTGGCCGACAAGCGGGCCCGCGACCTGGGCATCCCGGATACGGAAGCGGCCGTCACGCCCGACATGCTCGTGGTCTGATAGGACGGTGAGGCTCGGCGGTGCCAGTGGGCCACCACCCGGCGCTGCGCGGTGTCGCACGCTCGGATAGGGTCGCTGCGTACGGCAAGGGGGCCGGCACAGGCACTCCTCGCCGTGCTCACCGCCTCGGGCGGTCAGGTCCTTGGGACCGCGGCGGGGTGGCCGAGATGAACCGTCAACGGCCGGCTCCAACGGTCGGCGCACACACCTCCGCCGGCCCGGGTCTTACGCCGGCGGACCAGAACGCGAGGAGATGGGACCTGTGACCATCCGGGTTGGCATCAACGGCTTCGGCCGGATCGGCCGCAACTTCTTCCGGGCAGTGCTGGCGTCCGGCGCTGACATCGAGGTCGTGGCGGTCAACGACCTGACCGACAACGCGACGCTCGCCCACCTGCTCAAGTACGACAGCATCCTGGGTCGCCTCCCGCACGAGGTGAAGGCCACGGCCGACGAGATCACCGTGGGCGGCAAGACCATCAAGGCGTACGCCGAGAAGGACCCGGCGAAGCTGCCGTGGGGTGAGGTCGGCGCGGACGTGGTCATCGAGTCCACCGGCTTCTTCACCGACGCCACCAAGGCGAAGGCGCACGTCGACGGCGGCGCCAAGAAGGTCATCATCTCCGCCCCGGCGAAGAACGAGGACGTCACGGTCGTCATGGGCGTCAACCACGACCAGTACGACCCGGCCAAGCACACCATCATCTCCAACGCGTCCTGCACCACCAACTGCCTCGCCCCGATGGCGAAGGTCCTGCACGACACGTTCGGCATCCAGCACGGTCTGATGACGACGATCCACGCGTACACCCAGGACCAGAACCTCCAGGACGCGCCGCACAAGGACCTGCGTCGGGCCCGCGCCGCCGCGCTGAACATCGTGCCGACCTCGACCGGTGCGGCGAAGGCGATCGGCCTGGTGCTGCCGGAGCTGAAGGGCAAGCTGGACGGCTACGCGCTGCGGGTGCCGATCCCCACCGGCTCGACCACCGACCTGACCGTCAACGTCAACCGGGAGACCACGGTCGACGAGGTCAACGCCGCGCTGAAGGCCGCCGCCGAGGGCCCGCTCAAGGGCATCCTGGTCTACAACGAAGACCCGATCGTCTCCTCGGACATCGTCACCGACCCGGCGTCGTGCATCTTCGACGCGCCGCTGACCAAGGTCGTCGGCAACCAGGTCAAGGTCGTCGGCTGGTACGACAACGAGTGGGGCTACTCGAACCGCCTGGTCGACCTGGTCAAGCTGGTGGGTCAGTCGCTGTGAGCATCCGTACCCTCGACGACCTGCTCGCCGAGGGGGTGTCGGGTCGGCGCGTGCTGGTGCGCGCCGACCTGAACGTCCCGCTCGACAAGCAGACCGGCGACATCACGGACGACGGCCGGATCCGGGCGGTGCTGCCGACGCTCGGCGCGCTGGTGGAGGCCGGTGCGAAGGTGGTCGTCTGCTCGCACCTGGGCCGCCCGAAGGGCGCCCCGGACCCGCAGTTCAGCCTCCGCCCGGTCGCCGGGCGGCTCGGCGAGCTGCTCGGCGCGCGGGTGCACTTCGCCTCCGACACGGTCGGCGAGTCCGCCCGCTCCACCGTGGACGCCCTCGCCGACGGCGAGGTCGCGCTGCTGGAGAACCTGCGGTTCAACAAGGGCGAGACCAGCAAGGACGACGCCGAGCGGGGCGCGTTCGCCGACCAGCTCGCCGCGTTCGCCGACGCGTACGTCGACGACGCGTTCGGCGCGGTACACCGCAGGCACGCCAGCGTCCACGACGTGCCGGCGCGGCTGCCGCACGTCGCCGGCCGGCTGGTGCTGCGCGAGGTGGAGGTCCTCTCGAAGCTCACCGGCGAGCCGGAGCGCCCCTACGTGGTGGTGCTCGGCGGCTCGAAGGTCTCCGACAAGCTCGCGGTGATCGAGGCGCTGCTGCCGACGGTCGACCGGCTGCTCATCGGCGGCGGGATGTGCTTCACCTTCCTCAAGGCCCAGGGCCACGAGGTGGGCTCCTCGCTGCTGGAGGAGGAGATGGTCGAGACCTGCCGCAACCTGCTGGAGCGCTCCGGGAACAAGATCCTGCTCCCGGTCGACGTGGTGGCCGCCGACGCGTTCGCCCCGGACGCCGCGCACGACACCGTGCCGGCCGACGGCATTCCCAGCAAGCGGGTGGGTCTCGACATCGGTCCGGAGACCGTCGCCGGGTTCGCCGCCGCCCTCAAGGGCGCGCGGACGATCTTCTGGAACGGCCCGATGGGCGTGTTCGAGATGCCGGCGTTCGCCCACGGCACCCGCGGGGTGGCCGAGGCGATCGCCAAGGCCGACGCGTTCACCGTGGTCGGCGGCGGCGACTCCGCCGCCGCGGTGCGGGCGCTCGGGCTGGACGAGTCGTCCTTCGGGCACATCTCCACCGGCGGTGGCGCCTCCCTGGAATACCTGGAGGGCAAGACCCTCCCCGGCATCGCGGCTCTGGAGAACTGATGGCGAGCGCCACCCGCCGGCCGCTGATGGCCGGCAACTGGAAGATGAACCTCAACCACCTCGAGGCCAACCTGCTGGTGCAGAAGCTGGCGGCGAGCCTCACCGAGAAGCAGCTCACCGAGGTCGAGACGGTGGTCCTGCCGCCGTTCACCGACCTGCGTACGGTGCAGACCGCCGTCGACGGCGACAAACTGCTGATCGGCTACGGCGCGCAGGACCTGTCGCCGCACGCGTCGGGCGCCTACACCGGGGACATCTCCGGCCCGATGCTGGCCAAGCTGGGCTGCACGTACGTCGTGGTCGGGCACTCGGAGCGGCGCGCCTACCACCACGAGGACGACTCGGTCGTCAACGCCAAGGTGCAGGCGGCGCTGACCCACGGGCTCACCCCGATCCTCTGCGTGGGTGAGGGGCTCGACGTCCGGGACCAGGGCACCCACGTGGCGCACTGCAGCGACCAGCTCGACGGCGCCCTGAAGGGGCTGACCGCCGAGCAGGTGGCGAAGGTCGTGGTGGCGTACGAGCCGGTCTGGGCGATCGGTACGGGCAAGACGGCCACCCCGGAGGACGCGCAGGAGGTCTGCGAGGCGGTCCGTCAGCGGCTCGCCGAGTCCTTCGGCCAGGGCACCGCCGACCAGGTCCGGATCCTCTACGGCGGCTCGGTCAAGTCCTCCAACGTCGCGGCGATCATGGCCAAGCCGGACGTCGACGGGGCGCTGGTGGGCGGCGCGAGCCTGGACGCCGAGGAGTTCGCGAAGATCTGCCGGTTCCCGGAGCACATCACCCGCTGATCGCTCGCTATCCTTGACTCCGCCCGTCCGTCGGTCGGTGCCACCGTGCCCGATCTGCCCGGGCGAGGATCGTAACGAGAGGACTGACCCCAGCCATGCCGATCTGGTTCGCATACACGTTGATCGTGTTGCTGGTCATCACGAGCATCCTGCTGACCATGCTGATCCTGCTGCACCGCGGTAAGGGCGGCGGGTTGTCGAGCATGTTCGGTGGCGGCGTCAGCTCCAGCCTCGCCGGGTCGTCGGTGGCGGAGAAGAACCTCGACCGCTACACCGTCCTGGTGGGCATCGTCTGGTTCGCCTGCATCGTCGGGCTCGGGCTCTGGCTCCGCCTCCAGACGGCCAGCGGCGCCGTCTGAGCGCCGTCAAGTCGTACAATCTGCGCGCGGTCCGTCACCGACGGGCCGCGCGCAGTTCGTTTCACCCGCTGCACCGCGTCGCCCGCCGCCCCCTCCGCGGCGGTACCCCTCCCGACGACAGGAGCGAGCAGCCGTGCCGAGTGGCAACGTCATCCGGGGCGCCCGCATCGGGTCCGCCCCCGAGCGCAGCGCCGAGCGCTACCAGCCGGCCCCGTGCCGGGCGGTCACCTACTGGTGCCGCAACGAGCACCGCACCGAGATCCGGATCGCCGCCGAGGCCGAGGCCCCCGAGGTGTGGGACTGCCCGCGGTGCGGCCTGCCCGCCGGCCAGGACGCGGGGAACCCGCCGGGACGGGCCCGGCTGGAGCCCTACAAGACCCACCTGGCGTACGTGAAGGAGCGGCGCACCGCCGAGGAGGGGGAGGCCATCCTCGCCGAGGCCCTCGCCGACCTGCGCCGCCGCCGCGGCCGCACCGCCCCGTAGTGAGAAGGGCCCCTCGTCGACGCCCGGCGCCGACGAGGGGCCCTCACCTCGTCGGCGTCAACGAAGGCTGCGCAGGCGGGCCGGCACGTCGGCCGCCGCGGCCCGGTCCAGCAGCCAGAGGGTGCGGCCCGTGCCCTGCACGCCGGCCGCCGGCAGTTGCACCGGCCCCGCCCCGGCCAGCGCCATGCCGACCGCACGGGCCTTGTCGGCGCCGCTGGCGACCAACCAGACCTCCTCGGCGGTGTTGATCGCCGGCAGGGTCAGCGTGGTCCGCACCGGCGGGGGCTTCGGGCTGCCCCGCACGGCGCTGACCGGCCGGCTGTCGTGGTGCACCGGGTGCTCCGGGAACACCGAGGCCACGTGCCCGTCCTCGCCGACGCCCAGCATCAGCACGTCGAAGTGGGGCAGCGCGGCGTGGCCGGGGCGCGCCGCCCGGGCCAGTTCCTCGGCGTACCGGGCGGCGGCCTCCTCCGGGTCCGGGCCGGCCGGTCCGTCGGAGGCGGGCATCGGGTGGACCCGGGCCGGGTCCAGCGGCACCGCGTCCAGCAGGGCGGCACGGGCCTGGGTCTCGTTGCGCTCCGGGTCGCCGGCCGGCAGGAACCGCTCGTCGCCCCACCAGACGTCCACCCGGGACCAGTCCACCGCGTCCCGGGCCGGCAGCGCCGCCACCGCCCGGTGGACCGCCGCCGCGATCCGGCCGCCGGTCAGCACCATCGACGCCTGACCGCGCTCGGCCTGCGCGTCGAGCAGCTTCACCACCAGCCGGGCCGCCACCGCCTGCGCCAGCAGGTCGGCGTCGGCGTGGACGGCGACACTCGCCTCACTCATCCCTGTGCCTTCGTTTCTCCGGCCGCCCGCGCGGCCGGTGTTTCGCTCGTACGCCCGGCAGCCGGGCGCTCAGTGCTCGGCGCTCGTTCCCGCGTGCGCGGTCACCCCCGCCTCGGCCCGCTGGGCGGTGGCCGGATCCTTCCAGACGTGCACCCGCTGCGCCGGGTGCTGGTCCAGGCCGGTCAGGCCAGCCGCCGCGCCGAGCGCCTCCGCGTACACCTGGTCGGCGTCGAGCCGGCGCAGCTCCTCGGCCAACTCGTCGCCGAGCGGCCGGCGGACGAGCGGCAGCTGCCGCTCGTCCTGGCCGGTACGCCGGAACGTCGCCACGCTGTCCTCGCGGGTCAGCGTCAGCTCCTCGCCGTTGGCGCAGCGCAGCTGCACCTCCCGCATCCGGGGGAACTCGTCGGTGCGCTGCCACACCGGCTCGATGCCGAGCCGGGCGGCCAGCCAGCCCCGCATGAGCGCCGCGGTGGGATCGGTCGCCGGGGCGACCACGGTCGCCTCGGTCACCCGCGCCTGGGTGGTGTCGAACGCCCCGGCCACCAGGGTGCGCCACGGGGTGATCCGGGTCCACGCCAGGTCGGTGTCGCCCGGCGCGTAGTCCCGGGCCCGCTGGCGCAGCGCCTCGATCGGGTCGGCGGCCTGCGCGGCGTCGGTGATCCGCCGGTCGGCCACCACGCCGAGGAAGTCGGTCGCGATCTCGGCCGGTGGCTCGCCGTGCCACCACGTCACCACCGGCACGTCCGGCACCAGCAGCGGCATCACCACCGACTCGGCGTGCAGGGCGAGCCGCCCGTACATCCGGGTGACCACCGCCTCGCACGGGCCGAGCCGGCCGCCGACGACGATCTCCGCGTCGAGGCGGTTGCGCTCCCGCTCGACGTCGGAGCGGACCACCACCACCAGCCGGCAGGGGTGGGCGGCGGCCGCTATCGTCGCCGCCGCCTCCGCCTCGCGGACCCGCTTCTCGTCCACCACCACGATCAGGGTGAGCGCCATGCCGCTGGCCACCCCGCCGGCGCTGCGCCGCTCGGCGGCCAGCGCCTTGACCACCTCGTTGCCGGTGGTGTCCCACAGGCCGATCACTGGAGCCTCCTGGTTGACTCGCTGGGCTTGCTCACGCTCTGCGCCACGCCCGGCCCTCGCGGGCCAGCATCTCGTCGGCGGCCCGGGGGCCCCACTCGCCGGCCCGGTACGGCTCCGGCTTCGTGCCGGCCCACGCGTGCTCCAGCGGGTCCACCACCTGCCAGCTCTGCTCGACCTCGGCGGCGTCCGGGAAGAGGGTGCGGTCACCGATGAGCACGTCCAGCACCAGCCGCTCGTACGCCTCGGGGCTGGACTCGGTGAACGCCTCGCCGTACTGGAAGTCCATCGCGATGTCGCGGACCTCCATCGTGGTGCCGGGCACCTTGGAGCCGAACTTCAGCACCACGCCCTCGTCCGGCTGCACCCGGATGACGAGCTGGTTGTTCCCCAGCGACTCCATGTCGGCGGCGTTGAACGGCAGGTGCGGCGCCTTCTTGAACATGATGGCGACCTCGGTGACGCGGCGCGGCAGCCGCTTGCCGGCCCGGATGTAGAACGGCACCTCTGCCCAGCGGCGGTTCTGGATGCCGAGCCGGACCGCCACGTACGTCTCGGTGGTCGAGTCCGCCGGGACGCCCTCCTCCTCCAGGTAGCCGACCGCGCGCTGACCGCCCACCCAGCCGGGCAGGTACTGGCCGCGCACGGTGCCCTCGGCCACGTCCTTCGGCAGGGTGATGGCCCGGAGCACCTTGAGCTTCTCGGTGCGGATCTCGTCCGCGTCGAAGCTCGTCGGCTCCTCCATCGCCACCAGCGCCAGCAGCTGGAGCAGGTGGTTCTGGAGCACGTCCCGGGCGGCGCCGGCCGAGTCGTAGAACCCCGCCCGGGTGCCGATGCCGACGTCCTCGGCCATGGTGATCTGCACCGAGTCGACGTACTTGGAGTTCCACAACGGCTCGAACAGGTTGTTGGCGAACCGCAGGGCGAGGATGTTCTGGACCGTCTCCTTGCCCAGGTAGTGGTCGATGCGGAAGACGTCCTTGCGGGTGAAGACGTCGTCGACCAGGTCGTTGAGCGCCTTCGCCGAGGGCAGGTCGTGCCCGAACGGCTTCTCGACCACCACCCGGCGCCACCCGCCGGACTTGGCGTTGTCGGCCATGCCGGTGCGCGCGAGCTGCTTGAGCACCACGGGGAACGCCGCCGGGGGGATGGAGAAGTAGAAGGCGGCGTTGCCCGGGATGCCGTGGGTCTGGCGCAGCTCGTCGAGGGTGGCGGCGAGCTGGTCGAACGCGGCGTCGTCGTCGAACGAGCCGCCGACGAACTTGATGTTGCCGGCGAGCCGCGACCACACCTCCTCCCGCCAGGGGGTGCGGGCGTGCTTCTTGGCGGCCTCGTGGGCCAGCGACTCGAAGTCGCCGTCGCCCCAGTCCCGGCGGGCGAAGCCCAGCACGACGAAGCCCGGGGGCAGCAGCCCCCGGTTCGCCAGGTCGTACACGGCCGGCAGGAGTTTCTTGCGGGCCAGGTCGCCGGTGACGCCGAAGATCACCAGGGCGCACGGCTCCGGGATCCTCGGCAGCCGGCGGTCCTGCGGGTCGCGCAGCGGGTTCATGCCGCCTCCTCGCTCCGCATCGTCCACGGTCCTCATCGTCACGCCCGCAGCGCCCCGACCGCATCGAGCAGCTGGGCCACGCCCGCGGACCGGTCGGTCAGGTGCAGCCGCACCACCGGGCGCTGCCGCTCGGCCAGCGCCTGCCGGTCGCCGGCGGCCTGCGCCGCCTGCAGCTCCCCGAAGGTGTACGGCTTGCCCGGCACCGGCAGGTCGTCGGTGACCGCGCCGGTGAGCTGGAGGTAGCTGCCGACCTGCGGGCCGCCCTTGTGGTACTGGCCGGTGGAGTGCAGGAACCGCGGCCCCCAGCCGAAGGTGACCGGCCGCCCGGCGGCCCCGGCCAGCAGCGGCCGCAGCCGGGCCGCGTCGGCGTCGGCGAACCGGTCGAGGTACGCCATCACCGCGAGGTAGCCGTCGTCGCCCAGCCCGTCGACCAGCCAGCGCAGCACGCCGGCCAGGTCGCCCGGGGCGCCCTGCGGCGCGTACACCTCGATCGCGCCCTCGGTGAACGACGGCGTCTCCGCCGGCGGACCGGAGGCGAGGATCCTGTTGGTGTTCTCCTTGGACTCGGTGACGTTGGGCTGGTTGAACGGGTCGATGCCGAGCACCACGCCGGCGATCGCGGTGGCGTACTCCCAGGCCAGGAACTGCGCGCCGAGCGGGCCGTTGACCGCCACGTCGGCGCCGGCGCCGCCGCCCGGGACCGCGCCGGTGGCCAGCGCGCCGCCGTAGGTCACGGTGAGCACGTCGTCGCCGGTGGCGCCGGGGCTCTGCGGCGACTCCACGACGACCGGGAGGATGCCGACCCCCGCCTTGCCGGTGGACTCGGCGATGAGCTGCTCGGCCCAGTCGCCGAGGCCGTCGATGCCGGTGCCGTCGGAGACGAGGGCGACCTTGTCGCGGCCCATGGTGGCCGCCGCGCCGAGCGCGGCGCCCAGGGCCAGGCCGGGGTTGTCCCGGTCGCCGCCCAGCGACCGGGCCAGGGCGTCCGCCTCGTCGAGCAGCTCGGCCACCTCCACGCCGGCCAGCGCCGACGGGACCAGCCCGAACGCGGTCAGCGCGGAGTAGCGGCCGCCCACGTTCGGGTCGGCCAGCACGGTGAAGGCGCCCATCTCGGCGGCGGTCCGCTCCAGGGGCGAGCCCGGGTCGGTGACGACGACGAAGTGCCGGCCGGCCTCCGCCTCGGTCATCCCGGCGTCCAGGAACGCCTGCCAGTAGGCCCGGCGGTGGCTGTCGGTCTCCACCGTCGAGCCGGACTTGCTGGCCACCACGACCACGGTGCGCTCCAGCCGGTCGGCCAGCGCCGCCCGGACCTGCCCCGGGTCGGTGGTGTCGAGCACGGTGAGCTGCTTGCCGAGGGTGCGCGCGATGACCTCGGGGGCCAGCGACGAGCCGCCCATGCCGGCGAGCACCACGTGGTCCAGGTCGCCCAGCTCCGCCTTCAGCTCGGCGAGCTGGGGGAGCAGCTCCCGGCTGCGCCGGTGGGTGTCCACCCAGCCGAGGCGGATCTTCGCCTCGGCCTCGGCGTCCGGGCCCCACAGGGTCGGGTCCTTCTCGGCCAGCCGCCCCGGCACGCCGGCCTTGACCAGCGCGTCCCGGGTGGAGGCGGGGGCCGACCTGTCGACCGTGTCGGCGCCGTGCACGGCGAGCCCGGCGGCCGCCTCGACCGGCCCGTTGAGCAGATCACTCACGCGTTGCCTCCCGCCTGCTGCGCGGCCTGCGCGTTGCCCTTCGCGGCGTTGCCCGGGTGGCCGGTGCCCTTGCCCGCGGCGGCCAGCGACTTGCGGACGCCGTCGAGCAGCTCCAGCCAGCTCGCCTCGAACTTCTCCACGCCCTCGCGCTCCAGGGTGGCGATCACGTCGGCCATGTCGACGCCGACCGACTCCAGGTCCGTGAAGACCTTGCGGGCCTCGTCGTACGAGCCGGTGATGGTGTCGCCGCGGGTCTCGCCGTGGTCGGCGTACGCGTGGATGACCGGCTCCGGCATGGTGTTGACGGTGCCGGGCGCGATCAGCTCCTCGACGTAGATGACGTCGCGGTAGTCCGGGTTCTTGGTGGAGGTGGACGCCCACAGCGGCCGCTGCGGGTGCGCGCCGGCGTCGGCGAGGGCCTGCCAGCGGTCGGAGGAGAAGACCTCGCCGTAGCGCTCGTACGCCAGCTTGGCGTTGGCGACGGCGGCCTTGCCGCGCAGCGCCTTGGCCTCGTCGGAGCCGATCTTCTCCAGCCGCTTGTCGACCTCGCTGTCGACGCGGGAGACGAAGAACGACGCCACGGACCCGATCTTGCTCAGGTCGTGCCCGTTCGCCTTCGCCTGCTCCAGGCCGGCCAGGAACGCCTCCATCACCTGCGAGTAGCGGTCCAGCCCGAAGATCAGCGTGACGTTGACGCTGATCCCCTCCGCCAGGGTGGCGGTGATGGCCGGCAGGCCCGCCTCGGTGGCCGGGATCTTGATGAAGAGGTTCGGCCGGTCGACCAGCCACCACAGCGCCTTGGCCTCGGCGACGGTCTTGTCGGTCTCGTGGGCCAGCCGCGGGTCCACCTCGATGGAGACCCGGCCGTCGACACCCGCGCTGCGCTCGTACGACGGGTGCATCACGTCGCACGCCCAGCGCACGTCGTAGGTGGTGAGCATCCGCACGGCCTCCTCGACCTCCACCCCACGGGTGGCGAGGTCGCGCAGCTGCCAGTCGTACTCGTCGGCGTCGCTCAGCGCCTTGGCGAAGATCGTCGGGTTGGTGGTCACCCCGGCCACGTGCTTCTCCCGGCGGAGCTGGTCCAGCCCGCCGGAGCTCAGCCGTACCCGGGAAAGATCGTCGAGCCAGACCGCCACGCCCGCGGCGGTGAGTTCGCTCAGCCTGTCCGTCATGCCGTCCACGCTCCCTCAGTTGCCGGTCGTGAAACCGGTGATGTCGCCCACCCGGGTCATCGCCGCGTGCGCGGCGGCCACGATCCGGTCGGGAGTGAACCCGAACTGTTCGAAGAGCACGGTGTGCGGGGCGCTGGCACCGTAGTGCTCCAGGCTCACGCTCTCGCCGAGGTCGCCGACGACGCCGCGCCACGACATCGCGATGCCCGCCTCCACGCTCACCCGTGCCTTTACCCCACGCGGCAGCACCGACTCCCGGTACGCCTCGTCCTGCTCGTAGAACCACTCCTGGCAGGGCATCGAGACCACCCGCGTCGGGGTGCCGTCCGCCTCCAGGCGCTCCCGGGCGGTGAGGCAGAGCTGCACCTCGGAGCCGGTGCCGATGATGATCACCTGGGGCTTGCCGGTGGACGCCTCGGCGAGCACGTAGCCGCCCTTGGCCACGCCCTCGGCGCCGGCGAGGTTCGACCGGTCCAGCGTCGGCAGCGCCTGCCGGCTCAGCGCCAGCGCGGTCGGCCGGTCGGTGTGCTCCAGCGCCTGCCGCCAGGCCCAGGCGGTCTCGTTGGCGTCGGCCGGGCGGACCACGTCCAGGCCCGGGATGGCCCGCAGCGCGGTCAGGTGCTCCACCGGCTGGTGGGTCGGGCCGTCCTCGCCCAGGCCGATCGAGTCGTGCGTCCAGACGTAGATCACCGGCAGCTTCATCAGCGCGGCGAGCCGGACGGACGGGCGCATGTAGTCGCTGAACACCAGGAACGTGCCGCCGTACGGGCGGGTGCCGCCGTGCAGCGCGATGCCGTTGAGGATCGCGCCCATGGCGTGCTCGCGGATGCCGAAGTGCAGCGTGCGGCCGTACTCGTGGCCGGGGAAGTCCTTGGTGGCGTGGGTGGCCGGGATGAAGGAGGGCTCGCCCTTCATCGTGGTGTTGTTGCTCTCGGCCAGGTCGGCCGAGCCGCCCCACAGCTCCGGCAGGACCGGCGCGAGCGCCTCCAGGACCTTGCCGGAGGCGGCGCGGGTGGCGATGCCCTTGGCGTCGGCCGGGAACTCCGGCAGCGCCTCGGTCCAGCCCTCGGGGAGCACCCGGCCGGCCATCCGGTCGTAGAGCGCCCTGCGCTCCGGGTTCGCCTTCGACCAGGCGTCGAACGCCGTGGTCCACTCCTGCTGGGCGCGGGCGCCGCGCTCCAGCACCAGGCGGGCGTGCCCGAGCACCTCCTCGTCGACCTCGAAGGACTGCGCCGGGTCGAAGCCCAGGATCTGCTTCGTGGCGGCCACCTCGTCGGCGCCGAGCGCGGAACCGTGGATCTTGCCGGTGTTCTTCTTGTTGGGCGCGGGCCAGCCGATGATGGTGCGCAGGGCGATGAAGGAGGGACGGCCGGTCTCGGCCTTCGCGGCCAGCAGCGCCCGGTGGAGGGCCTCGACGTCCTCGTGGTAGTCGCCCTGGTCGGCGTCACCGGTGCGCCAGTCGACGGTCTGCACGTGCCAGCCGTACGCCTCGTAGCGGGCCGCGACGTCCTCGCTCTTGGCGATCCGGGTGTCGTCCTCGATGGAGATCTCGTTGTCGTCGTAGATCACGCAGAGGTTGCCGAGCTGCTGGTGGCCGGCGAGGGCGCTGGCCTCGTGGCTGATGCCCTCCTCGATGTCGCCGTCGGAGGCGATGCACCAGATGTCGTGGTCGAAGACCGACGCGCCGGACTCGGCCTCCGGGTCGAACAGGCCGCGCTCGCGGCGGGCCGCCATCGCCATGCCGACCGCGTTGCCCAGGCCCTGGCCGAGCGGGCCCGTGGTGGTCTCGACGCCCGGCGTGTGCCCGTGCTCGGGGTGGCCCGGCGTGAGCGAGCCCCACTGCCGCAGCGACTTCAGGTCCTCCAGGGCCAGCGGGTATCCGGAGAGGAAGAGCTGGATGTAGAGGGTGAGGCTGGAGTGGCCCGCCGAGAGCACGAACCGGTCGCGGCCGGGCCAGTTCGGGTCGGCCGGGTTGTGCCGCATGACCCGGTTGAAGAGCAGGTAGGCCGCGGGCGCGAGGCTCATCGCGGTGCCCGGGTGGCCGTTGCCGGATTTCTCCACGGCGTCCATGGCCAGCACGCGGACGGTGTCGACGGCCCGGCGGTCGAGGTCGGACCAGTTCAGTGCGGGGTGCTCGGGTCGGTTGGCAGCCACGATGGTTGTGCTCCTCGGCAGATGGGCGGAACCCTCACTGATGACCCTATCGAGCGGTCCTAAACGTCCGCCCGGGGATCTCCGCATGCTGGTCTGTGCGGGTCCGGGAGGATCGGTGGTTCCGTCGGCGGTGTGACGGCCCGCACCGTTGTCGGGTCGCCCGGGCAGCCAAAACGACAGCGCGTAGTCTGTGGTGCGGTGTGTGGCCCGAGCCGGGTCCGACCGACCCGACCTCCCCTGCCGACGCCGGAAGGTGGCAATCCGTGAGCATGATCACCGAGCGCCCCGTCAGCAACTCTGCCGGGAAGCCGCCGGTGCGCACGGCGGCGGAGGCGCCGGCGGTCGGCCGCCGGGACGTCCGCGCGGTGGTCTCGGCGTACGTGACGCTGACCAAGCCGCGGATCGTGGAGCTGCTCCTCGTCACCACCGTGCCGGCGATGATGCTCGCGGACGGCGGCCTGCCGTCGCTGTGGCTGATGGCCGTGGTGCTGGTCGGCGGCTCGCTCGCCGCCGGCGCGGCCAGCGTCATCAACTGCTACATCGACCGGGACATCGACCAGCTGATGCGGCGCACCAAGCGCCGCCCGCTGCCGGCGCACACCGTGTCGCCGCGCAGCGCGCTGATCTTCGGGCTGGTGCTGGCGACGGTGTCGGTCGCGTTGATGGTGGCGTTCACCAACCTGCTGGCCGCCGGGCTGACGCTGGCCGCGATCGTCTACTACGACGTGGTCTACACCCTCTGGCTCAAGCGCACCACCACGGCGAACACGTTCTGGGGCGGCGCCTGCGGGGCGGCGCCGGTGCTGATCGGCTGGGCGGCGGTGACCGGGTCGCTGGCGCCGGCCGCGTGGGCGCTCTTCGCGGTGGTCTTCTTCTGGCAGATGCCGCACTTCTACCCGCTGGCGATGAAGTACAAGGACGACTACGCCCGCGCCGGCATCCCGATGCTGCCGGTGGTCGCCTCCGCCCGCCGGGTGAACACCGAGATCATCGTCTTCGCCTGGCTCACCGTGGCCTCCTCGCTGGCGGTGTGGCCGCTGGGGATGAGCGCGATCTACGGGGTGCCCGCCGTGGTGGTCGGCGCCATCTTCGTGGTGGAGGCGCACAAGCTCGCCCGCCGGGTCTCGCGTGGTCAGGCCGTCAAGCCGATGCGGCTGTTCCACTGGTCGACGACCTACCTGACCATCCTCTTCGCCGCCGTCGCGCTCGACGCGCTGATCTGATCCCCGCCGCGTCCCCGCCGGCCTCCGCCGGAGGTCCGGCGCGCCCCTGCCGAGCCGACCGGGTCAGGGTCGAAGCGGTCGGGGCTTTCCGGGTCCCCGCCGGTCGCCGTGCCCGCAAATCACCATCGTGTATGCCTTGTCCGGGTTTCTTGTCACATCGGGGACAGCTTCGGTATCCGCCCGAACAGTTCGCCCTGCCCCGCGACGGGTCGGTTCGGGGCGAAACTTTGCGCTGATAAGTCGGATAAAGCCGGGCAGTTCGCCTGTGATCTTCCTTAAACCTCCAGGTAATTGGCATCACAAAAGGTTCATGGTTCTCGCCCGCCCGGGTGGAAGTCTGCTTACGCTTCGCGTCATGGCAGAAGGTTCCGATACGACGCTGACGGCCGATCAGACCGCCGGTCAGGCCCCCAACGGCCTGGTCGCGGGCATCAAGTCGTTCGCCGCCGGGCACGGCGGGGCGAAGGCGGTCATCGAGTACGTCGGCAAGCGCGGCGCCCGCATCGTCCTCGTCGGCGAGGACGGGGTGTGGGGCGACCAGTTCGCGGACGACACCGTCGTCGCGCGGGAGGCCTGTGCGATGGCGGGAGTCACCGTCGAGAACGCCTGGGAGCGTGAACTCATGGACCAGATGCGTCCGAGCAACGACCTCTGGCGGTCGATGGCCCGGCGCTCGATGGCCCGTTGACATAAATTGACCGACCACCACCAGTCGACCCGGGGGGAACCCCGGGTCGCTCTCGTCACCTGTGCCGAACTGCCCGACCTCGACCCCGACGACCGGCTGCTGCTCGCCCCGCTGACCGTGCGCGGCGTGACCGCCGAGCCGGTGGTCTGGGACGATCCCGCCGCCGACTGGTCGGCGTACGACCTGGCGGTGCTCCGCTCGCCCTGGGACTACGCGCTGCGTCGCGACGAGTTCGTCGCCTGGGCGTCGACCGTGCCCGGCCTGGCCAACCCGGCCGACGTGGTGCGCTGGAACACCGACAAGCGCTACCTGGGCGAGCTGTCGGCGGCCGGGGTGCCGACCGTGCCGACGTCCTGGGTCGCGCCGGGGGAGACCTGGCAGCCGCCCGCCGAGCGTGGCGAGTACGTCGTCAAGCCGGCGGTCAGCGCCGGCAGCCAGGACACCGGCCGCTACGACCTGGCCGACCCGGAGCACCGGGGGCTGGCCGCCGCGCACGTGCGGCGGCTGTCGGACGCGGGCCGGCTGGCCATGGTGCAGCCGTACCTCGACGCGGTCGACACGGTCGGCGAGACCGCGCTGCTCTTCCTGGCCGGGCCGGCGGGTCCGGCGTTCAGCCACGCCATCCGCAAGGGCCCGATGCTGACCGGCCCGGACCTGGGCACCGAGGGGCTCTACAAGCCCGAGGAGATCACCGCCCGCACCGCCGCCCCGGAGCAGTTGGCGGTGGCGGAGCAGGCCCTCGCGGCGGTGCCCGGCGGTCCGGAGCGGCTGCTCTACGCCCGGGTGGACCTGATCCCGGGTGCGGACGGCGCGCCCGTCCTGGTGGAGCTGGAGCTCACCGAGCCGTCGCTGTTCCTCGGGTACGCCGACGGCGCCGCCGACCGGCTGGCCGACGCGATCCTGACCCACCTGCGCCGCCCGCCGCGCGGCGTCTGAGCCCGGGCGGCCGGCGCCGCCCGTCAGGCGGCGACCGGGACGGCGTCCTCGGCGGGGGCGGGGTCCGGGGTCGGCGCGACGGGGCGGCGCGCACGGGTGGACCACTGCACCGAGAGCGTGGCCAGCAGCACCAGGCAGGAGCCGAGCATGTGCGCGCCGACCAGGAGCGCCGGCAGGTTGGTGAAGTACTGCACGAAGCCGATCACGCCCTGACCCAGCTCCACCGCGACCAGCACCACGGCGGCCCGTGCGGCCCGGTCCGCGCCGACCGCGCGGAAGGCGAAGACGAGGGCCACCGAGAGGCCGATCAGCAGGAAGACGCCGTCGGCGTGCACCTGGGCGATCGTCTCCGGGTCGAGCCCGTTGCGGGCCGCGCCGTGGTCGCCCGCGTGCGGGCCGCTGCCGGTGACCCAGGTGCCGACCACCAGCACGGCGGCGCTGACCACGGTGGTGAGCACGGCCAGGGTCCGCAGCGGCGCCGGCACCACGGCCACCGCCGGACCGGCCGGATCGTTGATCCGCCGCCAGAGCGCGTACGCGGCCGCGATGACGAGCATCGAGGCGAGGAAGTGCAGGCCGACCACCCACGGGTTGAGGTCGGTGAGCACGGTGATGCCGCCGACGATCGCCTGGGCGGGGATGCCGAAGAGCACGGCGACCGCCAGCGGGACCAGCTCCCGCCGGCGGGGGCGGTGCAGCAGCACGGCCACCAGGACGGCCAGCGCGATGACGCCGACGGCGAAGGTGAGCAGGCGGTTGCCGAACTCGATCGCCCCGTTGATGCCCATCTCGGCGGTTGCCACGTACGACTCGTCCGTGCACCGGGGCCAGGTGGGGCAGCCGAGACCGGACTCGGTGAGCCGGACCGCCCCGCCGGTGACGACGATGCCCACGTTCGCGATGATCGAGGCGAGCGCGAGACGGCGCAGCAGAGCGGTGGAGACCGGGAACCGGACGGATGGAGTCACGGCGCAAATCCTACGCACCGTAGTGATCGAGGTTCGTGCGACTCCGCCGGCGCGGTGGTTCGGATCACCGGGACCCGGGTTTGCGGCCCTCCGACGAATTACGTAACGTGGGCGTTGTGAAAAACGCGGCGGCGCTCTCGGGGCAGCAGCCGGCGGCCCCTCCGGCCGCCGGTCAGTCCGCGTCCGTCGCGGATCTCTCCACCCGTGACCGGGTCACCCAGCTGCTGTTGGAGCGGGGTGCGACCACCGCCGCGCAGCTCGGCTCGGCGCTCGGGCTCAGCCCGGCCGCGATCCGCCGGCACCTCGACGCGATGCTCGCCGACGGTGACGTGGTCGCCCGCGACCAGACCGTCCGTGGCCACCGGGGCCGGGGCCGGCCGGCGAAGGTGTTCCTGCTGACCGACGCGGCCCGCGGCCGCTGCGGCACCCACCACTACGACAACATGGCCACCGCCGCGCTGCGCTGGATCGCGCGCAACGGCGGCTCCGAGGCCGTCGAGGCGTTCGCCACCGACCAGGTCGCCGCCCTGGAGGCCCGCTGCCGGGCCGCCATGGAGGATGCCGGCGACGACCCCCTCGCGCGGGCCGAGGCGCTCGCCGGGGCGCTGACCGCCGAGGGCTACGCTGCCAACGCGTCCACGATCGCCTCCGGCGGCCAGCTTTGTCAGCACCACTGCCCGGTGGCGCACGTGGCCGCCGAGTTCCCCCAGCTGTGCGAGGCCGAGACCGCGGTGATCTCCCGCCTGGTCGGCACCCACGTGCAGCGCCTGGCCACCATCGCGCACGGCGACGGGGTGTGCACCACGCACATTCCCGCCCAGCCGGGGCGTGCCCAGTCCGGTAAGACCGTCACCACTGTGAGGACAGATAGATGACCGAGCAGATCGTCCAGCCCCTGACCCAGGAAGAGCAGCTCGCCGCCCTGGGTCGCTACGAGTACGGCTGGGCCGACCCCGACGTCGCCGGGGCGGTCGCCCAGCGCGGCCTCAACGAGGCGGTGGTGCGGGACATCTCGGCCAAGAAGAACGAGCCGGCCTGGATGCTCGACCTGCGGCTGAAGGGTCTGCGGCTGTTCGGCCGCAAGCCCATGCCGGCCTGGGGCGCCGACCTCACCGGGATCGACTTCGACAACATCAAGTACTTCGTCCGGTCCACCGAGAAGCAGGCCACCAGCTGGGAGGACCTGCCCGAGGACATCAAGAACACCTACGACAAGCTGGGCATCCCCGAGGCGGAGAAGCAGCGGCTGATCGCCGGTGTCGCGGCGCAGTACGAGTCCGAGGTCGTCTACCACAAGATCCGTGAGGACCTCGAGGAGCAGGGCGTCCTCTTCCTCGACACCGACACCGCGCTGCGCGAGCACGAGGACATCTTCAAGGAGTACTTCGGCACGGTCATCCCGGTCGGCGACAACAAGTTCGCCGCGCTGAACACCTCCGTGTGGTCCGGCGGCTCGTTCATCTACGTGCCGAAGGGCGTGCACGTGGAGATCCCGTTGCAGGCCTACTTCCGGATCAACACGGAGAACATGGGCCAGTTCGAGCGGACGCTGATCATCGTCGACGAGGGCGCGTACGTGCACTACGTCGAGGGCTGCACCGCGCCGATCTACTCCTCGGACTCGCTGCACAGCGCCGTGGTGGAGATCATCGTCAAGAAGAACGCCCGGTGCCGCTACACGACCATCCAGAACTGGTCGAACAACGTCTACAACCTGGTCACCAAGCGCGCCGTGTGCCACGAGGGCGCGACCATGGAGTGGATCGACGGCAACATCGGCTCCAAGGTCACCATGAAGTACCCGGCGGTCTACATGACCGGCGAGCACGCCAAGGGCGAGGTGCTCTCGGTGGCCATGGCCGGCGAGGGCCAGCACCAGGACGCCGGCGCCAAGATGGTGCACGCCGCCCCGCACACCTCCTCGACCATCGTCTCGAAGTCGATCGCCCGTGGCGGCGGCCGGACGTCCTACCGGGGTCTGGTGCAGGTGCTGGAGGGCTCGACCAACAGCCGCAGCACGGTCAAGTGCGACGCGCTGCTGGTCGACACCATCTCCCGCTCGGACACCTACCCGTACGTCGACATCCGCGAGGACGACGTGTCGATGGGGCACGAGGCCACCGTCTCCAAGGTCAGCGAGGACCAGCTCTTCTACCTGATGAGCCGGGGCCTGAGCGAGGACGAGGCGATGGCGATGATCGTGCGCGGCTTCATCGAGCCGATCGCCAAGGAGCTCCCGATGGAGTACGCCCTGGAGCTCAACCGCCTGATCGAGCTGCAGATGGAGGGCGCGGTCGGCTGACCCCGCCCGGCCCGGACCCGTCGCGTCGCGACCAGCCCGACTGACCCTCCGACTACGCAGAACAGACCAAGGAAGAGATGACTACCCAGGCTTCCGCGCCGCCCAGCACCAAGTCGCAGGCGCTCCGCTCGTACGACGTCGCCGACTTCCCGGCCCTGACGGGCCTGGAGGAGGAGTGGCGCTTCACCCCGCTCAAGCGGCTGCGGGGCCTGCTCGACGACGCCGCGGCGTCGGCCGGGCAGATCGTCACGCAGGTGTGGGCGCCCGACGGCGTCACCGCCGAGTGGGTCGAGCGGGACGACGCCCGCCTCGGCCGGGTGCTGGTGCCGTTCGACCGGCTCAGCGCCCAGGCGTGGAGCCGGTTCGACAAGGCCCTCGTGGTGACCGTGGCGCGGGAGGCCGTGCTGCGCGACATGGTCTCCATCGAGACCCGCGGGCAGGGGGACGGCGTCGCCCACCAGCACATCCTGCTGGACGTGCAGCCGCTGGCCGAGGCCACCGTCGTGCTCGACCAGCAGGGCAGCGCGACGCTGGCCGACAACGTCGAGGTGACGGTGGCCGACGGGGCGAAGCTGACCCTGGTCACCGTCGCCGACTGGGCCGACGACGCCGTGCAGGCCCAGCACCTGAAGGTGAAGCTGGGCCGGGACGCCAAGGTGGTGCACGTCCAGGTCAGCCTCGGCGGCGACCTGGTCCGGCAGTACACCTCGGTGGAGTACACCGAGCGGGGCGGCGAGGCCGAGCTGTACGGCCTCTACTTCGCCGACGCCGGGCAGCACCTGGAGCACCGCCAGCTGGTCGACCACAGCGTGCCGGACTGCCGCAGCTACGTCGGCTACCGGGGCGCCCTGCAGGGCGAGAGCGCGCGCACCGTCTGGGTGGGCGACGTGCTGATCCGCGCCGAGGCGACCGGCACGGACACGTACGAGATCAACCGGAACCTGCTGCTCACCGACGGCGCGCGGGCGGACTCCGTACCCAATCTGGAGATCGAGACCGGCGAGATCGCCGGCGCCGGCCACGCGAGCGCGACCGGCCGCTTCGACGACGAGCAGCTGTTCTACCTGATGGCCCGGGGCATCCCGGAGGCCGAGGCGCGCCGCCTGGTGGTCCGCGGCTTCTTCGCCGAGCTGATCAACAAGATCCCGGTCGAGGACCTGCGCGAGCGGCTCGGCGACGCCATCGAGGCCCGACTGGCGAAGGCCGGCGCCTGATGATCAAGATCTGCTCGACCGAGGACGTGCCGAAGGGCACCGCGATCAGCGCGGACGTCGACGGCACGCAGATCGCGATCGTGCACGGCGAGGACGACACCTTCTACGCCGTCCACGACGAGTGCTCCCACGCCGCGGTCGCCCTCTCCGAGGGGGAGGTCGAGGGCTGCACGCTGGAATGCTGGCTGCACGGTTCCCGTTTCGACCTGAGGACCGGCGAGCCGACCGGGCTGCCCGCCACCGAACCCGTTCCCGTCTATCCCGTCGAAGTCCGCGACGGCGACATCTACGTCAGCCTGACGCCGAGCAATGGAGTGACCCGATAATGAGCACCCTGGAGATCCGCGACCTGAAGGTGTCGGTCAAGCTGCCCGAGGGTGAGCTCAAGCCGATCCTCGCCGGGGTAGACCTGACGGTGAAGTCGGGGGAGACCCACGCGATCATGGGCCCGAACGGGTCCGGCAAGTCGACCCTGGCCTACTCGATCGCCGGCCACCCCAAGTACGAGATCACCGGCGGCTCGGTGACCCTCGACGGCGAGGACGTGCTGGCCATGTCCGTCGACGAGCGGGCCCGCGCCGGCCTCTTCCTGGCCATGCAGTACCCGGTCGAGGTGCCCGGCGTCTCGGTGGCCAACTTCCTGCGTACCGCCAAGACCGCCATCGACGGCGAGGCGCCGAAGCTGCGCACCTGGGGCGGCGAGCTGCGCGGGGCCATGGAGCGCCTCCAGATGGACCCGGCGTTCGCCCAGCGCAACGTCAACGAGGGCTTCTCCGGCGGCGAGAAGAAGCGGCACGAGATCGTGCAGCTGGAGCTGCTCAAGCCGAAGATCGCCATCCTCGACGAGACCGACTCCGGCCTCGACGTGGACGCGCTGCGCGTGGTCAGCGAGGGCGTCAACCGGGTCCGCGACACCGGCGACACCGGGATGCTGCTGATCACCCACTACACCCGGATCCTGCGCTACATCAAGCCCGACTTCGTGCACGTCTTCGTCGCCGGCCGGATCGTCGAGCAGGGCGGCCGGGAGCTGGCCGACAAGCTCGAGGAAGAGGGCTACGAGCGGTACGTCGCCGGGGCCGGTTCGGCGCGGGCCTGAGCGAAGGACCAGCTGAGGTGACCACCATCGCGATCCCACCGGGGATGCCGCAGTACGACGACGTGCCGCGTTACGACGTGGCCACGGTGCGCGCCGACTTCCCGATCCTCGACCGGGAGGTCAACGGGCACCCGCTGGTCTATCTCGACAGCGCCAACACCTCGCACAAGCCGCGGCAGGTGCTCGACGTGCTCGCCGAGCACTACGCGAGGCACAACGCCAACGTGTCCCGCTCGGTGCACACGCTGGGCACGGAGGCCACCGAGGCGTACGAGGGCGCGCGGGCGAAGATCGCCGCGTTCATCAACGCGCCCAGCGTGGACGAGGTGGTGTTCACGAAGAACTCCACCGAGGCGATCAACATCGTGGCGTACGCGTTCTCCAACGCCTCGCTGCGGCCCGACGCCGACCCCCGCTTCCGGCTCGGCCCCGGCGACGAGATCGTGATCTCCGAGATGGAGCACCACTCGAACATCGTCCCGTGGCAGTTGCTGGCCGAGCGCACCGGCGCGACGCTGCGCTGGTTCCCCGTCACCGATCACGGGCGCCTGGACGAGTCCGGGCTGGAGGAGCTGGTCACCGAGCGGACGAAGATCGTCTCGCTGGTGCACATGTCCAACATCCTCGGCACCGTCAACGCCACCTCGCGGATCACCGAGCGGGTCCGGCAGGTGGGGGCGCTGCTGCTGCTCGACTGCTCCCAGTCGGTGCCGCACCTGCCGATGGACGTGGTCGACTACGACGCCGACTTCATCGTCTTCACGGGTCACAAGATGTGCGGCCCGACCGGCATCGGGGTGCTCTGGGGCCGGGCCGAGCTGCTGGCGGCGATGCCGCCGGTGCTCGGCGGCGGCTCGATGATCGAGACGGTGTCGATGGCCGGCTCGACGTTCGCCGCGCCGCCGGCCCGGTTCGAGGCGGGCACCCCGCCGATCGCCGAGGCCGTCGCGCTGGGCGCCGCCGTCGACTACCTCAGCGGCATCGGGATGCGCGCCATCCAGTGGCACGAGAAGGAGTTGACGGCGTACGCGCTGGACGCGCTCGGCTCGGTGCGCGGCCTGCGGATCTTCGGGCCGAACGTGCCGGTGGGCCGCGGCGGCACCATCTCGTTCGCCCTCGGCGACATCCACCCGCACGACGTGGGACAGGTGCTCGACTCCCTCGGCGTGCAGGTGCGGGTCGGCCACCACTGCGCCCGGCCGGTGTGCACCCGGTTCGGCGTGCCGGCCATGACGCGGGCCTCGTTCTACCTCTACACCACCACCGAGGAGATCGACGCCCTGGTGGCGGGCCTGGAGCAGGTGCGGAAGGTGTTCGAGTGAGCGGCGACGCGGGAGCCCGCGGATCTACGGGAGTTCAGCCTGATGCAGCTTGAGTCTCTTTACCAGGAGATCATCCTGGACCACTACAAGCACCCGCACGGCCGTGGCCTGCGGGACGCGGGCGATCCGGCGGACCGGGTGGCCGAGGCGCACCACGTGAACCCGACCTGTGGCGACGAGGTCACCGTCCGGGTCGCCACCGACGGCGACGTGTTGCACGACGTCTCGTACGACGGCATGGGCTGCTCGATCAGCCAGGCGTCGGCGAGCGTGCTGCACGAGCTGCTGGTCGGTCGGGGCGCGGGTGAGGCGTTCCAGGTGCACGAGGCGTTCGTCGAGTTGATGTCCGGCCGTGGCCAGGTCACGCCGGACGAGGACGTGCTCGGTGACGGGGTCGCGTTCGCGGGCGTCGCCCGCTACCCCGCCCGGGTCAAGTGCGCGCTGCTGCCGTGGATGGCGTTCAAGGACGCCGCGGCACGCGCCGGCGTGGGCGTGAGCCCTTCGGAGGTTAAGGCATGAGTAGCGAGGACACCGCCACCGCGGCGACGCCGGCGGCCGAGGGCAGGGCGGCGCCGGAAACGGCTGCCGCCACGCCGGCCACGGACGCCGCGCCGGCGGCCCGGGGGAAGGCCGCCGTCGCCGACATCGAGGAGGCGATGAAGGACGTCGTCGACCCCGAGCTGGGCATCAACGTGGTCGACCTCGGCCTGGTGTACGGCGTGCACGTCGACGACAACAACGTCGCCACCCTGGACATGACGCTGACCTCGGCGGCCTGCCCGCTGACCGACGTGATCGAGGACCAGGCCCGGCAGGCGCTGACCACCGGGCCGGGCGGCGGCCTGGTCGACGACATCCGGATCAACTGGGTGTGGCTCCCGCCGTGGGGGCCGGACAAGATCACCGACGAGGGGCGCGACCAGCTCCGCTCCCTCGGCTTCAACGTCTGACCCGGCCCAGCGCCGGTCCGTCGAGCGCGCCGCCCCTCCGGGTGGCGCGCTCGACGTGTCTCTCCTCCTGCTCCGGCTCGCGCCGCCTGCCTGACCGCCGGTCCGCCCGTGCGGGCGGCCCTGGCCGCCGACCTGAGCCGGGATCCTCGAACAATCCCTGCGAACCCCGGCGCCGGACAACGCCGAACACCGCTGAGCGGCCCACCCCGCTCGGCTGCCGACGCCAGCGGCCCGGGCCGCCGTGCCGGCCGGTGGCCGTGGCCGCGCCCGGGTCTCGGCGTGACCGGGCGTCCGGGGTGGCGGCCAAACCACCGGTGCCCCTGGCCCCGCCCCGTTCGAGGCGGTGACCGTGGCGGTCAGCAATTCGGTGGCGGAGGGTGGCATCAGGGAGCAGGATCGGGGCGTGATCGAGACGTACCCGATGAAGCCCGTCCTCGTTGCCGCGACCATCGGCGCGCGGCGACAGCGGACGGTGCGCGGGGTCGTCTCGGGCCGCCACCGACCGTCGTGACCGGGGCGTTCCTGGCCGGTCTGGTCGCCGGCTACGGCGTCGCCGTTCCGGTCGGCGCGATCGCCGTGCTCATCCTCGGGCTCAGCGCCCGCACGTCGTTCCGGGTCGGTGCCGCCGCCGCGTTGGGGGTGGCGACGGCCGACGGGCTCTACGCCGCCGTGGCGGCCCTCGGCGGGGCCGCCGTCGCCGGGCTGATCGCCCCGGTCGCCGGGCCCTTGCGGCTGGCCGCTGCGGTCGTGCTGCTCGCCCTCGCCGGCCACACCGCCTGGCGCGCCCTACGACCCCGCACCGGGCCGGGCGTCCCGGCCGGCACCCGCCGGGGCCTGGACACCCCGATGCGGGCCTTCGGCGGCGTGCTCGCGCTGACCCTGCTGAACCCGGCGACGGTGGTCTACTTCGCCGCCCTCGTCATCGGGCGGCAGGGCGGCGCGGATCCGGGCGTGGCCGGCGCGCTGCTCTTCGTGGCGGGAGCCTTCGTCGCGTCGGCGAGCTGGCAGCTGCTGATCGCCGGCGGGGGCACCCTCGTCGGGCGGACCCTGGCCGGGCCGCGCGGTCGGCGCGTCACGGCGCTGGTCTCCAGCGGTCTCATCGCGGCGCTGGCGACCGTGATGCTGCTGCCGCGATGAGTCCGGGGCCGGGCCGCACGCCCGCCGGCCCGGCCTCGCCGCGACGCCACGCCCCGGGCCGCCCGCCCGGCCCCGCCGCGCCGACATCGCCGCGGACGGCCTGCCCGGGCCGCGGCGTGACGACCCCGGCGGGCGACCCGGGTGTCAGGCGGCGTAGCCGGGGGACATGGCCGCCGCCAGGCGCAGGTGGGCGGCGGCGCGCCGGGCGTCGCCCTGCCGCTGGAGGGTCCGCCCGAGCAGCAACTGCACGTACGCGTCGTCCGGCGCGGCCGCCGCCAGCGGCTCCAGGATCGCCAGGGCCCGGCTGAGCTGGGCGGAGTGGAAGTATGCCCGGGCGGCGAGCAGCCGGGTGCCGCGATCGTCGCCGTGGGCGTCCAGCAGGGGCCGGAGCAGGGTCAGGGCGCCGAGGGGGTCGCCGAGATCCAGCAGCGCCTCGGCGTGCCGGAGGCGCTCGACCTCCTCGGGGAGTTGCCGCGGGCTGCGCCGGGCGGCCTCGGTCAGGAAGCCGCGGATGACCTCCGGGGGCTGGGCGCCCCGCAGTGCCGCGCCGTTCACGACGAACGTCGGGGAGGTCGCCACCCCCGCGGCCCGGCCCCGCAGCACCAACTCCCGGACGGTCGCGTCGCCGCCGCCGTCGGCCAGCAGCCCACCTCCCGCCGGGAAGCCCGCCCGGCGGGACACCTCGTCCAGCACGCCGGGCAGGCTGATGTCCAGGGCGTCGACGAAGTGTGCCCGCATGACCTCCTCGGCCACCGCGTCCTGCAGGCGCGCGCCGCCGGCCTCGTGGGCGAGGGCGAGGAGGCGGTGGGCGTCGTGGCTGCTGGCCCGCCAGCCGGCGCCCCAGCGCGGGCCGAGGCCCTCGGCGAGCGCGATGCGGGAGACGCGTTCCCGGTTCTCGTCGGGCGTGAGGTCCGGCGCGCACCCCCGCAGGGCGGCGTCCACCATCGGGTCCCGCAGCACGTCCGCCAGGGGTTCGCCGGGCGCGGGGGCGGACGGGTCGATCCGGTACGGCCGCCAGACGACCTCGACCGGGTCACCCTCCCAGGACGCCAGCGCCCGCTCCAGCCGCCGCTTGCCGATGTACGCCCACGGGCAGACGACGTCCGCCCAGATCTCGATCCGCATGCCCGCCAGGTTACCCGACACCTGTCGCATAAACCACGGGTGTCGTATAGTGGCGGGGTGAACACCTCCGACCCCCGCGTCCGGCGGACCCGGGCCAGGCTGCGGGCGGCCGTCCTCGACCTGGCGGCCGAGCGGGAGCTGGGCGACATCACGATCGCCGAGGTGGCCAAGCGGGCCGGGGTGAACCGCGCGACGACCTACCTCCACTTCCCCGATCTGGACGCGCTCGTCGCGGACGCGATGGAGGAGGCGGTGGCCCAGGTGGCGCGCGCCGCGGCGCTCTGCCCGCTGGACGCCCCGCGCGACGAGCCGCCGCAGCCGCTCCGCGACCTCTTCGACACCGTCGCCGCCAACGCCGTCCTCTACCGTCGGATGCTGTCCCCGCACGGCAGCGCCCGCTTCGCGGCGGGCCTGCGGGACCGCCTCGCCGCCGAACTGCGGCGGAGCCTGGAGGGCCGGGCCCGTCCCCGGGGGACGGACGACGTGCCGGTGGACGTCCACGCCGCCTACCTCGCCGGCGCCCTGACCGGCGTCATCGCCACCTGGACGGCGGCGGGGGCGCCGGCAGGCGCGGCCGACACGGCGCTCGCGACGTGGCGGTTGCTCCGTGGCTGAACCGGCCCGCGTTCCGGCACGAACGTCACCAGGGAGGTTGTCGTGGTCGGCAGGCCGGCGGTAGGCGGGGGCCGGTGGGTCGAGGTGGCTCCGGGCCGGGTCGCCCGCTGGGTCGCCGGCTTCGCCGACCGGCACGGCCCGCCCGTCACCACCGCGCAGGCGTACGGCCTGCTGCTCGCCGCCCCGGACGGCGCGAGCGCCGAGTTGCACACCCCGCCCGGCGCGCGGGCCGCCTCGGACGTGCCCGGTTTCGTGGCCGCCGCGGTCACGCCCCGCCGGATCGGCCTGCTGCTGGCCCGCAAGGGCGCGGTCGCCGTCGGCGTGGCGGCGGGGGAGGAGCTGACGGTCTCCAAGGTGGACACCCGGTACGTGCAGGGCCGCACCGCCGCCGGCGGCTGGTCCCAGCAGCGCTTCGCCCGACGCCGCGACAACCAGGCGAAGGCGGCGCTGGGCGACGCCGCCGACCTGGCCGTACGCCTGCTGCTGCCGGCGGCGCCGTCGCTGAGCGCGCTGGTCTGCGGCGGCGACCGGCGTGCGGTGGACACCGTCCTCGCCGACCGGCGGCTCGCCCCGCTCGCCGCCCTCCGCGCCGAGCGCCTGCTCGACGTCCCCGAGCCCCGGCACGCGGTGCTGGTCGCCGCCGTCGCCGGCGCCCGGGCCGTCCGGATCCTGGTGCGCGACCCCGCGCCGTCCTGATCCGGGGCCAGGGCGACTCCGGCCCGGCGGGACGCCGCTCGGGGCCGGCCGGCCGGACGGCGGTCGCACTAGGCTGGGCGGGAGGGTGGGGAAGGAGCCGGGATGGCGGAGACGGCTGCGGCCGACGTCGTCGTGGTCGGTGCCGAGAGCGCCCCCGACGACGACCTGGTGGTGGAGAGCCTGGGCCACCGGATCAGGCGGCTGCGCGTGGCCCGGGGCCTGACCCAGCAGCAGGTGGTCGGCTCCCGCTACACCCGCGCGTTCCTCGGCGCGGTGGAGTCGGGCGCGCGGATGCCCAGCCCCGAGGCGCTGGCATACTTCGCGGACCGGCTCGGGCTGCCGGTGGACGACCTGCGGTACGGCCGACCGGCCAACGCCGCCGCCCGGCTCGCGGCCGAGCACGCGGCGGCCAGGCGGGCCCTCTCCGCCGGCCGGCTGGACGCCGCCGAGCGGGCGCTGACCGCGGTACGCCGCCGGGCGGAGCACTACCGACTGTCCGAACTGGCCGGCTGGGCCGGATACCACCTGGCGGAGGCGCAACTGCACCGGGGGCTGACGGAGGACGCCGCCGCCCGCTACGACGAACTGGCGAAGGCGCTGCCCGACGGGTGCCCGGCGCTGCGCGCGGCGGTGCTGGCCCGGCAGGCGTACTGCCTGCTGGTCACCGGGGACGCCCCGCGGGCGGTGGCGATGCTGGAGGGCGGCCTGCGGGACCTGCGGGTGGCGCCGCCGGCGGACGCCGACGCCGAGCTGCGGTTGACCAACGCGTTGATGTACACGTTCCTCGAGCTGAGCTGGCGGGAGCGGGCCCGGCGGCTGGAGCGGGAGGTGACGCCCCTGCTCGGCCGGGTGGGCAACCGGGAGTGGGTGGCGCAGTTCCACGCCGTGGCCGGGCAGTTGCGCCGCGACGGCGAGCTGGCCGAGGCGGACCGGCACCTGCGCGAGGCCGCCCGGGGCTACGCCGAGCTGGGGCTGACCCGCGAGATCGCGCTGTGCCGCTGGGCCCGTGGCTACGTGCTGCTGCGGGCCGGGCGGCCGGGGGAGGCGGGAACGGAACTGCGGTCCGCCCGGGAGATGCTGGGCGCCGTCGGCGCGGTGCTCGACCACGCCGGGGCGACGCTGGAGCTGGCCGAGGCGCGCCGGCGGGAGGGTGCCCTCGACGAGGCGGGCGAGCTGGCCGAGGAGGCCGCCCGGACGGTTGCCGCCTGCGACCACCGTGAGCTGATGGCCGAGGCCGACCGGGTACGCGGGCTGGTGCGGGCCGCCCAGGGCGACGACGACCAGGCGCGGCGGCTGCTGCTGCGCGCGGTCGACCGGTACGAGCGGGCCGGCCTGATGGGGGACGTGGTGATCACCTGCCGCCACCTCGCCGAGCTGCTGCTGGGCCGGTCGGAGCGGGACGCGGCCGCGGCGGTGCTGCGTCGGGGCCTGCGCGCGGCGGAGCGCCTGTCGTGACCCGGTCGGAGCCCGCCACGCCGGAGCGCGTGTCCGCGACCGGGCCGGAGCCGGTCGTCGCGGAGCGCGTGCCTGCGTCCGGGCCGGAGCCGGTCGTCGCGGAGCGGGTGCCTGCGTCCGGGCCGCCGGAGCCTGTCGTCGCAGGTGGGGCGTCGGGCGGGCTGGGCGTGCGCCTCCAGCGGTTGCGGGCGGAGCGGGGCCTGACCCAGCGCGCCCTTGCCGAGCCGCGGTACACCGCGGCCTATGTCTCCGCCGTCGAGGGCGGACGCCGGATGCCCTCCGCCGACGCCGTCGCCCATTTCGCCGAGCGGCTCGGCGTCACCCCCGCGGACCTGACCACCGGCCGCTCGCCGGCCGAGGCGGTGCGCCTGTGTCTCCGGCTGGTCGATGCGGACCTGGCCGGGGCGGCGGGCGGGACGAGCGCCCTCCTCCGGGAGGTGGCCGTGGTCGCCGTCGACCTGGCCGAGCCGGTGCTGGCCGCCCGGGCCCGGCTCGGTCTGGCCGGTGCCGCGCTGCGCCGGGGCGATCTCGACGCCGCGTCAGTCGAGGTGGACCGGGCCGAGGAGCTGCTGGCAGGGGCGCCGCCGCACGTTCGTGCGGAGGTGGTGGCCGGCCGCGCGGCGGTGGCGTGCCGCGCCGGTGATCCCCGGTACGCCCGCTACCTGCTTACCGAGGCACGGGACGCGCTGACCCGGGAGGGCTATCCGGACCCGTCGGCCCTGCTGGCCCTCCACGCCGAGCTGGTGCTCTGCCACGTGGCGCTCGGCGACGGGGACGCGGCGGCGGAGGACGCCGCGCGGGCCCTGGCCCTGGCGGTGCTGCCCGCGCCGGCCCGGGTGGCGGAGCTGCACCTGGCCGTGGCGCGCTCGCTGCTCGCCTCGGGACGGGCGGCGGAGGCCGAAGTCGCCACGGAGCAGGCCCGCCAGGCGGCCCGGCAGGTCGCCATGCGGGTGCAGTTGGCGTGCTGCCACCGGGCCCGGGGGCAGGGGCGCCGGGCGGCCGGCGACCTGGCCGGCGCCCTCGCCGACCTGGCGGACGCGCACACGGCGCTGGCCGACGCCGGGCAGCGGGCCCTGGCCGGGGACGTCGGGGTGGAGCTGGCCGAGGTCCACCACGCCCTGGGGCAGCCCGAGCGCGCCGAGGCGCTGCTGCGGGACGCCGACCCGGACGGCGACGCGGTGGTGGCGGCCCGCGCCGAGCGGGTGCGTGGGCTGTTGCGGGCCGACGTCGGGGAACGGGCCGGCGCCGAGCGGCACCTGCGGGCGGCGATCGCCGGCTACCGGGCGGCCGGGCGGCGCCGGGAGCTGGCCGCGTTGGTCCTCCTGCTGGCGGACCGGCTCGACGGGTGGGACCGGCCCGGGGACGCGCTCGACCTGCTCCGCGACGGGTTGCACCAGGTGGAGCAGCTCGGCGAACGGGTCTCGGCGCTCCGCGGCTCGGCCTGATTCGACCGGCCCCGCAACGGCCGTCGCGCGGCCGGCCCGTGCCCGCCCGATGTGGACACCGCCCCGCCCGGCCGTGCCCCGGCCATGGACGCCGCCCCGCCCGGACCGGTAGCCCCGGCACGTCCGGCCCGCGCCCGGCACCGCCGTGGGCCCGGCACGTCCGGCCCGCGCCCGGCACGTCCGGGCCGCTGTGGACCCTGGGGCGACCGGTCGCCCGCCCCCGACCCACGACAGGACGGGCGACCGGTACGTTTCACGGTCCCGCGTCAGTCCCTGGCCCAGAGCGCCGGCGTGTGCGGCGGCTCCCAGCCGGGCTGGGCGGTGTGCGCCTGGAGACACCGGTATCCCAGGCCACCGTACGTCACCCGGGCGCCGGCCGGGTACGCGGTGCCGGGTGCCCAGGTGCCGCCGGGCGCGGTGCCGGTCGGGGTGGGGGTGGGACCGGAGGTGACGTTCAGCACGAAGTCGAAGCTGGCCTCCCGGCCGCCGTCCACCGCACGCACCGCCATGAGCAGGGCGGGGTCGAAGATCGGGTCGGTGTTGTTCCGCGGTTCGCCGGGAAAGTACAGCTGGGTGGTGAGCACCGGCCGGTTGGGCGCCTGTGCCTTGACGTGGATGTGCCGCGTCCGTCCGGGATAGAGGCCCGGCACGATCGTGGTGAGCCGGTACGCGCCCGCGGCGTCGGTGAACTGGTGGCCGCGCAGCCGGTAGCCGGTGTTGTCGTAGGCGCCGTTGGCGTCCGCCTGCCAGAAGTCCAGCAGCACGCCGGGGACCGGCCGGCAGTCCAGCCCGAAGACGTGGCCGGTGACGGTGAGCCGGGTGCCGACCACGCCGGCCTCGACAAGGGACGTCCGCCGCGGCGAGTTCGGCTTGAAGTAGGGGCCCTCCATCTGCTCCGGCGTCGGGTCGTCGCCGTCGTCGCAGTACGGGGTGAGGGGCGGTGGCGACGCGGTCGCCTCCGTGCCGACGCCCTGGGCGGCGCCGGCGACCAGGAACGGAGCGGGCAGCGCCAGCGCCGCCACCTTCAGCACGCTCTTGCGTGTCACGCCGCCGCGGGGACCCGGCTCGCCGGGCTCCTGCGCGTGGTCTGGTGCACCGTTCATGAGCGCTCCTCCTCGTGGGGCAACGGGTTCCCGGTTCGGCCGGGCCGTGGGCCGCGAAGCCGGGTCAGCCGGCGCGGCCGGCGATCCGACGCTATTGACCGACGTCAGGGCGCGTCGATGTGTCGCAGGTCGCGGTCGTGGTGTTTTCCGCCGTCCCGTCGGAACGCGCCGGGGGAGTCGCCGACCTCGCGGCGGAAGAACCGGCAGAAGTAGGCGGGGTCGGCGAAGCCGAGCCGGCCGGCGATGGCGGCCACCGTCAGGTCGGTCCCGGTCAGCAGGCGTTTCGCCTCCAGCACCCGGGCCCGGCGGATCAGCCGGACTGGGGTGGTACCGGTGGCCAGCGGCACCGCGGCGTTGAGGTGGCGCACCGACACGCCGATCCGGCGGGCGTACGTGCGGGGCGGCTCGCCGACGAGGTCCGGCTCGGCGAGCAGTTCCTCGAAGCGGCGGGCGATGGCGGCGGCCCGGCGGTTGCGGGTGGTGGCCTCGGGCGGCGGGTCGGGGGCCGGCCGGGTGGGGCGGGCCCGGAGTACCTCGGTGAGCAGGAGGTGCAGGTAGGCCCGGAGGGTGTTGTCGTGGCCCGGCGCGGCCCGGCGGTGTTCGGCGGTCGTCCAGCGGAGCAGGGTGACGACCCTCCTCGCCTGGGTGGCGTCGCGGGGGCGCCAGGAGCGGTGGGTCGAGCGGTGCAGCGCGTCGCGGGCCGCCGGCACGGTGAGCAGGAACTCGGCGGCGCAGAGCAGCACGTGCCCGCGCAGGTCGCGCTGGTCCCGCCAGTGGTGCACCTGGCCCGGCGTGACCACGAACAGGTGCGGCGGCCGGACGGGGTGGGCGTCGAGGTCGATGACGTGCGACGCCCGGCCGTGGGTGACGTACACCAGCTCGTAGAAGGTGTGCCGGTGCGGGAAGTCGGCGCGCGACAGCGGGCCGATCTCGTCGAAGGTGCCGACGGCGAACGGCACGCCGTCCGGGGCGGGCGCCGCCAGGTGGTGGCGGGGCAGCGCCGACGGTGCTCCGGCGACGGCCGGTCGTGATCGGACGGACGGGGCCGGGCGGGGCGACGGGGCGGGCGGGCGCGACGGGGACACGGGCAACTCCCTGCGCTGACGCGAGACGGGGTCAGATCGACCGCCACCTCTATTGACGGCATCGGATGCCTAACCTACGGTAATGGCAACAGAGTTAACAACAAATGTTGTCTCTCTAGTAGCGCACCGGCCGTCAGCCCGTCGATCGGCACTTCGTGCCTGCTCACACCCGGTCGCTTCGCCCCTCCACACTGTCCCGACCGCGAGGAGAACCCCATGCTCCGCCGAACAGCCACCGTGACGGCGACTACCCTGAGTGCCGCTGCCCTGGTGCTGACCGTTGCCCTGTCCGCCCACGCCGGCACCGAGCCCACCGCCGCGTCCGCCGCCCCGGTCGCCGCCCCCGACGGCGTCGCCCCCGAGATGTTCGCCGCCCTGCAGCGGGACCTGCGGCTGACCCCGGCCCAGGCCCGCGCCCGTCTCGACGTCGACGACCGGGCCAGCCGGGTCCAGCGGGTGCTGCGCACCACCCTCGGCGCCCGCTACGGCGGCACCTGGGTCGTGGAGCGGGGCGACGCCGTGGCGGTCGGCGTCACCAGCGCCGCCGACGCCGCCTCGGTCCGCAACCTCGGCGCGCTCCCGGTTCCGGTGACGTACCCCGAGCGTGCCCTGGACGCGGCTGTCGACCGGCTGAACCGCGGGGCCGCCGCCGCGCCGGCCGCGGTGATCGGCTGGTACGCCGACCTGCCCGGCAACGCCGTCGTGGTCCTCGCGCGCGACGGCGGCGCGTCCGCCGTCCGCTCCTTCGCGGCCGCCGCCGGGGTGCCGGCCGGCGTGCTGCGCGTCCGCGCCAGCACGGAGGACCCGAGGCCGTACGCGGACGTGATCGGCGGCAACGCCTACTACACCGGCAGCAGCCGCTGCTCGATCGGGTTCTCGGTCAGCGGCGGCTTCGTCACCGCCGGCCACTGCGGCCGGGCCGGCGCCCGCACCTCGCAACCGGGCGGCACGGTGCGCGGCTCCACCTTCCCCGGCCGCGACTACGCCTGGGTGCAGGTGGACGCCGGGAACACCCCGCGTGGGCTGGTCAACGACTACCGGGGCGGGACGGTGGCCGTGGCCGGCAGCGTCGAGGCCGCGGTGGGCGCGGCGGTCTGCCGGTCCGGCTCCACCACCGGCTGGCGCTGCGGCACCATCCAGCAGAAGAACGCCTCGGTGACCTACCCCGAGGGCACGGTGAGCGGGCTGACCCGCAGCAACGCCTGCGCCGAGCCGGGCGACTCCGGCGGCTCCTGGATCTCCGGTGACCAGGCCCAGGGGGTCACCTCGGGCGGCTCCGGCAACTGCAGCACCGGCGGCACCATGTACTTCCAGCCCGTCAACCCGATCCTGGCGGCGTACGGGCTGAGCCTGGTCACCACCGCGGGCCCCGGCCCGACCCCCACGCCCACCTCGACCGGCAACCCGCCGGGCGGCACGACCTGGCAGGTCGGCGCCGTGTACGCCACCGGCGCGACGGTCGACTACGCCGGGGTTTCCTACCGCTGCCTGCAGGGGCACACCGCGCAGCCCGGCTGGGAGCCGCCGAACGTGCCGGCGCTCTGGCAGCGGGTCTGACCACCGCCTGCGCCGCAACACGTACGGGCCCGGTCGCCGTGGCGACCGGGCCCGTACGCGCGTCCGTCCGGACGGGCGGTCAGCCCGCCCGTCCCGCTGCCGTCACAGCGCCCCGCCGAAGGTGTCGCAGGACTTCGGGTCGCCGGTCTCGTAGCCCCGGGTGAACCACTGCCGGCGCTGCTCGGAGGAGCCGTGGGTGAACTCCTCCGGGTTCACCGGCCGGTTCGCCCGCTCGGAGATGGCGTCGTCGCCGATCTTCTCGGCGGTGTCGATGGCCTGCCGGATGTCCTGCTCGGTGATGCTGGTGAAGATCTTCTGGCCGCTCTCGTCGGCGGTGCCGGTGGCGTTCTTCGCCCAGGCGCCGGCGTAGCAGTCGGCCTGGAGCTCGAGCTTCACCGAGAGCGCGTTGGCGCTGTCCGGGTCGCGCTGCTGCTGGCGGCGCATCTGGGCCTCGGTGCCGAGCAGGTCCTGCACGTGGTGGCCGTACTCGTGGGCCAGCACGTACGGCTGGGCGAACTCGCCCTCCGCGCCGAGCTGCTGCGCCAACACTTGGTAGAAGGTGAGGTCGATGTAGACCAGGTCGTCGGCGGGGCAGTAGAACGGGCCGACGCCGGAGTCGGCCTGCCCGCAGGCGGTGCTGACGCCCTGGCTGAAGAACACCGTCCGCGACGGGCGGTACTGCTCGCCGAACGCCTCGGGCAGGGCCGTGCGCCAGTACGCCTGGATGGAGTTGACGTAGAGCGCGTTGCGGCAGTCGAGCTGCTTGAGCGCGTCGTCGGCCGAGCACTTCTGCTCCAGCGACGTGTTGTCGCCCTGCGGGTCCCCGCCGCCGTTGGTGGCGGCGTTCAGACCGAAGCCGCCGCCGACGAGGGCGACCAGCACGGCGATGACGAGGCCGACGATGCCGCCCCGGCCGCCGCCGATCGGGATGGGGATGCCGCCCAGCCCGCCGCCCCCGCCGGATCCTCGCCGGTCGTCCACCTGGCTGGTGTCGATCCGCGCGTTCTCGTTCAGCTCCATGTCTACCCCGATCACCGTTTCGATCCGTTTTGGTGGTTGCGGTACCGGACCGGGTCCGGACGGTGTTTCGGTACCCGATGATCTTGGCCGGTAATCCGGAGGGGCGCTCGGGCGGCGCCCGGTACACTTGCCCCCGTGCTGCTCTGCGAAGGCTGAACCGCCCCGCGCCGACGGGCCTCGTGCTCGCCGGCGCTTTCGCGTGCCCTGAGTCAGCCCTTCCAGATCCCGAGAGCGAGTCCTCCGACATGATCACTGCCACCGGCCTGGAGCTGCGCGCCGGCGCCCGGATCCTGCTGTCCGACACCACGCTGCGGGTGCAGCCGGGTGACCGGATCGGCCTGGTCGGCCGCAACGGCGCCGGCAAGACCACCACGCTCAAGGTGCTCGCCGGCGAGGGACAGCCGTACGCCGGGCAGATCGAGCGGCGCAGCGCCATCGGCTACCTCCCGCAGGACCCGCGGACCGGCGACCTGCAGGTCACCGGCCGCGACCGGGTGCTCTCCGCGCGGGGCCTGGACGTGCTGATGGCCCAGATGAAGGAGATCGAGGCCAAGCTCGCCGAGAGCGCCGACGACAAGCTGGTCCGCCGCTACGGCGCGCTGGAGGACCAGTTCGCCTCCCTGGGCGGGTACGCCGCCGAGGCCGAGGCCGCCCGGATCTGCGCCAACCTCGGGCTGCCGGACCGGGCGCTCGCCCAGACCATCGGCACCCTCTCCGGCGGTCAGCGCCGCCGCATCGAGCTGGCCCGGATCCTGTTCCGCGACGCGGGGGAGAACGGCGGCGGCATCCTGCTCCTCGACGAGCCGACCAACCACCTCGACGCCGACTCGATCACCTGGCTGCGCGGCTTCCTCGCCAACCACAAGGGCGGCCTGATCGTGATCTCCCACGACGGCTCGCTGCTGGAGTCGGTGGTGAACAAGGTCTGGTTCCTCGACGCCACCCGCTCGGTGGTCGACGTCTACAACCTCGGCTGGAAGGCGTACCTGGAGGCCCGCGAGACCGACGAGCGCCGCCGCCGCCGGGAGCGGGCCAACGCCGAGAAGAAGGCCGGTGCGCTGATGGCGCAGGCCGACAAGATGCGGGCCAAGGCCACCAAGACCGTCGCCGCGCAGAACATGGCCCGGCGGGCCGAGAAGCTCATCGCCGGCCTGGAGGAGGTCCGCGTCGCCGACAAGGTGGCGAAGGTGCGCTTCCCGAGCCCGGCGCCGTGCGGCAAGACGCCGCTCACCGCGACGGGCCTGTCCAAGTCGTACGGCTCGCTGGAGATCTTCACCGACGTCAACGTGGCGGTGGACCGGGGCTCCCGGGTGGCCATCCTCGGCCTCAACGGCGCCGGCAAGACCACCCTGCTGCGGATGCTCGGCGGCCTGCTGGAGCCGGACACGGGCGAGGTGCACGCCGGGCACGGCCTGCGGCTGGGTTACTACGCGCAGGAGCACGAGACGCTCGACGTGGAGCGGACGGTGCTGGAGCACATGCGCAGCGCCGCCATCGAGCAGACCGACACCGAGCTGCGCAAGATCCTCGGCGCGTTCCTGTTCTCCGGCGACGACGTGGACAAGCCGGCCGGGGTGCTCTCCGGCGGCGAGAAGACCCGGCTGGCCCTGGCCACCCTGGTCTGCTCCGGGGCGAACGTGCTGCTGCTGGACGAGCCGACGAACAACCTCGACCCGGTCAGCCGGGAGCAGGTGCTCGACGCCATCGCCCGCTACCCGGGCGCGATCGTGCTGGTCACCCACGACCCCGGCGCGGTCATGGCGCTGAAGCCCGACCGCGCCATCCTGCTCCCCGACGGCGACGAGGACGCCTGGAGCGACGACCTGCTCGAACTCGTCGAACTCGCCTGACCGGGGCGCCGCGCTCAGCGCACCAGGGCGAGCAGGTGGGTCAGGACGCCGGAGGTGGCCAGGATGACCAGGCCGATGGCGACGAAGATGGCCGGGACGAGCCGGTGCCCGGCGCGCTCGACCAGCCGGGTCACCCGGGGGTGGCCGCCGAGCCAGGCGCCGGCCGCGCACCAGAGCGCGATGAGCACCACGAAGACCAGCAGGAAGGCCGCGCTGTCGGCGAGGCCGAGGGCGCGGAACACCGGCACGTAGACGGCGACGTTGTCGGCGCCGTTGGCGATCGTCACCCCGGCCACGCCGAGGGCGGAGCCCACCACCGCCGGGCCCTCGTCGGCGTCGCGGTCGAGCAGCGCGCGGACGCCGAGGGCGATCGGCAGCAGGCCCAGCAGCCCGGTCCACGGGTCGGGCACCACCAGCAGCCCGGCCGCGGCCACCGCGCTGGCCAGCGCGAGCGCGCCGATCCCCAGGTACTGCCCGGCCACGATCTGCCAGGGCCGGGGACGCCCGGTGGTCCGGGCGGCGACGAAGAACAGCGTCAGGATGACGATGTCGTCGATGTCGGTGGCGGCGAAGACCACCGCCGCGCCGGCGGCGGTGCCGAGGAGGTCGATCACCCGAGCAGGGTACGGAGCGCCCGCCGCCGCCGTCCGGGCGCCCGCGGGGGGACCCGGATCGCGTCGGAAGTGTCACTCTTCCGGGAAGGTGACAACGCATAGCGTGTCGGTTGGCGAAGAGTTGATATCTGGCGCATGATCGTTCGAGGCGGTCTAATAGGTGGGACCGTATCCGAACCGCACAGTCTGGGACGTGAGGACACAGCATGGCAGCCACTGGCACAGCCACCAGCACTGAGAAGGGTCGCCGGATCGTCGGAGCCGAGCGTCAGACGCTCGCCAAGGACCTGGTCAAGCGGTACACCTCGGGTGAGAGCATCCGCGCGCTCGCGGCCTCGACCGGCCGTTCCTACGGGTTCATCCACCGGGTGCTCACCGAGTCCGGGGTTCAGCTGCGGCAGCGTGGCGGCGCCCGGCGCCGCAAGAAGGCGTGATCCGCCCACCAGCGTCGTCCACCAGCGCCGCACCCCGGGTCGCCCGGTGACCGCCGAGGCGACCGGGGTTCGGCTGGAATGTGACGGGCCGGTCGCGACGGTCACGCTGTGCCGGCCCGACGTGCTCAACGCGCAGACCCCGGCGATGTGGCAGGCGATGAGCGACTTCGCCAGGGATCTCCCCGGCGACGTGCGCGTCGTGGTCGTCCGCGGCGAGGGTCGGGCGTTCTCCGCCGGCCTCGACCTGACGGTGGCCGGGGCGTCCGGGCCGGGCTCGTTCGCCGAGCTCGCCACCCTGCCGGAGCAGGAGTGCGCGGACCGGATCGCGGAGCTCCAGGGCGGCTTCACCTGGCTGCACCGGCCGGACATCGTCTCCGTCGCCGCCGTGCAGGGCCACGCGATCGGCGCCGGCTTCCAGCTGGCGCTCGCCTGCGACCTGCGGGTGCTCGCCGAGGACGCGAAGTTCTCGATGGCCGAGGTGACGCTCGGCCTGGTGCCGGATCTCGCCGGCACCAAGCGCCTGGTCGACCTGGTCGGCTACTCCCGCGCGCTGGAGATCTGCGCCACCGGCCGGCGCCTGGACGCCGGCGAGGCGGACCGGATCGGCCTGGCCACCCTGGTCGTGCCGAACGCCGAGCTGGACGCCGCGGTGCGCGATCTGACCGCCGGCCTGCTGGCCAACAACCGGGACGCGGTGGTGGAGATCAAGGCGCTGCTGGCCGGTGCCGCCGGCCGATCCGCCGCCGAGCAGCAGCGGGCCGAGCGCGAGGCGCAGACCCGTCGGCTGCGCGATCTCGCCGGGCGGGGAGAATAGTAAGGACCGTTCGGGAAGATCCGGGTTACGGCCGAGGTTGTCAGAGTCGTCGGGAGAATTGACCTGACGGTGCGGTCGACCCGACGACCCGGAGGTGAACGTGTCCAACCCGATGTCCGGCGGCGGCATGGCCGGTTGGAGCATGCTCCGGTCGATGCGCAGCCGCGACGAGATCTCCACCCACCGGCTCAAGCGTGGCGTCGCCCGCCGGATCGTGGCCTTCGCCCAGCCCTACCGCCGGGACATCGTCGTGTTCCTCGTGACCGTGGTGCTGGCCGCGATCATCGGCGTGGCCACCCCGGTGCTCGCCGGCGACGTGATCGACGCGATCAACCGGGGCGGCTCGACCGCAGGCGACCTGGTGGTCCGGCTGGCCCTGGTCATCGCCGCGCTCGCGGTGGCCGACGCGCTGCTCTCCCTCGCCCAGCGTTGGTACTCGGCCCGCATCGGCGAGGGCATCATCCTCGACCTGCGCACCCGGGTCTACGACCACGTCCAGCGGATGCCGCTACAGTTCTTCACCCGCACCCAGACCGGCGCGCTGGTCAGCCGGCTCAACAACGACGTGCTCGGCGCCCAGCGGGCGTTCACCTCGACGCTCTCCGGCGTGGTCAGCAACGTCATCCAGCTGGTGCTCACCGCCGCCGTGATGTTCACCCTGTCGTGGCAGATCACGGCGCTGTCGCTGGTGCTGCTGCCGGTGTTCATCATCCCGGCCCGCCGGGTCGGCAAGCGGCTCGCCGAGATCACCCGGGAGTCCTACAACCTCGACGCGAAGATGAACGCGACGATGACCGAGCGCTTCGGCGTCTCGGGGGCGCTGCTGGTGAAGCTCTTCGGCCGGCCCGAGGTGGAGGCGCGGCGGTTCGCCGGGCGGGCCGAGCGGGTCCGCGACATCGGCATCCAGTCCGCGATGTACTCGCGAACGTTCTTCGTGGCCATGCTGCTGGTCGCCTCGCTGGCCCAGGCGCTCACCTACGGCCTCGGCGGCTGGCTCGCGGTCACCGGCAACGTCAGCGCCGGCACCGTGGTGACCCTGGCGCTGCTGCTCACCCGCCTCTACGGCCCGCTGACCGCGCTCTCCAACGTCCGGGTCGACGTGATGAGCGCGCTGGTCTCCTTCGACCGGGTCTTCGAGGTGCTCGACCTGAAGCCCACCATCGAGGAGAAGCCCGACGCGGTCCCGGTGCCCAAGGGCAGCGGTCGTGTCGAGTTCCGCGAGGTGCGGTTCCGCTATCCCAGCGCCGCCGAGATCTCGCTGGCCTCGCTCGAGGAGGTCGCCGCGCTGGACCGCACGGTCAACGAGCCGGTGCTCAAGGGCGTCTCGTTCGCCGTCGAGCCGGGGCAGATGGTGGCGCTCGTCGGGCCCTCCGGCGCCGGCAAGTCGACGCTGTCCATGCTGATCTCCCGCATCTACGACGTCACCGACGGGCAGGTGCTGGTCGGCGGGGTCGACGTCCGCGACGCCACCCTCGACTCGCTGCGCGACGAGATCGGCGTCGTCACCCAGGATTCGCACCTGTTCCACGAGACCATCGCGGAGAACCTGCGCTACGCCAAGCCGGACGCCACCGACGACGAGATCTGGGCGGCCCTGGCCGGCGCGCAGGTCGCCGACCTCGTGCGGTCCCTGCCCGACGGACTGGAGACCACGGTCGGCGAGCGCGGCTACCGCTTCTCCGGTGGCGAGAAGCAGCGCATCGCCATCGCCCGGCTGCTGCTCAAGGCCCCGTCGATCGTGATCCTCGACGAAGCGACCGCGCACCTCGACTCCGAGAGCGAGGCGGCGGTGCAGCGGGCGCTGTCGGTGGCGCTGACCGGGCGTACCGCGCTGGTGATCGCGCACCGGCTCTCCACGGTCCGCGACGCCGACCAGATCCTGGTCCTCGACGACGGGCGGATCGTCGAGCGGGGCCGGCACGAGGAGCTGGTCGCCGTGGGCGGGCTCTACGCCGAGCTCTACCGCACCCAGTTCGCGGTCGCCGACTCGCCCACCCCGTACGCCGACGCGACCGGCCCCGAGCCGGTGAGCCTGCCGCTGCGGCCCTACCTCGCCGACGAGGCCATGCCCCCCGCCGCGGCCAACTGACGGCTCACCCGGTGGCGGCGACCGCCGCCCGCAACTCGGCGAACGCGGCGCCGAGGGTCTCGGGGGTGAAGTGCGCGTTCAGGCCGCTGGGGTTGGGCAGCACCCAGCGCCGGGCGCCGGCCAACGGCTCCGGCTGCGGGCCGAACGCCGCCTTCGGCCGGGCGAACCCGATCCGGTAGGCGGTAACCCCGACCACGGCGACCCACCGGGGGCGGTACCGCTCGACCTTGCCGGCGAGGATCTCGGCCCCCTCGACCAGCTCGGCCGCGGTCAGTTCGTCGGCCCGGGCGCTGGCCCGCGCGACCATGTTGGTGATGCCCAGGCCGAGGCCGGGCAGCTCGCCCTGTTCGCTCGGGTGCAGCAGCCGCGGCGTGAACCCGCCCCGGTGCAGCGCCGGCCAGAACCGGTTGCCGGGCCGCGCAAAGTGCCACCCGGTCGCGGCCGACCACAGGCCCGGGTTGATCCCGACGAAGAGCACGTCCAACCCGGGCGCGATGACGTCGGGAATGGTGCGCTCCGCCGCCGCGGCGAGTTCCTCCCGGGTGGGCCGAAAAGAGCGCCGCGCGGCGTCCCCGGTGCCGGGTGCCGGCCGGGGCCGGCCACCCCGCCCGGTGCCCCCGGCCCCGGCCGGCGCGCCGGGGGACGTGGCCACTACAGGCTCCGCAGCGCGCCGCCGTCGACCGGCACGGTGACCCCGGTGAGGTAGCTCGCGGCGGGGGAGAGCACGAACGCGGCCACCCGACCGAACTCGGCCGGCGCGCCGATGCGGCGCAGCGGGATGCCCGCCTCGGCCTCTGCGCGGGCCCGCTCCGGGTCGCCCGTGGCGGCGAAGAGCTCGACGTTGCGGTCCGTCAGGATCCGCCCCGGCAGCAGCCCGACGACCCGTACGCCCCGGGGTCCGTACTCGTCGGCGACGTCCTTGGCCATCCCGGCCAGGCCGGGCCGCAGGCCGTTGGAGATGCCCAGTCCGGGCACCGGCGAACGCGCCGAGGTCGACAGGACCAGCCCGATCGCGCCGCCGTCGCCCTCGCCCAGGACGGCGGCGACCGTACGCACCGCGCGGACGGTGCCGAGGAAGACCGTCTCGAAGGAGCGGCGCCACTGCTCGTCGGTGGCCGACGCGGCGCTGCCCGGCGGCGGCCCGCCCACCGACACCAGCGCCCCGTCGAGGCGCCCGAAGTGTTCGCGGGCCGTCGCCACCAGGCGCCCCGGCGTCTCCGGGTCGGCCAGGTCGGCGGTCACCCCGACGGCCCGCTCCGGCCCTCCCAGGCGCTGCGCGGCGGCGGCCACCGCGTCGGCGTCGCGGGCGGAGAGCACCACGCGGGCGCCGTCGGCGACGAGGCACTCCGCGGTCGCGTAGCCCAGGCCGCGGGAGGCGCCGGTCAACACGTACACCCGATCGGTCAGTCCGAGATCCATGCCGACGATCCTGCCGCACCCGGCCGGATCCGCCAGCCGGGGGCGGCGGGTCGGTTCAGCGGCGGGCGGGACGCAGCAGGCGTACCCGGCCGGCGACCTGGACCGCGACGGCGTCGCCGGCGCGTCCCCACCCCGGCAGGCGGCGTGGCCGCGGCGGCCCGTGGCCGTCGTAGCGGTCGGTGGCCTCCCGCGCGGCCAGTTCCTCCGCGCCGAGCGGGGGCAGCGCGCCCCGGTCGCGCAGGTCGCGCGCCAGGTCCCAGCCGTCGCGCAGCGAGCCGCCGGTCGGCCGTCCCGCAGCCCACCGGGCGAAGGTCGCCGGCCAGTCCGCGCCGAGGCCGGCGGCGAGCAGCGGCCAGTGCCGCGCCACGTCCCCGGCCCGCTTGCGCAGCAGGGCGGCCCGGGCGGCGGCCAGCGCCGCCGGGTCGAAGCCGGGCGGGAGCGGCCCGCCGGCCACCAGCGCCGCCACCAGTTCCGCCTGCCGGGCGGCCAGGTCGCCGCTCACGTCACCGCCGGGAGACCGGAGGCGGCGGCGAGGGCGTCCAGCTCGGCGCGCAGCGCCGCGGCGGGCGGGTAGCGCCCGTCCCGTTCCAGCAGCAGCGCCGGCGGCCGGTGCCGGTCGCACAGCTCCCGCAGCAGGTCGAGCACCGCCGGGGGGACCGGGTCGGTGTGCGTGTCGTGGTAGAAGCCGCCGCTCTCGGCGCCGCCCGCCACGTGCAGGTAGGCGACCCGGTCCAGCGGCAGGCGGTCGAGCAGCGCGACCGGGTCGGCGCCCCGGTTGCGGGCGTTGGCGTACACGTTGGCGACGTCGAGCAGCAGGAACGCGCCGGTGCGGTCCAGGATCTCGGTCAGGAAGTCGGCCTCGTCGAGCTCGTCGTCGGGCCAGTCGAACAGGGCCGCGATCGGCTCCAGCGCGATCGGCACCGGCAGCTCGGCCCGGGCGCGGGCGACGTTGGCGCAGACTGCGTCGACCGCCTCGCGGCTGCGGGGCAGCGGCAGCAGGTGGCCCGCCTCGACGCCGCCGGCCCGGACGAACGCGATGTGCTCGCTGACCAGCGGCGCGTCCACCAGCTCCGCCACCGCGGCCAGGTGGGCGACCCGGGCCGGGTCGACGGGCTCCGCGCCGCCGAGGGAGAGCCGCACGCCGTGCGGTACGACCGTCACGCCGCGCTCGCGCAGCGCGGCGAGCCCGGCGGGCAGCGGCTCGGTGGGGGCGAGGCCCTCCGCGACCACCTCCACGAAGCGCAGCCCGGGCAGGTCGGCCACGAAACCGGAGATCTCCGGCCGCCAGCCGATGCCGACCCCGCGCGGGCCGGTCATCCCCCGCACCCGCCACCGCCGCAGCCGCCACCGCCGCCACCGCCGCCGCAGGAGCTGCCACCGCCGCACGAGCTGCCGCCGCCGGAGGAGCCGCCGGCGCTCGCCGCCTGCCGCTGGATCTCGGCCTGCTCGGCGAAGCCGGGGTCCATCGCCCACAGCGACGCGGTACCGAACAGGGCGACGCCCATCGCGGCGCCCGCCGGGCCGTAGGTGGCGTAGGCGGGGGCGGACGCGGGGACGAGGTAGGTGTGCTGCTGCCGCAGGGCGCGCAGCGCCCGGGTGGCGGCGCGGGTCCGCCCGGGCACCCGGTACAGCAGGACGGCCGCCACGATCAGCGGGAGCTGGCCCAGCACGAGCCAGCCGACCGGACGGTCGTTCTCCAGCCCCGCGAAGATCCGGAAGAAGCCGAGCAGCAGCAGGGCGGAGAGCAGGAACGGGCCGCGGCGCAGCGCCGCCCGGCGGGCCGGCGCGAGCGCCAGCCCCCGCTGCTCCAGGCCGGTCCGGAGCTGGTCGAGCGCCCGGCGTACCCGCTCGTCGCGGGGCAGCTCCCGGGTGGCGGCGTTCCGGCCGGCGGCGAGGTGGATCGCCTGGTCCAGCGGCGTGGTCCCGGCGGGCAGCGGGCCGCCGGTGGTCAGCCGCCGGTCCGGCCGTACGCCGATCGCCCCGCTGCCCCGCAGCCCGCCGAGCGAGGCCCAGATCGCCAGCTGCTCCCCGCCGTTGAGGTACGCGACCTGCTGCGGGCCGAGCTGACCGACGTCGCCGGCCGGCGGGCCGGCGAGGACGCGGACCCGGTGGACGATCGACCCCACGACGACCACGGCGGCGGCGAGGAGATAGACCCGGAGGAAGAGGGGGCCGGAGATGCCCCAGGTGTCACCCGGTGCGGCGAGGACAGTCATCTGCTGCTCCTGTCGAGCGAGGGGATCGCGGCCTCATTGTGGAGCAGTCCCGCCAGGGCCGACCCGCCGCCGGGGGCGAGTTACCGGACCGATACGAACCGGGGTGTCGGACGCGCGGGCGCGTGGGGCGGGGGCGCCGGGCCGGCCGGTCAGCGGCGGCGGACCGCCTCCTCTACCAGGTCGAGCACCGGGCCGAGGTCGCCGGCGGGGCGTCCCATCGCCAGGTGCAGCACCAGGCCGTCGTAGGCGAGTTCGAGGAACTGGGCCAGCACGTCGATCGGCACGTCCTCGCGGAGCACGCCCGCCTCCCGTTGCCGGGCCAGCCGCTCGCGGGTCGCCGCGGCGACCGCCGCGGACCGTTCCGCCCACCGCTTCGCGAATGCCGGGTCGGTGCGCAGCCGCCGGGAGACCTCCAGTTGGCTGCCGAGCCACCCGGTGGTGTCGGGGGAGACCGCCCCCGCCAGCAGGTCCCGCATCACCTGGACCAGGCCGTTGCGGGCGACCGTCTCCACCATGGCGGCGGCGTCGTCCTCGGCGACGGCCAGGAAGAGCGAGTCCTTGTCGCGGAAGTGGTGGAAGATCGCGCCTCGGGACAGCCGGGTGGCCTCTTCGAGCCGCCGCACGGTGGCGCCCTCGTAACCGTGCCGCGCGAAACACGCCCGTGCGGCGGCGAGGATCTCCTGCCGGCGCGCGTCGAGCTGGTCCTGACTTACTCTGGGCACGGGTCGATCGTGTCAGGTCGCCCCTGGCTACGCAAACCGTACGTACGGCTTGGGTTGCGGGCGAACGAATGATCATCTGGCGGGACGGCCCCGGTAGGATCGGCCCGTGACGCCACCCCCCGCCGCCGTCGCGGTCCCCGCCGCACCGCTGACCGTCGCGACCGTGCAGGCCGAGCCCGTCCCCGGGGACGTCGCCGGCAACGCGGCGAGCGCCGCCCGGCTGGTCCGCCGGGCGACGGAGCGCGGCGCCCGGGTCACCGTGCTGCCGGAACTCTTCCTGCCCGCGTACCATCCGCCGACGCTGGCGGCCGACCCGGTCGGCACCGACGTCGCGGCCGACGCCACCGCGATGGTCGACGACCCGCGGCTGGACCCGCTGCGCGAGGCCGCCCGCGACGGTGGCGGCGCCGTGGTGGTCGGCGCGGCGGTCCGGCACCCGGACGGCCGGCGGACGATCTCCTCGCTCGTGGTCGACCCGGCCGGCGCGGTCCGCGTCGGGTACGACAAGCAGCAGCTCTGGAGCGGCGAGCGGGAGCTGTTCGTCGCCGGCGACCGGGGCGCCACCCTGCTGGTCGACGACTGGCGGCTGGGGCTCGGCATCTGCTACGACGGCTGCTTCCCCGAGCACGGCCGGGCCGCCGCCGCCGACGGGGCGCACGGCTATCTCTGCCCGAGCGGCTACCTGGCCGGCTCCGAGCACCGCCGCGACCTCTACTACGCCGCCCGCGCTTTGGACAACACCATGTACGTGGTGTTCGCCAACGCCGTCGGCGGCGCCGACCCGTGGCGGTTCAACGGCGGCGCCGCCATCTACGACCCGGAGGGCCGGCCGCTGGCGCGGGGCGCGGACACCGGCGAGGCCGTGCTGGTCGTCGCGCTCGCGCCCGAGGCCCTCGCGGCCACCCGGGCGGCCCACTCCATGCTGCTCGACCGCCTTCCCGACCAGGGGCTGGCCCGGTCGTCGATGTCGGCCTGACGCACGCGCGACGCCGCGCGACCCTGTCGGCGGGACACCGCGGTCCCGTAGGGTGCCCGAGTGCCGTTGCTCCTGCTGGACCTGGACAACACCCTGCTCGACCGGGCCGGCCCCTTCCGCGCCTGGGCGGAACGTTTCCTGGACGGCATCGGCGCACCGGCCACCGACATCGACTGGCTGCTCTCCGTCGACGCGGACGGGCTGACCGACCGGTGGGACGTGGCCGACGCCATCCGGGACCGGTACGGGCTGCGGATCCCGTCCATCGACCTGGTCGAGGAGCTGCACGACGGCGTGGTCGCCTACACCCGCCTCGATCCGCTGGCCGCCTGCGCGCTGCGGATCGCCGGCGAGGCCGGCTGGACGCCCGTGGTGGTCAGCAACGGCGCGGTCCGGCAGCAGGAGGCCAAGATCCGGCGTACCGGGTTGGACCGGTACGTCGCCGACTGGGTGATCTCCGAGGAGGCCGGCGTCAGCAAGCCCAACCCGAGGATCTTCGCGCTGGCCGCCCGGCGCGTGCGGCTGCCACTGCGCGGCGCCTGGGTCATCGGTGACGGGCCGGAGGCGGACATCGGCGGTGCCGCCGCCGTCGGGCTGCCCAGCGTCTGGCTGCACCGGGGCCGCACCTGGACCGACAGCCGGTTCGCGCCGACCCGCACCGTGGACGGCCTGATCGCCGCCGTCGCGGTGGTGCTCGACGACTGACCGGCCGGCGCGCGTAATTCGGTTGACCCGGTTGACGCCCGGCCGCGAGCATGGTCGGCGCATCGTGCACCCGGGCGTGCGCCCGGTCGAGGAGAGGGGGTCGGTCATGGCCGTCTTCGCAGGTCACTTCCACCTGCCTCAACCAGCCTCGAGCAAGGGATCACCACCGCAGTGCGCGATCACGACCTTCCGGCGCGGGAGCGCCGTACCCGCGGCAAGCGCCGCTTCGACGACGACGAGCAGCTCTTCCTGAAGCGGGGCCGGGCCGCCGAGCCCGCCCCCGCCGACCCCGACGCCGAGCCGGACCCCGACACCGGGGAGCGCTGGTCCTCCTGGGACGACGCCGTGCACGGCCCGCAACCCCACCCGGACTGGCTGGTCACCGAGCTGGCCGCGAAGGACACCGAACTCGGTGTGCTCAAGACCGGCAAGGAGGCGGACGTCCACCTGGTGCGCCGCGCCGTGCCCGGCACCGACCGGTCCTGCCTGCTGGCGGTCAAGCGCTACCGGGACGCCCAGCACCGGCTCTTCCACCGCGACGCCGGCTACCTGGAGGGGCGTCGGGTCCGCCGGTCCCGCGAGAACCGGGCGATGGCGGGGCGCACCGCGTTCGGCCGTCAGATGATCGCCGGGCAGTGGGCGGCGGCCGAGTTCGCCGCGTTGGCCCGGCTCTGGGAGATCGGTGCCCGGTACGGCACGATCTCGGTCCCCTATCCGGTGCAGCTGCGCGGCACCGAGCTGATGCTGGAGTTCCTCGGGGATCCGGCCGAGGGGACGGCCGCGCCCCGGCTGGCCCAGCTGCGCCCCGAGGCCGGCGAGCTGCGCGGCCTGTGGGACCAGATGGTCGACGCCCTGCTGGTGCTCGCCCGCGCCGGCCTCGCGCACGGCGACCTGTCGCCGTACAACCTCCTGGTGCACGCGGGGCGGCTGGTGCTGATCGACCTGCCGCAGGTGGTCGACGTGGTGGCCAACCCGCAGGGGCCGGAGTTCCTGGCCCGCGACGTCCGGGTGGTCGCGACCTGGTTCGCGGCCCGAGGGCTGCCGGCGGAGGCAGTCGATCCGGCCGCGCTGACCGCGCTGCTGCTGCGGGAGGCGGGGATCCGCTGACCGGGTGCCCCGGGCGGCCGGCACCGGCCGCCCGGGGCCGGCTCACTGCAGGTAGCGCTCGACCTCCGGCTTGGGGCGCACCCCCTGCGCGTCCGGGTCGCCGTGGGTCTGCCGGGCCGCCCTGCGCCGGCGCAGCAGGTCCCAGCACTGGTCGAGGGACTCCTCCAGCTCGCGCAGCCGGTCGCGGGCGTCGTCGTCGGTGCCCGACTCGCTGGCCTGCGCGTCGGCGCGCAGCCGGTGTTCCTCGTCGACCAGCTCGGAGATCCGGTTCAGGATGGTCTTGTCGTCCATGACCTGAGCCTGACACAGGCCGTGCGGGCGCGCCCGGAATCCACCGCCGGCCGCCCCCCGCCGCGCCGGCCGCTGGGGTAGGTTGCCCAGCCATGGTCCCCTCCGTCCGGGCCGCCGGGCCGCGCGATGCGGTGCCGGCCGCCGAACTGCTCCGCGCCGCCGAGCCCCACCTGGTCGTCACGCCCGAGCTGCTCGCCTGGCAGGCGACCGGCAAGCCGGCGGAGCGCTTCGGGATGCTGGTCGCCGAGGCGGACGACGGCATCGCCGGCGTGGCCCGCACGGGGCTGCTGCACGAGAGCGCCGAGCCGGGGCTCGGCTTCGTCAACCTGGTCGTGCGCCCCGAGCGGCGGGAGCGGGGCGTCGGGTCGGCGTTGCTCGCCGCCGCCGAGGAGCGGCTCGCGGGGCTCGGCGTGCGCCGGGCGTACGCGCGGGTGGCCGACGAGCCGGCGGCCGTCTCCTTCGCCGAGCGGCGCGGCTACCGGCCCGGCCGGCGCAACCGGATCCTCCGCCTGGACCTGGCGGCGGAGTTGCCGGCGCCGCCCGCGCCGCCGCCCGGGGTGCGGCTGACCACGGCCGCCGACCTGCCCGACCCGCGCCCGCTGTACGAGGCGGACCTGGACGCCGCCGCCGACGAGCCGGGCGACGTCGGGATGGACGAGATCAGCTACGCCGACTGGCGGGCCGCGTACTGGGACCGGCCGGACCTGGACCGGCGGCTCACCACGGTGGCCGTGGCGGGCGGGGCGGTTGTCGCCTTCAGCGTCGCGCTGACCGACGGCGGGAGCCGTTACCTGTCGGGGATGACCGGCACCCGGAGCGGGTGGCGGGGCCGGGGCCTGGCCCGGCTGGTCAAGCACGCCTCGCTGCGGTCGGCCCGGTCGGCCGGCCACCGGTGGGCGTTCACGGTCAACGACGCCGGCAACGACGCCATGCGCGCGGTCAACGAGTGGTTCGGCTACCGGGAGGTGGCCGCCGAGCGGCGCTACCTCTCGGAGCTGCCCCGTCGACCACCATCCATTGTGTGACAGTGGGACATTTCGCAGCACAAACACTGGAGCTGCCCCCTCATTGGTGAGATGCTCTCGGCACCCGGACGGTGGAAGTTCCATGTGGACCGTCCGACGGGTCACCGTCGACACGACGAGGAGACGTGGTACGCGATGTCAAGCCTGCGTGACGGCCGCGGCGCCCCCCTCCCCGCGAATCCGCGCACCATCCCGCTGCGGCGGGCGCTGCCCGCCCTGATCCGGGACCCCCTCGGCGCGCTGGTCGGCTTCGCCGAGGACTCCGGCGGGGACGTCGTCCGGCTCAACCTCGGATCGTTCCGCCCGTACCTGGTCAGCCACCCCGAACACCTGCAGTACGTGCTGCGGGACCGCGCGGACAACTACATCCGGGACGGTCGGGGGCTGCTGTGGCGTCCGGTCCGCCGCGTCGTCGGGGAGGCCATCCTGGTCGCCGAGGGCGAGGTGTGGGAGTCCAGCCGCGGCGCCCTGCAACCGTTGTTCACGGCGAAGCGGGCCGAAACGCTGGTGGACCGGATGGCCGAGGCGATCAGCGAGGCGGTCGACGAGTGGGACGAGCCCGCCCGGCAGGGGCGGCCGATCGACACGGCCGCCGAGCTGACCCGGATCGTCCTGCGCGCCACCATGCGGGTGCTCTTCGCCGACCGGATCTCCGTGCCCGACGCGGAGCGGATCAGCGCCGCGCTGGACACCGTCACCACCGCCATGCTTCCCCGCCTGCTGGTGCCCTTCGTGCCCTACTCGGTGCCCATGCCCGGCGACCGCGCGTTCCGGTCCGCCGTGCGGACCATCGACGACGTGGTGCTGCCGATCATCCGTGCGGCGCGGGCCCGGCCGGGCGACGGCGACGACATCATCTCCACCCTCTGCCGGCCCCGACCGGACGGCCGGCAGCCAGACGAGTACCAGATCCGCGGCGATGTCGTGGCCATGTTCTCCACCGCCACCGAGACCACCATCGCGCTGCTGTCCTGGCTCTGGCCGGTGCTGGAGACCCAACCGGAGGTCGCGGCCCGGCTCTACGCCGAGGTGGACCGGGTGGTCGGCGGCGGCCGGGTGCGGCGGGAGCACCTCGGCGAGCTGCGGTACGGGCGCATGGTGCTGGACGAGATGCTGCGGCTCTATCCCGCCGGTTGGATGGTCCCCCGCACGGCGGTCGCCGCCGACGTGCTGGGCGGGGTGCGGGTCAAGGCGGGCGCGACGGTGCTGGTCAGCCCGTACGTGACCCAGCGGATGCCGATGTTCTGGGACGACCCGGAGCGGTTCGATCCCGAACGCTTCTCGCCGGAGAAGCCCCGACGCCGCTACCGCTACTCCTACTTTCCCTTCGGGGGTGGCCCCCACCAGTGTCTCGGGCAGTACCTGTTCCTCCTGGAGGCGCAGCTCATCGTGAGCACGCTGCTGAGCCGCTTCCGGTTCCGCCCCACCGAGCCGGCCGACCTGACCCCCCGCATGGGCGCCTCGCTCTCGCCCCGGCAACGGCTGCGGGTGACCCTGTCGCCGGTGCAGCGACCGGTCGCGCCGTGAGCACGACCGACGCGCCGCCGCGGGACGGCCACGCCGACGTGGCCGAGCAGGGCAGGATCTGCGCCCTGGCCACCCGGGGCGTGCGCGACCTGCAAGAGGTCACCGCCGCGCATCCCGGCCTCTTCTCCGCCGCCACGTTCGATTCCGCGCTGCTCGGTTCCGTCGCCAACGCCATCGCCTTCACCGCTCCCTGGCACAGCGCCGCCGAGCTGCGCATCACCACCCGTACGCTGCTCTGGGTCTTCGCGGCCGACTGGCAGGTCGACTACCTCGCGACATCCGCCGACGACGTGCGGGCGGTGGTGGCGCAGTGCCTGGCGGTCGCCGACGGCGCCGACCCGCCGGCGGGTCGGCACCTGGCCCGGCTGCTGGCCGACATCCGCGACGATCTGGCGACCGTGCCGGCGTTCGACCGGTTCCGCCCGGTGTGGCGCGACGAGCTGGCGCGGATGTTCGCCGCGGTGGCCCGGGAGTGGGACTGGAAGAACGCGTCGCGCGCGCCGGGCGGGTCCCTGCCCACCCTCGACCGCTACCTCGACAACGCCGACAACCTGGCCTGTTCCTTCGTCAACGCCACGCACTGGATCGCCACCGGCGACGGGGAGTGTCTACGGCACCTGGACGAGCTGCTGACGGTGGGCCGCGAGGTGCAGCGGGTGCTGCGCCTGGTCAACGACCTGGCCACGCACGAGCGGGACGTCGAGTGGGGAGACCTCAACGCGCTCATGCTGGTGCCGGACCCGGCCCTCGTGCGCGACCGGTTGACCCAGCTCACGCGGCGCTGCCAGGGGCTGCTGGACCTGCTGGCCGAGCGTGATCCGCGGCAGGCCGACTACATGCGCCGGCAGATCTCCTTCACCGCCGGCTTCTACCAGGTCTCGGACTTCTGGGGGGCGCGATGAGTGAGGGCGGGTCCCGGGCGGCCACGGCGCCGGCACAGCGCGCCGGCCAGGGTTCCGACGGCTGCGCCGACCTGGCCCGGGAACTCCTCGCCACCATGGCGCTGCGACCGTGGGGGGAGGTGGCTCCCTCCGTCTACGAGACCGGCCGGTTGGTGGTCGTCGCGCCCCGGCTCGCCGGGCACGCGGAGCGGGTCGCGTTCCTCGTCCGGACCCAGCGCGCCGACGGCGCGTGGGGGCCCCCGGAGGGCTACGCGCTGGTGCCGACGTTGAGCGCCACGGACGCGCTGCTGGCGGCGTTGGCGGACGGGAGCGTGCCGGCGCCCGCCCGCCCGGCCCTGGCCGACGCGGCCGGGCGCGGACTGCGGGCCCTGTCCGTCCTGCTGGCGGCGAACTCCGCGGTGCCGGACACGCCTGCCGCCGACCTCATCGTGCCGGCCCTGGTGGACTCGATCAACGCGCGGACGTCCGGGCCGGAGGCCGCGCTGTCGGCCCCGCACCCGTTGAGCCTGCCCACCGGGACGGACCGTCGCCGGTTGACCGCCGTCCGGGCGGCGCACGCCGCGGGCGCCGAGCTGCCTCCGAAACTGGCGCACTTCGGCGAGCTGCTGCACGGCCCGGCGCAGCGGCCGCCGCGGTCCCACGCGGCCGAGCCGACCGCGGTCGGGGCCTCGCCGGCGGCGACCGCCGCGTGGCTCGCCGCCGCCGGTCCGGACGCCGACGGGCGGGGGGCCCGCGCGTTCCTGGAGCGGGTGATCGGCGAGGGCGACGGGTTGGTGCCGTGCCCCATGCCGATCACCGTCTTCGAACGCGCCTGGGCCCTCGGCGGACTGTCCCGCGCCGGCATCGCGGTGCAGCCACCGAAGTCCGTCCTCGCCAGCCTCACCGACGCCGTCGGTCCCGCCGGTGTCGCCACCGGAGCGGGCCTGCCGGCCGACGCGGACACCACGGCCGTGACCCTGTACGCGCTCGGGCGCCTGGGGCGTCCGGTCGAGCCGACGAGCCTGTGGGCGTACGAGACGGCGGACGGCTTCTGTACCTGGCCGGGGGAGGACGGCTTCTCGGTCACCACCAACGCGCACGTGCTCGACGCCCTCGCACAGCACGCCGTGCGCGAGCCGGGCGCCGGCGCCCGCTACCGGAGGGCCGTCGACCGGCTGGCCCGGGTGCTCCGGGAGCGGCAGGAGGCCGACGGCAGCTGGCACGACCGGTGGCACGCCTCGCCGTACTACGCCACCGCCTGCTGCGCGCTCGCGCTGGCCGAGTCCACGTCGGACGCCGACCGGGCGGGGACCCTCGGTCGGGCGGTGCGCTGGGTGCTGGCCAACCAGCGCGACGACGGGTCGTGGGGCCGGTGGGAGGGCACCGCGGAGGAGACCGCGTACGCCCTGCAGATCCTGCTGGCCGTGCCGTCGGACGAGCCGGCGGTGGCCGTCGCCGTCCTACGGGGACACACCTACCTCCGGACCCACGTCGGCCGGCGCGAGCACCCGCCACTGTGGTACGGCAAGGAGCTCTACTGCCCGACCACGATCGTCCGGGCGGCGGTGCTCGCGGCCGTCCACATCGCACACCGCCGACTCGACAACCGGCGCACCGGTGGGCATGTCGTGACGGGACGGCCGAAATCAGCAACTTGAGGCAACATGCGGGCACTGCTAGCGTACGCACTGCCTTTGTCCCGCACGTCCGCCCTGCGGGACATCCGCATCTCTACGATCTGCCGTTGATGACCTGAGTCAACGCCGGCCTGGGACGGTTCAATGCGTTCTCGCGGTACGAGTATCCGCACGAAGGTTGTCGCTCTCCTGCTCTCCCTGGTCGCGCTCTGGATGTTCGCCGCCTGGGTGACCCTGCGGGACGGCTTCAACCTGCTCGGCGTCCAGATGCTCAACACGAAGGTCTACGTCCCCAGCGAACCGCTGCTACAGGAACTCCAGGTCGAACGTCGCCTGACCCAGGCGTACCTCAGCGATCCGGGTCCGGCGCAGCGGGCGGCGCTCGAGGCCGAGCACCGCACGACGGCGGAGCTGACGAGCGCCTTCACCACCTCCGTGCGGCACTGGCAGGTCGACGTCGCGGGCAACGACACGCTGGGCAGGCACCTCGACCAGTCGGTGGCGCAGTTGGAGGCGTTGGCCCAGGTCCGCACCGCGGTACTCGCCCGCGGCGTCGACCGGGTGTCCGCGGCGGACGCCTACACCCGGGCCATCGGGTCGATCTTCCAGGTCTACGAGGTCACCGGCAGCCTGGACGACAAGGAGCTGGCGGCGGAGGCGGCGGCGCTCATCGAGCTCAACCGGGTGCGGGAGCTGATCTCGCAGCAGGACGCGCTGCTCAGCGGTCTCTTCGGCAGCGGCCGCATGACCGGGCCGGAGTACGCCCGGTACACCGCGCTCGTCGGCGCCGAGCGCTTCCTCGGCGACGAGACCAGGTTGAAGCTCTCCGCCGCCGACCAGCGGCGCTACCAGCAGCTCGTCGAGAGCGACGCGTTCAAGCGCCTGCGTTCGGTGCAGGACAGCATCATCCGCGACGGCCGGCCGGTGACGCAGCTGCCGTTGAGCCGGGACGAGTGGCGCGGCACGGTCGACCCGGCGCTGACCGGAGTGAACGACGCGGTGGTGGCGGGCGGCGAGGACCTCGTGGACCGCGCGACCACCGTGGCCGCGATGGTGGTCCTGCGCCTCGTCCTGGCCACCGGCCTGGGCCTGCTGGCGGTCGTCGCCTCGATCATCATCTCCGTCACGACGGCCCGCGCGCTGTTGCGGCAGCTGGAGCGGCTGCGCGAGGCGGCGTTCCGGCTCGCCAACGAGCGGCTGCCCGGGGTGGTCGAGCGGCTCGGCCACGGCGAGGAGGTCGACGTCGCCAAGGAGGCGCCCCCGCTGGAGTTCGGCGACGACGAGATCGGCCAGGTGGGCAAGGCGTTCAACGCCGTGCAGGAGACCGCGATCCGCACCGCCGTCGAGCAGGCCGAGCTGCGCCGCAACGTCCGCGAGGTCTTCCTCAGCCTGGCCCGGCGCACCCAGGCCCTGGTGCACCGCCAGCTCACCCTGCTCGACGCCATGGAGCGCCGCGAGCACGACGCCGAGGAGCTGGAGGACCTGTTCCGGGTCGACCACCTGGCCACCCGGATGCGGCGCAACGCGGAGAACCTGATCGTGCTCTCCGGCTCCACCCCCGGCCGGGCGTGGCGGCGCAACGTGCCGATGGTCGACGTGGTCCGGGGCGCGGTCGCCGAGGTCGAGGACTACACGCGGGTCAACGTCCTGCCCCTCGGCCCGGTCTCGCTGACCGGGCGCGCGGTGGGTGACGTCATCCACCTGCTGGCCGAGCTGATCGAGAACGGTCTGTCGTTCTCGCCGCCGCACACCACCGTCGAGGTGCGCGGGCAGATGGTGGCCAACGGCTTCGCCATCGAGATCGAGGACCGTGGCCTGGGCATGAGCGAGGAGGACCTGGCCGCCGCGAACCACCGGATCGTGGACCAGTCCGAGCTGAACCTGGCCAACGCCTCCCGCCTGGGGCTCTACGTGGTCAGCCGGCTGACCGAGCGGCACGGCGTGCGGGTGCAGCTTCGGGAGTCGGCGTACGGCGGCACGACCGCCGTCGTGCTGATCCCGGCCGACCTGGTCACCGCCGACGACGCGGACCCGAGCACCTCCGGCGGGTTCCCGGCCGGTGCGCCGAGCACCCCCGCGCCGGTGGCGACGGCGTCCGGCCCCGCCGAGCGGCCCGTCCCGGCGCCGGTGGCGCTGGCCGAACCCCAGGCCACGCCCCGACCACAGTCGGCGCCGGACGCCACCGGGGAGGCCGGCGACGCCCTGCCGACCCGGACGCGTGGCCGCAGCCTGCCGACCACCGCCCCGGCCGAGGAGGGGTTGCCCACCCGGACCCGGGGGGCGTCGGCCCAGCCGGCCCTGGACGGCCCGACCTTCCCGACCGGCCTGCCGGTGGCCGCCGGCCGGCCCGCGGCCGGCGCGGCGACTCCGGCGGAGGCGGGCACCGGGCCGGCGGCGGCACAGGCCGCCCCGGCGGAGGCGGGCGCCGGGGCCACGGCGGGCAGCGGCCCCGCCCGAACCGCCCGGCCGGAGCAGGTTCGTACCGACTCCGGGCTGCCGGTCCGCGTCCGGCAGGCCAGCATCGTGCCGGAGCTGCGCGACGAGCCCGCGGCCGACGACCACGACGACACGGTACGCCCGCCGGAGCAGGTGCGCCGGATGATGAGCTCCTACCAGACGGGCACCCGGCGCGGCCGTACCGACGCCGCCCGGCTGCTCGGCGGAGCCGGCGGAGGGCGGCCCGAGAGCGGCGGGGAAGCCGAGGCCGGCGAGGGACCCGACGTCGGCGATCAGCAAGCGACCTGACCGGCGCCGCCCGCACTGCGGGGTGACCCCCGCGGCGTGGCGGTCACCCAGAGGATCACGGCGACAAACTGCCGGGGGAGAAGAGGACGACGAGTGGGGCAGAAGACGGCTTCGAGTGCCGACCTGACGTGGCTGCTGGACGATCTGGTCGGTCGGGTGAAGCAGGCCGAGCACGCGGTCGCGCTCTCGACGGACGGCCTGTTGATGGCCGCGTCGCAGGGGCTGAGCCGGGACGACGGAGAGCACCTGGCGGCGATGGCGGCCGGGATCCAGAGCCTGGCCCGGGGCGCGGGCAAGCGCTTCGGCGGCGGGCAGGTGCAGCAGACCATCATCGAGATGCAGTCGTCGTTCCTGTTCGTCACGGCGGCCGGGCGCAACGCCTGCCTGGCCGTGCTCGCCAGCGAGGACGCCGACGTCGGCCTGATCGCCTACGAGATGGCGATGCTGGTCACCCGCGTCGGCAAGTACGTCGCGTCGCCGTCGCGGACCGAGCAGCCGGCCGGCGAGAAGTAGCCGCGATGACGGTGCAGGGGGAGTCCGCCGAGCACCAGTGGGTCGACGACCACGCCGGCCCGGTGGTGCGCCCCTACGCGGTGACCCGTGGCCGGGCCCGGCCGGTCACCGGCACGTTCGACCTGATCTCCCTGGTGACGGCGACCCGCGCGGACGTGACCCCGGAGATCGGGCTGGGGCCGGAGCACCTGGCGATCGTCGGGCTCTGCCAGCGGATCCAGTCCGTCGCCGAGATCGCCGCCCACCTGGACCTCCCGGTGGGCACCATCCGGGTCCTGCTCGGCGATCTGGTGGCCCGCGGCCTGGTGCAGGTGCGCGAGCCGCGCACCACGGCCGGCCTTCCCGACAACAGCGTTTTCGAGGCGGTAATCAATGGACTACGGGCACTCTGAGCGGCCGCCGGGAGCGACGCCACTGCCCACCGCGATCAAGATCCTTGTCGCGGGCGGTTTCGGCGTGGGCAAGACCACCATGGTCGGCGCGGTCAGCGAGACGCGCCCGTTGCGCACCGAGGAGGTGTTGACCGAGTCCGGCGTCGGCATCGACGACCTCTCCGGGGTGGAGAGCAAGACGACCACCACGGTGGCGATGGACTTCGGCCGCATCACCATCAGCGACGACCTGGTGCTCTACCTTTTCGGCACCCCGGGGCAGGACCGCTTCTGGTTCGTCTGGGACGAGCTGGCGCTCGGCGCGATCGGCGCGGTGGTGCTCGCCGACACCCGGCGGCTGGCGGACTGCTTCCCCTCCATCGACTACTTCGAGGGGCGCGGCACGCCGTTCGTGGTGGCGGTGAACTGCTTCGAGGGCGCCCGGCAGTACCGCCTCGACGAGGTGCAGGCGGCGCTGAACCTCGATCCCGGGGTGCCGGTGCTGCTCTGCGACGCCCGGCAGCGGGAGTCGAGCAAGGAGGTGCTCATCACGCTGTTGGAGCACGCCATGAAGACCCGCGACGCCCGTCGTCGCGCGGCCGCGGCGGCGGCCGAGTAGACGGGACGCCGCCACCGCGGCCGTCCCGTGCGTCGCCGTTCCGCCTGACGCCCACGAGATCCTGGTACGCCCCTGCGCGGGCCTTTCGTACCAGGATCTCGTGGCGTCAACCGGTCCGAGCGTGCCGGCCGGCGGGTGGAACCGACCGGACACCGGGGCAGGGCGGTGCGTCCCTTCGTCGCCGGCGTGCGCCCTGCGCGCGGTGTAATTGATTGACTTCGATCAATTGACCCGCCTAGCATGGGGCTCGGAAAGCGCTTTCCGCCGTCCATCACCTGGCTGATCGCCGGAGCCGGTCCGCAACCCCGACGCGAACCCGTCCCCCTCGCGTCCGGTCCCGTGCGACCGCGCCCCGGCACCTCCGAACGGCGCCGGCCCGTCGCGCGCCGGCTCCGGCGATCCGCCGTACGAGAAAGGCGGAACCCCCATGCTCGCGACCCGCAACCCCGACGGGCCGCCCCGGCCCGGGCGTCGCCGTCGGCTGCTCGCCGCCGCCGGCCTGGCCGCCGCGCTCCTGGCGACGGCGTCCCCGGCCGGCGCCGCGCTCCCGTCCGTCGCGCCGGCTCCACCCGCCCCGGGGACGGTGGCCGGCGCCGCTCCGCTCGCGGCGGCGGACGGCTTCGCCAGCGTCGCCGCCCTCGGCCAGAACGGCACCACCGGCGGCGCCGGCGGGCCGGTCGTCACGGTCACCACCACCGCCCAGTTCCTCGACCACATCGCCCGCCCCGGGCCGTACGTCATCCAGGTCGCCGGCACCATCACGCTGCCCACCGGCAGCAACGACGGGATGTGGAACGTCGCCTCCGACAAGACGATCGTCGGGCTCGGCGACGACGCGACGCTCTCCGGCGGAGGGCTCAACATCGGTGTGCCGGTCGACGACGACGTGACCTCGCCCCCGGCGAACGCGGTACACAACATCATCATCCGGAACCTGCACCTCACCGGCGCGACCGACGACCTGATCAACGTGCAGATGTTCTCGCACCACATCTGGATCGACCACAACGAGTTCTCCAACGGCGACGACGGCGCGGTCGACATCAAGCGCGGCTCGGACTTCGTCACGGTCTCCTGGAACCACTTCCACGACCACGACAAGACGCTGCTGCTCGGCCACGACGAGGACGCCGGCCCGCAGGACATCGGCCGGCTGCGGGTCACCTACCACCACAACTTCTTCGACCGCTCCGACCAGCGCAACCCGCGGGTGCGCTTCTCCGCGCTCGCGCACGTCTACAACAACCACTACAACGACAACAGCTACGGGGTGGCCTCCACGTACGACGCCGCCGTGCTGATGGAGAACAACTACTTCTACAGCGTCAACAACCCGGGCCGGGTCGACTTCAGCGGCGACCTCGGCCGCATCGTCGAGCGGGGCAACATCCTGGTCGCCTGCAACCACCCGATCGAGACCCGGGGCACGGTGCCGGACCCGCGCGGGTACTACCCGTACACCCTCGACCCGGCCGCGAGCGTGCCGACCATCGTCCCGGCGGGTGCCGGGCCCGGCACGGCCACGGCCACCATCGCCACGATGCCGGCGCCGGCCGCCGCGGCGGTCCCGGACGGCTTCGCCGCCGTCGCCGCCCTCGGCCAGAACGGCACCACCGGCGGCGCGGGCGGGCCGACCGTGACCGCGACCGACGCGGCGGACTTCCTGGCGTACATCGACACGGTGGGCCCGCTGGTCATCCAGGTCACCGGGCGGATCGCGATCACCAGCAAGCAGGGGGTGCGACCGAACAAGACCATCATCGGGGTCGGCGACGCCGAGATCACCGGCGGCGGGCTGGACTTCTACCGGTCGTACAACGTGATCGTCCGCAACATCACCTTCACGAACGCGGAGGACGACGCGGTCAACATCGGCCAGAACTCGCACCACATCTGGATCGACCACAACCGCTTCGCCGGTGCCGTGGACGGATCGGTGGACATCGTCCGGGGTGCCGACTACGTGACGGTGTCCTGGAACCACTTCGACCACTCGGACAAGTCCATGCTGATCGGCCACTCCGACGGTTCGGCCTCCACGGACGTCGGCCGCCTGAAGGTCAGCATCCACCACAACTTCTTCGACAACAGCCGCCAGCGGCACCCCCGGGTCCGCTTCGGCGAGCCGGTGCACGTCTACAACAACTACTTCCTCGGCAACGCGCTCTACGGCGTCGCGTCGACGGAGAACGCCGGCGTGCTGGTGGAGGGGAACTACTTCCGGGACGTGCCGCACCCGTTGTACTCGGCGAGCGGCTACGCCGACAGCGGGCCCGGCCGGGCCGTGCAGCGCCACAACGTGTATGTCAACTCCGGCGTGCCGGAGACGAACGGCACCGTGGTCGAGCCGCGCACGTACTACCCGTACACCCTGGACCCGGCGGCGGACGTGCCCGCCCTGGTGACGGCGGGCGCCGGCACCGGCCGCATCTGAGCGGACACGCGAGGGCCCCCTGCCGTCGTGGCAGGGGGCCCTCGTCCGTGTCGTCAGCTGGCGATCATGCGGCGCAGGACGTACTGCAGGATGCCGCCGTGGCGGTAGTAGTCCGCCTCGCCCGGGGTGTCGATCCGGACCACGGCGTCGAACTCGACGCCGGTGTCGGTGCTGACCTTCACCGTGCGCGGGGTCTCGCCGTCGTTCAGCGCGGTCACCCCGGTGATGCTGAACGTCTCCGTGCCGCTCAGGCCCAGCGACTCGGCGGTCTCGCCGGCCGGGAACTGCAGCGGGAGCACGCCCATGCCGATCAGGTTCGAGCGGTGGATCCGCTCGTACGACTCGGCGATGACCGCCCGGACGCCGAGCAGCATGGTGCCCTTGGCCGCCCAGTCCCGCGACGAGCCGGAGCCGTACTCCTTGCCGGCCAGGACGACCAGCGGGACGCCCGCCTCCTGGTAGGCCACCGAGGCGTCGTAGATCGAGGTCTGCTCGCCGGTCAGGTGGTTGACCGTGAACCCGCCCTCGACGCCCGGCACCAGCTGGTTGCGCAGCCGGATGTTGGCGAAGGTCCCCCGGATCATCACCTCGTGGTTGCCCCGGCGGGAGCCGTACGAGTTGAACTCGTGGCGCGGCACGCCGTGCTCGGCGAGGTACTTGCCGGCGGGGGAGTCGGCCTTGATGGAGCCGGCCGGGGAGATGTGGTCGGTGGTCACCGAGTCGCCCAGCTTGGCCAGCACCCGGGCGCCGGTGATGTCGGCGACCGCCTTCGGCTCCCGCTCCATGCCCTCGAAGTACGGGGGCTTGCGGACGTAGGTGGACTCGCCCTCCCAGGCGAACGTGTCGCCGGTCGGGGTGGGCAGCGACTGCCAACGCTCGTCGCCGGCGAAGACGTCCGCGTACGCCGAGCTGAAGCCGGTCGCGCCGATCGTCGAGGCGATGACGTCCTGGATCTCGGCGCTGTTCGGCCAGATGTCGCGCAGGAAGACCGGGTTGCCCTCGCTGTCCTCGCCGAGCGGCTCGTTGGCCAGGTCGATGTCCATCGTGCCGGCCAGCGCGTACGCCACCACCAGCGGCGGGGACGCCAGGTAGTTCATCTTGACGTCCGGGTTGATCCGGCCCTCGAAGTTCCGGTTGCCGGAGAGCACCGACACGACGGCCAGGTCGGCCTCGTTCACCGCGGCGGAGACCTCCTCCGGCAGCGGGCCGGAGTTGCCGATGCAGGTGGTGCAGCCGTAGCCGACCAGGTTGAAGCCGAGCTTGTCCAGGTACGGCGTGAGGCCGGCCCGCTCGTAGTAGTCCATGACGACCTTGGAGCCCGGGGCCAGGGTGGTCTTCACCCACGGCTTGCGGGTCAGGCCCTTGTCCACCGCGTTGCGGGCCAGCAGCGCCGCGCCGATCATGACCTGCGGGTTGGAGGTGTTGGTGCAGGAGGTGATCGCGGCGATCACCACGGCGCCGTGGTCCAGCTCGTACTCGACGCCGTCGGCGCCGGTGACGCGGATCGGGTTGCTGGCCCGGCCGCCGGAGCCCACCGCCGCGGTCTCCAGGTCGCGCGGGGCGTCGGCTGGGTCGCTGACCCCGTTGGCCGGCGGGTCGCTGGCGGGGAAGGACTCGGCGCTGGCCTCGTCGGCGTGGCCCTCGGCCCCGAACGGCTTCTCCAGCTGCGGCACGCCCGGCTTGCGGGAGCGGTCGCCACCGGTCTCGTCGGCGGCCACGTAGTCGGTCAGCGCCGAGCGGAACAGCGTCTTGGCGTTGCCCAGCGGGACCCGGTCCTGCGGCCGCTTCGGGCCGGCCAGGGACGGCTCGATCGTGCTCAGGTCGAGCTCCAGGCGCTCCGAGTACTCCGGCTCGGCGTCCGGGTCGTGCCAGAGGCCCTGCTCCTTGGCGTACGCCTCGACGAGCGCGACCTGCTGCGGGTCGCGGCCGGTCAGCTCCAGGTAGCGGACGGTCTCGGCGTCGATCGGGAAGATCGCCACGGTGGAGCCGTACTCCGGCGACATGTTGCCGATGGTCGCCCGGTTGGCCAGCGGCACGGCGCTCACGCCGGGACCGTAGAACTCGACGAACTTGCCGACCACGCCGTGCTTGCGCAGCATCTCGGTGATGGTGAGCACCAGGTCGGTGGCGGTGGTGCCGGCCGGCATCTCGCCGGAGAGCTTGAAGCCCACCACGCGCGGGATCAGCATGCTGACCGGCTGGCCGAGCATGGCGGCCTCGGCCTCGATGCCGCCGACGCCCCAGCCGAGCACGCCCAGGCCGTTGACCATCGTCGTGTGCGAGTCGGTGCCGACCACGGTGTCCGGGTACGCCTGGCCGTTGCGCTCCATGATCGTGCGGGCCAGGTACTCGATGTTGACCTGGTGCACGATGCCGGTGCCCGGCGGGACGACCTTGAACTCGTTGAACGCGGTCTGGCCCCAGCGCAGGAACTGGTAGCGCTCCTTGTTGCGCTCGTACTCCAGCTCGACGTTGCGCTGGAAGGCGTCCTCGCGGCCGAACAGGTCGGCGATGACGGAGTGGTCGATGACCAGCTCGGCCGGGGCGAGCGGGTTGACCTTGCTGGCGTCGCCGCCGAGGTCGCGCACGGCCTCGCGCATGGTGGCCAGGTCGACCACGCAGGGCACGCCGGTGAAGTCCTGCATGAGCACCCGCGCCGGGGTGAACTGGATCTCCACGCTCGGGTCGGCGGTGGGGTCCCAGCCGCCGAGCTGCCGGATGTGGTCGGCGGTGATGTTCGCGCCGTCCTCGGTCCGGAGCAGGTTCTCCAGGAGGATCTTCAGGCTGTAGGGGAGCCGCTCGTGGCCCTCCACCTTGCTGATCTTGAAAATCTCGTAGCTCGCGTCTCCGACGCGTAGCTGGGTCTTCGCACCGAAGGTGTCGAGGCTCGCCACGTCGTACTCCTTCACACCAGCGACCGTGAGTAGTCCTGAGCAGTCTGTCGCACCGGCCGGGGTGCCGCCGTGGTTAGGGGACACTTACCGCCGATTCTCGTCGTCAACAAAACCGTACGTCCGTCTTGCTAACTACGCAACCTCGTGCCATCGTTCGGGACGAGGAGGTACCCCATGATCCATCACGTCCTGCTCGCCAGCCCACGCGGCTCCGAGGACACGTCCCGCGCCTTCTACGCCGGGGTGCTCGGCATGACCGAGAAGCCCAAGCCGGCGGCGCTGGCCGCCCGTGGCGGCTGCTGGTTTACCGGGCACGGGATCGAGCTGCACCTGGGCGTCGAGGACGACTTCCGTCCCGCCCGCAAGGCCCACCCCGGCCTGCTCCGGCCCGACCTCGACGCGCTCGCCGACCGGCTGGCCGCCGCCGGCTACCCGGTCGCCTGGGGCGACGGCGAGTTGCCCGGGATGCGCCGCTTCCACACGTACGACGCGCACGGCAACCGCCTGGAGTTCCTCGCGCCGCTCGACTGACCCGCCGGGCGGTCCCGTGCGCCCCGGCGCCGGGTACGACGCAAGGGCCGGCCCCCGGGTGGGGGCCGGCCCTTGTCGTTGGTGGTGTTCGGCTGGTTGGGGTCAGGCGGTGTAGCCGCGGGTGGCGATCCAGTCGGCGAGGTTGTCGATGCTCATCCGGTAGGAGGCCTGGGCGGGGTCGGCGGAGTCGGCGATGGTGACGGTGTGTCCGTTGTCGCGGTAGCCGACGACGCTGATGTAGTGCCCGCCTTCGAAGGAGTGTGTGCCGCCGTCGGTGTCGGTGGCGGTGCCGGCGATGTTCGCCACGACGGCGTGGCCTTCGTCGATGGCCTTGGTGATGTCGGTGCGCAGGGTGTCGGTCTGCTTGTCGTCGGCCTTGGCCTGGCGGATCTCCACCGACTGGTAGGCGTCCTTGCCGGTCTGCTTGTTCAGTACGGGGGTGATGTCGTTGATGGAGTTGGTGCCGGCTTCGGTGGTGCCCATCTGCTTGGCCATGGTGTCGACGTCGATGTTCTTGCCCTGCACGCTCAGGGCGTTGCGGGCGGCGGCGGGGCCGCAGTAGTAGAAGTTGGGCTGGGCTTCGTAGCGCACGCCCAGTTCCCGCTCGCCGCTCTTGCGGTCCTGGCCGACGGTGGTGGGCTTGCCCTCGGTGGGGGCGGCGTGGGCGGCGGTGACGGGGCCGGCGATGGCGCCGCCGGTGAAGGCGAGGCCGGCAGCGGTCAGGGCAGTCTTACGCAGGAGATCGGTACGCATGATGGGGTGCACCTTTCGATCGGGGGTACGCGACACACCAAGGGGGGTGGGTGCGTCACGGGAAAGGAAAGGTCGAACCAGAGGGGATCAGGCGCCCTCGACCCGGAGGGGGTGGGGCGCGGGTCCCGGGGGATGTAACGACGCGGGTCCGGTCGGCATTCCGGCCGTCGCCCGGCCCGTCGGAACGGCGCGGGGGGTCACGCGGTCACGATGGGTACAACGACCCGGGCCCCCGGTGCATGCCCGCCCGGCCGGTGGCGCCCGCCACCACAACCCACCACAAACCCGACACACGACGCCAGGCGCCCCACCGCACCCGCGCCGAACCGGATACACACCCCAGGTGGGTGCGCCGGGCCAGCGGCTGCGGGGTTCGCAAACGGGTCGAAAGGGACCACCCGCACCGGCCCGCGAACCAGCCGGGGCGAGCACCCGCCGTCCGGCCCCCGGCGGCCGGACGGCTGCGACCATGACGGCATGGAGATCTGGAACAACCCGTCCTGCTCGAAGTGCGCCGCCGCCCGGTCCGCGCTGGACGAGGCCGGGGTGGGCTACGGCGTCCGCCCGTACCTCACCCGGCCGCCGAGCGCGGCGGAACTGGCCGAGGTGCTGCGCCGGCTCGACGCGCGCCCCTGGGACGTCTGCCGCACCCAGGAGCCCGCCGCCGTCGCCCTCGGCATGGCGGACTGGCCGCGCGACGAGGCGGCCGAGCCGCGCTGGATCGAGGCGATGGTCGCCGCACCGGAGCTGATCCAGCGGCCCCTGCTGCTGCTCGACGACGGCAGCGCGCTCGTGGGCCGTACCCCCGAGGCGTTGGCGGAGGCGGTGCGCCGCAGCGGCGCGACGCCCGGCGGCGACGCGGAGCCGGGCCCCGCCTCGCCGCGGTAGCGCGTTTCCGCCCGTGGACCGCACCCTCGCCGAGGTGGGGGCGGACTCCCCGACCGGATGGAACGAGGACACGCCGCCGGCCGGCGCGTCCTGCGAACTCCCGGCCGCCCCGCCGGTCCGCGCCGGGATCACCGTCGACGCGGCGGTCGACTCCGCCACCGTGCGGGGCAACCGCGTCTGGGACCGCGACGGGCGGACCCAGACCCACGGGCTCTGGATCACCCCGGCCGGCAGTTGCGTGTCCTGCCGGATCGAGGACAACGACTTCGCCGGCAACGCGGACGGGCCGGTGCGGCTCGACACCCCGCGGACGCTGGGACGGCAATCACCACGACGAGGACTGACGCCGGTCAGCGCGCGTCGTCGGCGGGCGCCGCCGCCTCCGCGTGCCGGTCGCGCAGCCGGGCCCGGATCTCCTCCGGGGTGTACGCCCGGCGTCGCCGTTCGGCCCGCGCGATCACCACCCCGGACGCCGCGACGCCGGCGAGACCCGCGAGCCCGAGCACCTTCCACCACCGCATCCGTTGCCGCATCGGCCTAGGGTAGACCCCCATGAGCATCAGTCTGGACGAGGCAGTGGAGCTGACCCGCACCGGCGACGTGTGGGTGTTCCGGGGCCGCAGCGTGCCGGACCGGGCCATCCAGTTGACCACCAACAGCCCGGTCAACCACGTCGGCATGGCCGTGGTGCTGGACGACATGCCGCCCCTGATGTGGCACGCCGAGTTGGGCAGGTCGCTGCCCGACATGTGGTCCGGCACCCACCAGCGCGGCGTGCAGCTGCACGACCTGCGCGACGCGGTCTGCGTCTGGGCCAACCGGTACGGCCAGCGGGCGTGGCTGCGCCAGCTCGACCCGCCGGCCGACGCGGAAGTGGAGAACGCGGTGCTGCGCACCGTCGCCCGCCTCGACGGCACGCCGTTCCCGTCCACCGCCCAGCTCGCCTGGCGCTGGCTGCGCGGCCGGGTGCCGGCGCTGCGGGTGCCGGCGCTGCCCCGGGCGGGCCGGGACCGCTCCGGCGCGTCGGGGCGTGACCGCGCCCTGGAGACGGCGTACTGCGCGGAGGTCGTGGCGGTGACCTACGAGGCGATGGGGCTGCTGCCCGCCGGACGGCGTCCCAACTGGTACGACCCCGGGCGGTTCTGGAGCGGCGACGACCTCGGGCTGGCCGGCGACGCCCGGCTGGGCGCCGAGATCGAGGTACGCGTCCCGGCGCGGTGAGGTTTGGCGCGACGGCCGGCCGGCAAATGCTGTCCCCGTGAGAGCTTCCACCGATCTCGACACGCTGGCCGACTTCTTCGACCGGTACGGCCTGGCGCTGACCACCGGCGACCTGCCCGCCATCGCCGGCTGTTACGCCCTGCCGGGGCTGGTGGTCGCCGACACCTACAGCTTCTCCTTCACCTCCCCGGCGGCGGTGGCACTGTCCTTCGTGGGCGCGGCCCCCGACTACCAGGAGCGCGAGCTGGTGGCCGCGCACGCGGCCATCGAGGACGTGCAGCCGATGTCGGCGCTGCTGACGATGGTGGCCGTCGAGTGGGAGTTCCTGGACAGCCAGGGCCGGGCGGTGCGCGGCGAGCGCTACCGCTACCTGCTGCGCGCCACCGACGACGGCCCGGTCATCTGCACGGTGCTGCGGTCCGCCTGACCCGCGGGTAGCGCTCGGCGTCCCACCCCGTCGTCGCCGACCGCTACGCTGCCCGGGACGACCGCTGGAGGAGGGACATGTCCGGGACGGACCGAACTCCGAGCAAGTCCTACGGCACGGCCGCCATCGCGTCCTCGCCCTGGATCGTGGTGTCGGTCGGCGTCGCGGTGATGGTGGTGCTGCTGGTCATCGCGCTCGGCGCCTACCGGGGGCGCAGCCCCGCGTTCGACGCGCAGCCCCGCCCGCCCGAGCCGACCCTCGCCCTGCCCGACCCGCGGGCCTCGCCGAGCACTCCGGCGACGACTGCGTCGCCGTCGCGGCGGGCGTCGCCCACGCCGCCCGGCCGCGCCACCGGCCGGCCCACCCCGGACCGTTCCACGGGAAGTCGCACGCCGTCCCCGACGGCCAGCCGGACCGACGACGCGGTGCTGGTGGTGCCGCCGTCCCCCGCGTCGCCGGTGAGCGGGCGGTACCGGGTGGTGGAGCAGTTCCACGACGGGTTCGTCGGTGAGGTGCTGGTCAGCAACGCGTCGACCACCGCTCGGGAGTGGACGGCGCGCCTGGCCTTCCCGGGCGGGCGGCTGGGCAGCGCGTGGATCGAGGGGGCGCCGCAGGGGACGGCGAGGCGGACCGACGACGGCTTCACCTACCACAGCGGCGAGGACCTGGCCGGGGGCGCGTCGGTCGCGCTGCGGTTCTATGTCGAGCACGCGGAGGGGCGCCCGACGAGCTGCACCGTCGACGGTGGCGCCTGCCGCGGGCTGTAGGTCACCCGAAGGACCCACCTCGGCCCGGCGCGGGTTGCGCCGGGCCGCGCCTTTTGCAAGCCGACTGCTTTGTTGCGACGCTGTTTGCAAGGTATTGCAGAATGTTTCGGCAAGGGCTAGCGTGCGGGCCAATCAGCGACCAGAGGAAGGCCGTCGATGAAACCCCCGCCGATACCGCGCAAGGCCCTGCTCGCCCTCGTCTGCATGCTCACCCTCACCCTCGTGGGCGCCCCGGTCGCCGTACACCAGGTCGGGGCCGCCGCCACGGCCGGCCCGGACGGCACCGGTCCGCTCGCCGCCGCCGGCGCCGCGCAGTGGCGTGCCGAGCCCTCGGCGGAGGCGCTGCTCAAGGCCGGGAGCAGCCAGGCCCGCGCCGAGCAGTTCTACTTCGTCCTGCCGGACCGGTTCGCCAACGGCGACCGGCGCAACGACACCGGCGGCCTGACCGGGGACCGGCTCGCCACCGGCCTCGACCCGAAGGACAAGGGCTTCTACCACGGTGGCGACCTCAAGGGCGTCATGGACCGGCTCGACTACATCGAGGGGCTCGGCACGACGGCCATCTGGCTCGCCCCGATCTTCAAGAACCGCCCCGTGCAGGGCACCGGGTCCGACGTCTCCGCCGGATACCACGGTTACTGGATCACCGACTTCACCCAGGTCGACCCGCACTTCGGCACGAAGGACGACCTGAAGCGGCTGGTGCGGCTCGCCCACCAGCGCGGGATCAAGGTCTACCTCGACGTCATCGTCAACCACACCGCCGACGTCATCAGGTACGCCGAGGACAGCTACACCTACGTGGACAAGGCGACCTCCCCCTACACCGACGCGCAGGGGCGCGCCTTCGAGGACCGCAACTACGCCGACGGCAGCCGGGACTTCCCGAAGGTCGACACCACGTCGTTCCCGTACACGCCGACGTTCGCCACCCCCGCCGACGCGAAGGTCAAGGTCCCGGCGTGGCTCAACGACCCGACCATGTACCACAACCGCGGCGACTCCACCTTCGCCGGGGAGAACAGCGAGTACGGCGACTTCTTCGGCCTCGACGACCTGTGGACCGAGCGCCCGGAGGTGGTGCGCGGGCTGACGGAGATCTACTCCGAGTGGGTGGAGTCCACCGGCGTGGACGGCTTCCGGCTGGACACGGTCAAGCACGCCAACCTCGACTTCTGGCCGCAGTTCAGCCAGGGCATCGAGCGCGCCGCCGACCGCGCGGGCAAGTCGGACTTCTTCATGTTCGGCGAGGTCTACAGCGCCGACCCGGAGATCACCTCGACGTACGTGCGGCGCGGCGGACTGCCGGCCACCCTCGACTTCGCCTTCCAGGAGGCCGCGCGCGGCTACACCGCCGGTGACGGCTCCGCCAAGGCACTCGCCGACGTGTACGCCCGCGACGACCTCTACAACTCCCGCGACACCGACGCGGGCCGGCTGACCACCTTCCTCGGCAACCACGACATGGGCCGCATCGGCTCGTTCATCGCGGGCGGTGGCACCGACCCGGCCAGCCACCTGCGCCGCGACCGGCTCGCCCACGAGCTGATGTTCCTCACCCGAGGCCAGCCGGTGGTCTACTCCGGCGACGAGCAGGGCTTCACCGGCCCCGGCGGGGACAAGGACGCCCGGCAGGACATGTTCGCCTCGCAGACCCCCGACTACCTCGACGACGACCTGCTCGGCACCGACCGCACCCACGCGGCGGACCAGTTCGACCCGACGCACCCGCTCTACCGGGCCATCGCCGAGCTGGGCGCGTTGCGCCAGGCGCATCCGGCCCTGCGCGACGGCGTCCAGGTCACCCGGTACGCCGCCGACGGCCCCGGCGTCTTCGCCTTCTCCCGGATCGACCCGAAGCAGCGCACCGAGTACGTCGTCGCGGTGAACAACGCCGCGACCGCGCAGACTGTCACCGTGGACACGTGGTCGGCCGGCGCCACCTTCACCGGCGTGTACGGCGGCGGCGCCGCCCAGGTCGCCGGCGCGGACGGCAAGCTCACCCTGACCGTGCCGCCGCTGTCGGCCGTCGTGCACCGCGCCGGCACCCCGATCGCGTTGCCCGACGCCGCGCCGCAGCTCACGATCACCGCCCCGGCGCCCGGCGAGCCCGTCGCCACGAAGGCCGCCGTCACCGCCCGGGTCACCGGCGACCCGCTGGCCACCGTGAGCGTCGCCGCCCGGGTCGCCGGCGGGAGGTGGACCCTGCTCGGCAGCGCCGACCGGGCCCCGTACACGGTCCACCACGACCTGACCGGCCTGGCCGGCGGCACGAAGATCGAGTACAAGGCCGTCGTCCGCGACGGTAAGGGCCGCACCGCGACCGCCCGGTCCACCGCCACCGTCGGCACCCCGGCCGCCTCCGCCTCCCGCGACTGGGCGGTGGTGCACTACCAGCGCCCGGCCAGCGGCTACGCCGACTGGGGGCTCTATGCCTGGGGCGACATCGACCCGGCGTACGCCACCCAGTGGCCCAAGGGACAGCCGTTCGCCGGTGAGGACTCCTACGGCCGGTTCGCCTGGGTGAAGCTCAAGCCCGGCGCGAAGTCCGTCGGCTTCCTGGTGGTGGACGCCGACGGCAACAAGGACGTCGGCCAGGACCGCACCATCGACGTGACACAGACCGGCGAGGTCTGGCTCAAGCAGGGCGACCCGACGGTCTACCCCACCCGGCAGGCCGCCACCGGCGAGCCCGACCCGCCGGTCGCCGACGGCACCGCGGTCATCCACTACCGCCGGGCCGACGGCAACTACGACGGCTGGGGCCTGCACCTGTGGGACGGCGCCGCCACCCCGACGGACTGGGCCACGCCGATGGCGCCGACCAGCGTCGACTCCTTCGGTGCCGTCTTCCGGGTGCCGCTGGCGGCCGGGGCGACCGGGCTGAGCTACATCATCCACCGCGGCGACGAGAAGGACCTGCCCGACGACCAGCGGCTCGACTTCACCGCCGCCGGCCGCGAGGTGTGGCTGCTCGCCGGCACGCCCGGGCGGCTCCTGCCGTCCACCGCGTCCGGCGCCGCCCGGGACGTCGACATCACGAAGCAGAAGGCGCACTGGATCGACCGCTCGACCGTCGCCTGGCGGACCGGGCCCACCGACGGCAGGACGTACGCCCTGGTCGCCGCCCCGGCCGGCGGGGTCACCGTCGCCGACGGCGAGCTGGTCGGCACGTACACGACGCTTCCGCTCGACGCGCAGCGCAACGGGCTCACCGAGGCCCAGCGCGCGTCCTTCCCGCACCTGTGGGCGTACCGGAGCTTCACGCTGGACCGGCGGGACCTGGGCAAGGTTCCCGCGGCCCTGCGCGGGCAGCTCCTGGTGACCGAGCGGGACGCCGGGGGCACCCTGCTCGCCGCGACCGGCGTGCAGATCCCCGGCGTGCTCGACGACGTCTACGCCGGGGCCGCCGACGCGAAGCTCGGGCCGACCTTCGCCGGCCGGGTGCCGACGCTCGCGGTCTGGGCGCCGACGGCGCGGCAGGTGTCGCTGGAGCTCTTCGACTCCCCGACCGGGCAGCCGAGGACGGTGACGATGCGCCGCGACGACCGCACCGGCGTCTGGTCGGTGCGCGGCGCCCGCGACTGGTACGGCAAGTACTACCGCTACCAGGTGCGGGCGTGGCAACCGGCGACGCAGAAGATGGTCACCGCCGCGGTGACCGACCCGTACTCGCTGGCGCTGGCGCCGGACTCCACGCACAGCCAGATCGTGGACCTGGCCGACCCGGCGCTCGCGCCGGCGGGCTGGGAGCGGCTGCGCAAGCCGGCGGCCGTGCCGTCGACGAAGGTGCAGATCTCCGAGCTGTCGGTGCGGGACTTCTCCGTCGCCGACAGCACGGTGCCGGCTGAGCGGCGGGGCACCTACCTCGCCTTCACCGACCCGGGGACCGCCGGCATGAGGCACCTCAAGGCGCTCGGTGACGCCGGGGTGACCCACCTGCACCTGCTGCCCGCGTTCGACTTCGCCACGATCCCCGAGCGCCGCGCCGACCAGCGGCAGCCCGCCTGCGACCTGCCCGCGCTGCCGCCGGACTCCGAGGAGCAGCAGAAGTGCGTCGCGGCGGTGGCGGACACCGACGGCTACAACTGGGGGTACGACCCGCTGCACTACACGGTTCCCGAGGGCGGCTACGCCGTCGACCCGGCCGGGGCGCGGCGCACCACCGAGTTCCGGCAGATGGTCGCCGGGGTCAACGGCGCCGGGCTGCGCGTGGTGATGGACGTCGTCTACAACCACACCTCGGCGGCGGGCGCCGACCCGAAGTCGGTGCTCGACCAGATCGTGCCCGGCTACTACCACCGGCTCCTCGACGACGGCAGCGTCGCCAACTCGACCTGCTGCGCCAACACCGCCCCCGAGCACGCCATGATGGGCAAGCTCGTGGTGGACTCGCTGGTCACCTGGGCCCGGGCGTACAAGGTGGACGGCTTCCGCTTCGACCTGATGGGCCACCACCCGAAGGCGAACATCCTGGCCGTACGCAGGGCGCTCGACGAGCTGACCGTGGCCCGCGACGGCGTGGACGGGAAGAAGATCCTGCTCTACGGCGAGGGTTGGAACTTCGGCGAGGTCGCCGACGACGCCCGGTTCGTGCAGGCCACCCAGGCCAACATGGCCGGCACCGGGATCGGCACCTTCAACGACCGGCTCCGCGACGCGGTGCGCGGCGGCGGGCCGTTCGACGCCAACCCGCGGGCGCAGGGCTTCGCCTCCGGGCTGTTCACCGACCCCAACGGCGACCCGGTGAACGGGTCCGCCGCCGAGCAGAAGGCCCGCCTGCTGCACCAGCACGACCTGATCAAGGTGGGGCTCACCGGCAACCTGCGCGGCTACCGGTTCACCGACTCCGCCGGCCGGCAGGTCACCGGCGCGCAGGTCGACTACAACGGCTCGCCCGCCGGCTACACCGCGGCGCCGGGGGAGGCGGTCACCTACGTCGACGCGCACGACAACGAGATCCTGTACGACGCGCTGGCGTACAAGCTGCCGCAGGACACCCCGATGGCGGACCGGGCCCGGATGCAGGTGCTGGCGTTGAGCACGGTGGTGATGGGGCAGGGCACCGGATTCGTCACCACCGGCACCGAGCGGCTGCGCTCGAAGTCGCTGGACCGCAACTCGTACAACTCCGGTGACTGGTTCAACCAGATCCGGTGGGACTGCGCGCGGGGCAACGGGTTCGGCGCCGGCCTGCCGCCCGCGCAGGACAACCGGGACAAGTGGCCGTACGCCAAGCCGCTGCTGGCGGATCCCGCGCTGGTCCCGGACTGCGCGGCGATCACCCTGACCGACGCCCGGTACGCCGAGCTGCTGAAGATCCGGGCCTCCTCGCCGGTCTTCGGGCTGATGACGGCGGAGCAGGTGCAGAAGCGGGTCGCCTTCCCGCTCTCCGGCGCGGCCGAGACGCCCGGCGTGCTCACCATGACGCTGGACGGTCGCGGCCTCGACGGGCGCTGGAAGTCGGTGACGGTGGTCTTCAACGCCACCGCTGAGACGGCGACGCAGCAGCTGACCGGGCTGCGCGGGGCGGACGTGGCGCTGCACCCGGTGCTGCGCACCTCGGCGGACGAGGTGCTGCGGACGGCCTCCTTCGACCCGGCGAGCGGCACGTTCACGGTGCCGGCACGCAGCGTGGCGGTCTTCGTCCAGCAGTAGGTGACACACGTGTCCGGCCCCCTTTCCGCTCGGCGGAAGGGGGCCGGACCGTCCTCTGCGTCAGCCGATGCCGGCTGAACCGGTGGCTGTGCTCAGTTGGCGCAGCCGGGGACGTTGGTGCAGTTGCGGGGTTCGTTCTTCTTGATGATGGTCTTGTTGTCGAGGTTGACGGTGGCGTTGTTGGCGTTGAAGATGCCGCCCGCGCCGGCGGTTTCGGCGGCGAAGTTGCCGACGATCTTGCTGTTGCGGATGGTGAGGACGGCGGTGGTGTCGTTGTAGATGGCGCCGCCCTGTTCGGCGTGGTTGCCCTTGAACTCGCTGTCGTAGAGGTTCAGGGTTTCGCCGTTGAACAGGCCGCCGCCGTTGTCGCCGGCGGTGTTGTCGGCGAAGACGGTGTGCTTGATGGTGGCGATGCTGTCGCTGTCGTGGAAGACGCCGCCGCCGTCGTCGGTGGCCTTGTTCCCGGCGATGATGACGTACTCCAGCAGCATGGTGGAGTCGCCGACGTTGTGGATGCCGCCGCCGCTGTCGCAGGCGGTGTTGTGGGCGATCTTGGTGCGGGTGACGGTGAGGCGGGCGTCGTCGTCGCTGTGGATGCCGCCGCCGTCGTTGCTGGCCTTGTTGTTGGTGATCTGGCTGTAGGCGATGGTGGCGGTGCCGTTGTCGCTGTTGGCGATGCCGCCGCCGTCGCCGCCGCTGTTGCCGGTGCCGGTGGCGGTGTTGTTGTCGATGTGCGAGTCGTGGACGGTCAGTTCGCCTTCGTTGTAGATGGCGCCGCCGTTGCCGCCGTTCTCGCCGTTGCCGCGGGCGGGGTGGTCGGCGAGGGTGCTGTCGTGGATCTCGACCTCGCCGAGGTTGTAGATGGCGCCGCCGTTGCCGCCGTTGCCGGTGCCGGTGGCCCGGTTGTCGACCAGCTTGGTGTGCTTGAGGGTGGCCTCGCCGCCCTCCTGCACCAGCAGGGCGCCGCCGTTGGCGCGGGTGGGCAGTTGCGGGGGCGCGGTGACCTGGCCGCCCTTGAGGGTGAGGTCCTTCAGGGTCAGCTGGCCGCCGGAGGCGACCTCGAAGAACCGGAACAACTCGGTGCCGTCGTGGAAGAACGTGGAGTTGTTGCCCAGGATCGTGATCCGCTCGTCGATGACGGGGAAGGCGTTGTTGTTGGTCTGTTCGGTGAACCTGTAGGTGCAGTCGCGGGCCAGCTTGAACACCCCGCCGGTGTCCTCGTTGGCCCTGTTCACCGCCTCGACCAGGACGTCGGTGTCACACGGCAGTTCCTTGGCGTCCTTGCCGTCCTTGTCCTTGTCCTTGTCCTTGCCGTCACGGCCGTCCTTGCCCTGCCAGTCCTTGCCGTCCTTGCCCTGCCAGTCCTTGCCCTGCCAGTCGTCCTGGCCACCGCGGGAATCCTGCCCCTCCCGGCCCTTGCCGGTCTCGCCCGCGCGGTCGCCGCGACCGGCGTCGTCCTTTGCGACCTGCTCGGCCGTGGACCACTTCAGGTCGGCGAGACGGTCGACCCCGACGGCGCCCGCGCTGCTCGCGGCGGCGACGCCGGCGAGGCTGACCACGCCGGTCAGTCCGGCGACGCCGGTGGCGAGCCACAGCTTGCGCCGGCTCTTCGGCGCGGTGTTCTCGGCGTTCTTGCGAAGGTAGTTGGACATCGGAGCTCTCTGCTCTCTCCTCGTACCAGACAGGGCCGCTCCGCCACCGCGGGCTGCCCTGGCTACAAATCGGTTGTAGCTACTGAGGCCCACCGTATGAGAATCTTTTTCTCTTCACGGCCATATCCGAAAGGAACCCACGTTAGGGGTAACACGGGTCAGGGCGGGACGGTCCGGACGGCGAGGAGCGAGGCCGCGTAGTCGTGCCGAACCGGCGGGTTGCGCCACGTCTCGCCTCAACCGGCGCCGAACCCCCACCACGGCTCCCGGTGACCTCGTCGTCTTCCGGGCCCGCGACGTCGTCCCGGGTCGGCGCACTGCCGGTCCGGGACGGGACCGTCCCGGGGGCGCCGCGCGGAAGGGATCCCTTCCCCCGGGCGGGGGAAGGGATCCCTTCGTTATGTGGTGGTTCAGTTGGCGCAGCCGGGGACGTTGGTGCAGTTGCGGGGTTCGTTCTTCTTGATGATGGTCTTGTTGTCGAGGTTGACGGTGGCGTTGTTGGCGTTGAAGATGCCGCCCGCGCCGGCGGTTTCGGCGGCGAAGTTGCCGACGATCTTGCTGTTGCGGATGGTGAGGACGGCGGTGGTGTCGTTGTAGATGGCGCCGCCCTGTTCGGCGTGGTTGCCCTTGAACTCGCTGTCGTAGAGGTTCAGGGTTTCGCCGTTGAACAGGCCGCCGCCGTTGTCGCCGGCGGTGTTGTCGGCGAAGACGGTGTGCTTGATGGTGGCGATGCTGTCGCTGTCGTGGAAGACGCCGCCGCCGTCGTCGGTGGCCTTGTTCCCGGCGATGATGACGTACTCCAGCAGCATGGTGGAGTCGCCGACGTTGTGGATGCCGCCGCCGCTGTCGCAGGCGGTGTTGTGGGCGATCTTGGTGCGGGTGACGGTGAGGCGGGCGTCGTCGTCGCTGTGGATGCCGCCGCCGTCGTTGCTGGCCTTGTTGTTGGTGATCTGGCTGTAGGCGATGGTGGCGGTGCCGTTGTCGCGGTTGGCGATGCCGCCGCCGTCGCCGCCGCTGTTGCCGGTGCCGGTGGCGGTGTTGTTGTCGATGTGCGAGTCGTGGACGGTCAGTTCGCCTTCGTTGTAGATGGCGCCGCCGTTGCCGCCGTTCTCGCCGTTGCCGCGGGCGTGGTTGTCGGCGAGGGTGCTGTCGTGGATCTCGACCTCGCCGAGGTTGTAGATGGCGCCGCCGTTGCCGCCGTTGCCGGTGCCGGTGGCCCGGTTGTCGACCAGCTTGGTGTGCTTGAGGGTGGCCTCGCCGCCCTCCTGCACCAGCAGGGCGCCGCCGTTGGCGCGGGTGGGCAGTTGCGGGGGCGCGGTGACCTGGCCGCCCTTGAGGGTGAGGTCCTTCAGGGTCAGCTGGCCGCCGGAGGCGACCTCGAAGAACCGGAACAACTCGGTGCCGTCGTGGAAGAACGTGGAGTTGTTGCCCAGGATCGTGATCCGCTCGTCGATGACGGGGAAGGCGTTGTTGTTGGTCTGTTCGGTGAACCTGTAGGTGCAGTCGCGGGCCAGCTTGAACACCCCGCCGGTGTCCTCGTTGGCCCTGTTCACCGCCTCGACCAGGACGTCGGTGTCACACGGCAGTTCCTTGGCGTCCTTGCCGTCCTTGTCCTTGTCCTTGTCCTTGCCGTCACGGCCGTCCTTGCCCTGCCAGTCCTTGCCGTCCTTGCCCTGCCAGTCCTTGCCCTGCCAGTCGTCCTGGCCACCGCGGGAATCCTGGCCGTCCTTCTTGTCGTCTTTCTCGCCGGAGCCCGGGTCGGCCGTGCCGGCGTCGCTGACGTTCTGCTTCGGGGTCGACGCCTGCGCGTCCGACAGCCGGTCCACGCCGCCGGCCTTGTCGTCGCGGGCGGCCACGCCGCCCAGTGCCGCCAGGCCGACCACGCCGGTCAGTCCGGCAACGCCCGCAGCCACCCAGAGTTTGCGCCGCCCTCGGGTCGGTGCGCCCGTGGGGGCGCCACCGTCGGGAGTCGTTACGTCATTGGACATCAGAGCCTTCCGCCCTTTCCTGCTGCCAGACGGGGTCGCACCACTCGAAGCGGCGCGACCAGCTACAAATGGGTTTGCAGCCTCTGATAGCCACCGTATGAGAAGGATCCTCGCGAGAGGCGTGAATCCGAGAAAACCCCGCATTCCCCTCACTTCGGGCGCGACGTGCCGACGCGGCGGCTCCGGGCAGGAAGTGGGTGAGCAGCGCGAACGCCGACGGGCCCCGCCGCCGGTGCGTCGACGTCGAAAACGTCGCGACCGGCGGCGGGGCCCGTCGTGTGGTCGTGCCGCGGAATCAGCCCGGCAGGCGCGGACCGGCCTCACGCTGCTCGGCCAGCCAGGTCTCCACCTCGTCGGCCCCGCGCGGCAGCCCGGCGGAGAGGTTCACCGCGCCGGTGGCGGTGACCAGGATGTCGTCCTCGATCCGGACGCCGATGCCGCGCAGCTCCTCGGGAACCAGCTCGTCCTCCGGCTGGAAGTAGAGCCCCGGCTCGACGGTGAGCACGTAGCCCTCGCCCAGGACGCCGTCCCGGTACTTCTCCTTGCGGGCGTCGGAGCAGTCATGCACGTCGATGCCGAGCATGTGGCCGAAACCATGCAGCGTCCAGCGCCGGTAGATCGTCGACTTCTCGTCCATCGCCTCGTCCACGCTCACCGGCAGCAGGCCCAGGTCGGCCAGGCCCTCGGTGAGCGCCCGCATGCACGTCAGGTGGACGTCGTGGAACTTCACCCCCGGCCGGATGACGTCGATGCCGGCCTGCTGCGCGCGGTGCACGACGTCGTAGACCTGGCGCTGGAGCGGGGTGAACCGGCCGTTGACCGGTAGCACCCGGGTCACGTCGGCCGTGTAGAGGTTGCGGTTCTCCACGCCCATGTCCATCAGCAGCAGCTCGCCCGGGCGGGTCGACCCGTTGTTGTGCACCCAGTGCAGGATCGTCGCGTGCTCGCCGGCGCCGACGATCGAGCCGTATCCGACGTCGTTGCCGTCGTGCCGGGCGCGCAGCGCGAAGACGCCCTCCAGCAGACGCTCCGAGACGCCCCGGTCCGCCGGCAGCACCCGGGCCACGTCCTCGAAGCCCCGCACGGTCGCGTCGATCGCGTCCTGGAGCTGCGAGATCTCCCACTCGTCCTTGACCAGCTTCTGCTCCGCGATGGTGACCGCGAGCTCCCAGTCGCGGGCCGGCTGGCCCTGGGCGCGGGGGCCGTCGTACGGGCGCACGGCCGCGTCCACCCGCGCGTCGAAGCCCCGCAGCACCCGGGTGCGCCCCGGCGCCAGGTCGGCCAGCGCCGCCTCCAGCTCGGTCAGGTCGGCGGTCGGCAGGCCCAGCTCGGTCGACTTCTCCGTCAGGGTGTGCCGACGGCCGAGCCACAGCTCGCCGTGCCGGCTGCGGAAGAACTCGTCGTTCTGCCGCGACGACCGGGGGCGCATGTACAGCGTGGCGTCGTGGCCGGACCCGTTCGGCCGCAGCACGAGGACGCTGTCCGGCTCGTGGTCGCCGGTCAGGTAGACGAAGTCGCTGCCCGGCCGGAACGGGTACGCGGTGTCGTTGGCGCGCACCTTCTCGCCGCCGGTCGGGATCACCAGGGTCTCACCCGGGAAGGCCGCGGAGAGCGCGGCGCGGCGCTTGGCGTAGTTCGGCACCTCCGGTCGCGGGCCGACCGGCAGCGCCGTGTCCCGCCAGCCCTGCCGCATGAACGTCAGGAACGCCTCCGGGAATGCCGGGTCGTGCGACTCGGCGCCGTCCGCCGGCTTGTTGTCGGTGCGTCCCTCGGCCATGCTCCGCTCCCTCCGCGTCGTTGCTGGTCCTGACGGTACCCCGCGCCGTGTCGGGTCGGCTGGCCCGGTAGGCCCCCGCGCAGGCGGGGCCGCGGGCCGCCCCGCCGCCCGCCGGCCGCCACGATGCCCGCGGCCACCGGCGGGCGCGACGCCCGGAGGGGCGGCGCTTTCGCGTACCCCCGTTCCCGCCGCGCGGGAGAGCCTGCGGTGCCGCGACGCCCGCTCCGGCCGCGTGGAAAGATGACGACCATGTGCGGACTCCTGGCCTTCTTCAGCGCGCGCGGCGACGCCGCCGCCCACCGCGACAACATCGCCGGGGCGTTGGAATGCCTGCACCACCGCGGACCGGACGAGACCGGTGTCGAGGTGGTCGGCGACGCCTCCGGCCGGTACGCGGACGGGGTGTTCGCGCACAAGCGGCTGGCGATCATCGACGTGGCCTCCAGCCAAGAGCCCCTGTCCTACGCGAACGGGCGCTACCTGCTCACCTTCAACGGCGAGATCTACAACTACATCGAGCTGCGCGAGGAGCTGATCCGGAACTTCGGCGCGCAGTTCGCCACCGCCGGTGACGGTGAGGTGATCGTCGCCGGCTACCACTACTGGGGCGAGCAGGTGCTCACCCGGCTGCGCGGCATGTTCGCCTTCGTCATCTGGGACCGGCAGGAGCGCCGCGCCTTCGGCGGCCGGGACTACTTCGGCATCAAGCCGCTGCACTACCTGGAGACCGCCGACGGCCTCTACCTCGCCTCCGAGAAGAAGGCGCTGCTGCCCTTCGCGCACTCCAACTACCAGGGCGACGCCGGCATCGACACGGCCAACCTCAGCCACTACCTGACCCTGCAGTACGTGCCGGAGCCCGGCACCCTGCACAAGGGGATCAACCGGATCGGCTCGGGGGAGTACCTCACCTGGACGCCGGGCGGGCGGATCGACGTGCGGCGGTGGTACCGGCCGGTGTTCCGGCCCACCCCGGTCTCCGACGAGCAGCGGCTCTACCACGAGATCCGGGAGACGCTGCGGGAGAGCGTCCGGATGCACATGCGTTCCGACGTGCCGGTCGGCTCGTTCCTCTCCAGCGGCATCGACTCGACCGCCGTGGTCGCCCTGGCCCGCGAGTTCAACCCGAACATCCTCACCTTCACCGTCGGCTACGACGTCCCGGGCTACTCCGAGATCGACGTCGCGCAGGACTCGGCCCGGCACCTCGACGTGACGACCATCCCGACGAAGATCGGGCCGTACGACATGATCGAGGCGCTGCCGAAGATCGTCTGGCACCTGGACGATCCGGTGGCCGACCCGGCGCTGGTGCCGCTGTACTTCGTGGCCAAGAAGGCCGCCGAGCACGTCACGGTGGTCCTCTCCGGCGAGGGCGCCGACGAGTTCTTCGGCGGCTACACGATCTACCGCGAGCCGCTGTCGCTGAGCGGCGTCAACGGCCTGCCGGGCGGCGTGCAGAAGGGGCTGCGGGCGGTCTCCAAGGCGATCCCGCAGGGCGTCAAGGGCAAGAGCTTCCTGGAGCGCGGCACCACCCCGATCGAGCAGCGCTACTACGGCAACGCCCGGATGTTCACCGAGGAGGAGAAGCAGCACCTGCTGCGCCGCTACGACCCCTCGGTGCGCTACACCGACGTCACCGCGCCGATCTACGCGGAGTGCACCGAGCTCGACGACGTGACCAAGATGCAGTACGTCGATCTCTACACCTGGCTGCGCGGCGACATCCTGGTCAAGGCGGACCGGATCTCGATGGCCCACTCGCTGGAGGTGCGGGTGCCCTTCCTGGACCGGGAGGTCTTCGACGTGGCGTCGCGGATCCCGGTGGACCTCAAGCTCCCGCCGCGCTCCGACGCCACCAAGTACGCGATGCGCCAGGCGCTGCAGGGCGTGGTGCCGCCGGCCATCGTCAACCGCAAGAAGCTCGGCTTCCCGACCCCCACCCGCGTCTGGCTGCGCGGCGAGATGTACGAGTGGGCCCGGCACGTGCTGGCCACCTCCGGCGCGGGCGACCTGCTCGACCTGTCGTACGCGATGCGGCTGCTGGAGGAGCACAGGCGGGAGGAGGCCGACCACTCCCGCAAGGTGTGGACCGTGCTGATCTTCTGCATCTGGCACGCCATCTTCGTGGCGAAGACCCTCGACCCGGGCATCCAGCGCAACCAGTCCGCCCTGCTCACCAAGCCGGTGGTCGGCTCGATGGTCCGCTGACCCACCCTGGGCCACCCCGGCACCCACTGCGCCGATCAGGAGGTCTGCGTCCCCGGGAACGGGGGCGGCAGACCTCCTGATCGGTGTGAACGGGCCGGTGAGCGGGTCAGCGGCCGGAGCAGGTGACCGTGGGCAGGGTGTTGGTGCCGTTGGTGGTGGCGACGAAGCCGAAGGTCGCGGTGCCCTCCGGGGCGACCGTGCCGTTGTAGGCCGCGTTGGTCACGGTGACCGCGGAACCGGAACCGCCCAGCGTGCCGCTCCACAGGCTGTTGATGGTCTGCCCGCTGGGCCACGTCCAGTTCGCCGTCCATCCGGACCACGTCGAGGCGGTGTGGTTCATGATCGTGACCTCGCCCTGGAAGCCGCCGTTCCAGGAGCCGACCACCTTGTAGACCGCCATGCAGTCGCCGCCGTGCGGCGGGGGCGTGGTCGGGTTCGGCGGCGGGGTGGTCGGGTTCGGCGGCGGGGTCGTCGGGTTGGGCGGCGGCGTGCCGCCCGGGCCGACCCCCGTCACCTCGCCGTTGCCGCCGTCGAAGGTGACGTCCGAGCAGCCGAAGAAGTTCTCCTGGCTGTCCGAGCGGACCCACCGGGAGTAGATGATGTGCCGGCCGCTCTTGTTGGTCGGCAGGTTGCCGCTGAAGTAGTAGTGCCCGTCGTTGGTGCCGACCGCGCCCCGCTGGGGCGGGTTGGTCACCGTCAGGAACGGCTGTTCCTCCAGGTCGCTCCAGGCCAGCGGGCGGGTGGGGCTCCAGCTGTCCTTCGTCACGTAGAAGTAGAAGGTGCCGGGGTGGTGGGCCCAGTTGCTGTAGCGGAACTCCATCCGCGCGCCGGCCGTCAGGTGGGTCAGTGGCCAGTCGGTGCGGGCCAGGTCGTAGCCGGCGAAGCCGGTGTTGCCGCCGCTGCACAGCTTGCCGTCCGGGATGAAGCCGACGGTCCGGCCGCCGGCGTCGGAACGCAGCACGCTGAACCAGTTGTAGAGCGAGTTGGCGCCGCTCTGTGCCACGGCGGCCGAGCAGGCGGGGTTGTTCGGCCTGATCTCGCCGGTTGCGGTGAGGCCGTCCTTCCAGCACAGGAACGTCCGGCTGCCGGGGGTCATCGCGGCACCGTGCGCGGCGGCGGGTTCGGGCCCCGCCGTCAGGGCGACGGCGCCCGCGAGGAGGGTGGCGGCCGCGGTGAGCAACGCGGCCGTACGCGATCGGTGGGACACGGGTTCTCCTGACTCGCAGGACGCGGGCGTCCCGCGGGTGACGCGGGGTGGCAGCGCCGGCCGCCCCGCTGCACGAGCGGATACGACGGTCGCGGCGGACGTGCCCCGGCGCGGATGGCCGGCGGACGTGCGCCGTCGGTGGTCCGCCTCGCGGACCGGTGCCCTCGCGTGGATGTGAACCCGGCGCCGGTGGCACGGCAGCCCCCGCACCGCCCGGCATGCGCCATCCCACCACGCGGGTGGGATGGCGCGCAATAGCCCTTTCTCGATGTGTCAGTAGCGCTCGGCGAGGTGCTCGCGGCCGGGCGGCGGCTCGTAGGCCGCCGGCCAGAACTCGGTGACCTCGCGGACCAGACCGGCGTCGTCGAGGTCGAAGAAGCTCGTGGCGGGAAGCTGCTCCCCCTGGTAGGCGGAGGTGGTCCAGGTGGCGGCGTGCCGGCCCGAGGCGACCGCGCGGGTCACCGCGAGATGCCAGTCGCCGGGGTATTCCTGGTTGAAGCGCAGGAACGACTCCCGGCCGACGATCCGCTCGCGGGTCTGCGGCATGTGGTAGACCACGTCGTCGGCGAGCAGGCCGGCGAGGGTGTCCCAGTCCCTCGCCTCCAACGCCGTCCAGTAGGCCGACACGGTGGCTTCGGTGCTCATCACGGCGCGTACTGTGCCAGCCTGGTGCGACACGTTCGGTCGGCGCGGGACGAGGGGGCGCAGATGGGATACGCGGTGGTGCTCGGCGAGGCGCTGGTCGACCTGCTCGACACCGAGCACGACGGGGAGCCGGTCTACCGGCAGGCCGTCGGCGGCGGGCCGCTGAACGTGGCGGTCTGCGTCGCCCGGCTCGGCGGCGAGGTGCAGTTCGTCGGGTCGCTCGGCGACGACGCCCTGGCCGGGCGGATCCGCGACTTCCTGGCCGGGGCCGGCGTGGGCCTGGCCGGGGCGGTCACCGTCGCCGCCCCGACCGCGCTGGCGGTGGCCACCTTCGCCGGCCCCGAGCCCGACTTCCGGTTCTACGGCGAGCCGCCCTCCTACGGCCTGCTCGGCCCCGACGACCTAGACGTCGACCTGGTCGCGGGCGCCGACGTCCTGTACTGCGGGTCGATCGTGCTGCTCCAGCCGCCGGCGCTGGCCGCCGCCCGCCGGGCCTGGGCGCTGGCCGGCGGCCTGCGGGTCTTCGACCCCAACGTGCGGCCCCGGCTGCTGGACGGGCCGGCCGCGCTGGCCGGGCTGCGCGAGGTCGTGGCCGAGTTCGCCGCCGGCGCCCACCTGGTCAAGCTGAGCGCCGCCGACGCCAGGCTGCTCTACCCCGGTGAGCCGGAGGAGGGGGTGGCGGCGTACCTGCGGGAACTCGGCGCGGGGACCGTCGTGGTCACCCTCGGCGCCGCCGGCGCGGTGGTCGCCGCCACCGGCGCCGATCCGGTACGCGTGCCCGCCCCGAAGGTGGACGCGGTGGACGCGACCGGCGCCGGCGACTCGGTGATGGGGGCGCTCGTCGCCGACCTGCTGACCGACGGCGAGCCTGCCGCTCCGTCCGGCTGGCACGAGCGGGTGGCCTTCGCGCTGCGGGTCGCCGCCCTGGTCTGCGAGTCGCCCGGCGGCGCGACCGCCATGCCCACCCGCGCCGAGGTCCTCGCCCGCTTCGCCCGCTGACCCGGGACCGTTCCGCCCGGTCGCCGACGGGTGGGAGGCTGCGCCGCCGGCGCCGTCAGGCGGTGCCGTCGAGCTCGGCGTAGCCGCGGCGGGCGGCGTGCAGGGCGGGGCGCGCGCCGAAGGGCGCCTCGGCGGCGACGCGCTCGGGCGGGGCGCCGCCGGTGTGCCCGGCCCGGATGAGCCAGGCCAGCTCGACGAGCTGGGCGTGCTGCGCGCGGACGAACGCGGCGTCCACCGGCTCGCCGTGCCCCGGCACGACGACGGTCGCCGGGGTGGTCATCCGGAGCAGCTCGGCCACGGCGTCGGGCCACTGCAAGGGGTAGGACTCATCGAAGGCGGGCGGGCCGCTCTGCTCGACCAGGTCGCCGGCGACCAGCACGTCGGCGTCCGGCACGTGCACCACGAGGTCACCCGCGGTGTGCCCGCGACCGGGGTGACGCAGCACCACCCGCCGGCCGCCCACGTCGAGCACGGTCTCGCCGTGCACGGTGTGCGTGGGCGCGAGCAGCGTGGCGCCGGCCAGCTCGTCGGCCAGCGCGGGGTGCTCGCCGCGCATCTCCTCGTACGCCTCCCGGCGCAGCCGGTCCGCCTCCTCGCGCATCGCCGCGGCGGCCACCTCGTGGGCGTAGACCGGGCGGGGCGGGTCGGCGGCGAGGGCCGCGTTGCCGAAGCAGTGGTCGAAGTGGTGGTGGGTGTTCACCACCGTCCACGGGTGGGTCGTGACCGCGCGGGCGGCGGCGGCCAGCTCGGCGGCCTGCCCGGCGGTGGAGAGCGTGTCGACCAGCAGCGCCGCCCCGTCGCCGACGACCAGCGTGACGTTGACGTGCAGCAGCGGCTCGCGCAGCACGTGCACCCCGTCGGCGATCCGCACGAAGCCGCCGGTCATGACGACCGCGCGGCGCGCTCCACGAAGCGCTGCCGGTCGACCAGCACCCGCTCCACCCGGCCCTCGGCGACCGTCTCGTCGCCGTCGCTGACGCTCACCTCGAAGTACAGCCGCCGCCCCTCGACCGCGGCCAGCCGGGCCTGCGCCACCACCGTCCGCCCCACCGGGGTGGCCGCGCGGTGGTCGAGCTCGACGCGGGTGCCGACGGTCGTCGACCCGCTGGGCATCCGGGCGGCGGTGGCCGCCACGGTGGCCGCCTCGGCGAGGGCGAGCACCCGGGGCGTGCCCAGCACCGGCACGTCCCCGGAGCCCACCGCCTGGGCGGTGTCGGTGTCGGTGACGGTCAGCTCCACCCGGGCGGACAGGCCCGGCGTGAGGGCGGGCTCTGGCTGCTCCTGCATGGTCAGAGCCTAGACGAGGCGGGCCGGCGCCGGCGGGCCTCCGTGCCGCCCCGCCGCTCACCGTCCGGGCGTGGGGCGTCCGCCGAAGGTCCCGGCGAAGACGGCCAGCCCGTGGTCCATGGCCGCGCCGATGCCCGGCGCGAGCGCGTCCGGCAGCACGTCGTGGATCCAGACGAACCGGCTCCTGCCGTCGCCGTGCGGCACGACCTGCATCGACGCGTTGTCGTGCGTGGGCCGCAGGGAGCCGCCGACGACGGCGTACGCGAGCCGCAGCGCGTCGTGGTCGAGGGCGACCAGGCGCTCCCGCAGCACGGTGCCGTCGGCGAACGTGACCACCCGGGTGTCGGGCCCGTCCGGTCGGCTGTCGGTCACGAAGCCCGGCGCCATCCGGACCGGGCCCTCGATGAAGTCGCTGATCGCCGCCCAGACGGCGGCGGGCGCGGCCTCGATGATGATCTCTCTCGTCACGGACGCCATCGCCGTCCCCCTCGTCCCGCGCCTATGCCGCGACGACGCAGAACTGGTTGCCGTCGCGGTCGGCGAGCACGACCCAGCCGCCGTCGTCGAACCGCTGGACCTCGGTGGCGCCGAGCGCGCGGATCCGGGCCACCTCCCCGGCCAGGTCGTCGGTGACGAGGTCCAGGTGCAGGCGGTTCTTGCCGGCCGGCGGTTCGGGTACCGCCTGCAGCGACAGGCCGACCCCGGCCTTGTCCGGGTCCTCCAGGTAGGTGGCGCCGTCGTCGCTGGAGGCGACCCGGTAGCCGGTCACGGCCTGCCAGAACGCGGTGCCTCCCGCCAGGTCGTTCGTGTCGATGCAGACGTTGCCGATGCTGATGGCCACGGTCGAGTCCCTTCGTTTAACTAGCGTAGGCCGAACGATAGTTAGATGCCCGGCGTAGGTCAATAGCCGGTTATGATGGGCGCCATGCCAGCCGAGACCGGCCCGGGGGACACTGCGGCCGACGCCGCGCCCCCGCCGCTCGACCTGATCGAGGACTTCGTCAACACCCGCCACAGCGACCACGACGACCTCGGCGCCCCGCGACAGGTGGCGGAATGGTTCGGGGCGCGTGCCCTGTTGGCGCCCGGCACGGCGGTCAGCGACGCGCAGGCGGAGCGGGCCCGGGCGGTACGCGAGGGCCTACGGGCGCTGATCGCTGCGAACAACGTCGAACCCGTCGCCAGTCCGCGACCGGACGGCCTCGACCCCGGCGCCCGCGCCGGCCTCGCCGGGCTGGCTCACGACCTGCCCCTGAAACTGGACGTGACCCACACGCCGCCGCGGCTCGTGCCCGCCGCGGAGGCGCCCTTCGACGCCGCCCTGGCCGCGCTGCTCGGCGTGGTCGCGGAGGCGGTGGCCGCGGGCACCTGGACCAGGCTCAAGGCGTGCCGGGAGCCGAGCTGCCGGTGGGCGTACTACGACCACTCGCGCAACCGGCGCCGCACCTGGTGCTCCATGGAGCTGTGCGGAAACCGGGCGAAGGCCCGCGCCGCCCACCACCGCCGGACGGCTCCGCGCCCCTGACGACGCGGCGGGTGGTCGGCGTCGGTGGATGCCGCCCGCGCCGTTAACCTTGACCGCGATGTCTGTCGCGACCGACCCCCAGCCCCCCGCCCGGACCGGCCCACCCGCCTCGCCCGACGGCGGGCGTCGGCGCGTGGTCGCGATGACGGTCTGGGGGGTCGCCTTCGTCGCCGGCTGGCTCGGCATCGGCCTGCCGACCGACCCGGCCTACGCGTTCCTGTGGATCTGGGCGGCGACGATCGCCTGGAACAGCAGCCGCCCCTGGCGCAGCCACCTGCGCTTCGCCCGGGACTGGGTGCCCGTGGTGCTGCTGCTCGCGGTCTACAACCTCTCCCGGGGCTTCGCCGACAACGGCGCGACCCCGCACGCGTACGAGCTGATCGTCGCCGACCGGGTCATGTTCGGCTGGGCGACCGGCGGTGAGGTGCCGACAGTCTGGCTCCAGCAGCACCTCTACCGGCCCGAGGTGCACTGGTGGGACGTCCTCGTGAGCTGGGTCTACTTCTCCCACTTCGTGGTGGCGCTGGCCGCCGCGGCGGTGCTCTGGCTGCGCGACCGGGGGCGCTGGGCGGCATTCATGCGCCGCTGGGGTTTCCTCTGCGCCACCGGCCTGGTCACCTACTTCCTCTACCCGGCCGCCCCGCCCTGGTGGGCGGCGCAGAACGGGCTGCTGGAGGAGGTCGCCCGGATCTCCACCCGGGGCTGGAAGGCGTTCGGCATGCACGGCGCCGGCAACCTGCTCAACGCCGGGCAGATCGCCTCCAACCCGGTGGCCGCCATGCCGTCGCTGCACACCGCGTTCGCCCTGTTCGTGGTGCTGTTCTTCCTCCGGCAGACCCGCCGCCGCTGGTGGCCGCTGCTGCTGGCGTACCCGCTGGCGATGACGTTCACGCTGGTCTACAGCGGCGAGCACTACGTCATCGACGTGCTGGTCGGCTGGGCGTACGTCGGGATGACCTTCCTGGCGGTCGGCCTGGCGGAGCGCTGGTGGGCCGCCCGCCGGGCGCGCCGGGCCGCGGCGGAGCGCGGCCCCGAGCCGACCGACCCGCCGACCTCCGCCGAGCCGCCGGCGGTGCCGGCCGCGCGCTGACCGCCTCGCCGGCCCGGGAAAGCCGTCAGTCCGCCTGCCGGGCGGCGCGCGCCCGGTCCGTCAGCTCCGCCGCCAGGGCCCACGCCTCGGCCAGGTCTCGGTCCTGGGCCGCCGCGCCGGCCCCGCCGGCGGTGTCGGCGTGCACCGTCGCCAGCCCCAGCCGCCGCTGCGCCGGCCCCTGCACCACCCGCACGCTCTGGATCCGGGCGTACGGTACGAGCGCCACCTGCCGGGTGAGCAGTCCGGACCGGACCGCGAAGACCCGGGCGTCGAGGCCCGCGCCGAGCACGCCCCGGCTCAGCGGGTTGAGCCAGCGGGCCCGCACCGGCGGCGGGGTCAACGGCAGCGTGGCCAGGCGCACCCCCGGCAGCACCTCGGTCACGATCGCCTCGCCGGTCGGCAGGTCCCCCACGGGGAGCAGGCGGTCCGGCCGGTTGCGCTCGTCGGCCTCGCCGGCCGAGTAGCCGGCCACCTCCAGGCGCAGCCGCAGCCAGCCCTTGACCCGCCACAGCAGCGGCCAGGTCACCCCGACGGCCTGCACCCGGTCCAGCGGCACGGTCTGGGCGCGGGTCTCCAGCAGCCCGTTGCGGATCCGCAGCGTGCCCTCGTCCCGGGCGAGCCGGAAGTTCCAGTCGTCGAGCACCCGACGCACCGGTTGCAGCAGCACGCCCGCCATGGCGGTGAGGGTGCTCGCCACCGCGATGAACGACCACGAGTCCTCGGAGAGGAACTGCGCCAGCACGAACGCCACGCCGAACGGGATCATGAACGCCTGCGGCGTCAACAGTTGGCTGACCAGCAGGTCGTTGTTGCGGACGGTGTGCAGCGGCCGGCCGGGCGGCGCGGACGCGTCCGCCGGGGTCGGCGCCGCCCCGGCCGGGGACGGCGCGGTGCCGCTGGTCGCCGTCCGTCCGGCGAGGGCGAGCAGGCGCCCGCGCAGCGCGGTCGCGTCGGCGACGCTCAGGTACGCCAGCGGCGCCTCCGTCTTGCCCCCGCCCACCACCTCCAGCCGCAGCTCGGCCAGGCCGGTGAGCTGGGCGAGCAGCGGGCGGACCACCTCGACGGCCTGGAGCCGCTCCAGCGGGATCGCCCGGGTGCGCCGCCAGATGAGCCCCTCGTGCACCCGCAGCTCGCGGCCGACCACGTGATAGCCGGTGTAGTACCAGCTCACCACCGCCAGCACGGTGGCGCCCAGGGCCAGCACGACCGCCATCAGGGCGAACCAGCCGAAGCCGACGCGGGACAGGGTCGACCAGGACAGGCCGGCGATCACCACGACCAGCGACTTGGCCCCGTGCAGCGCGGGGCTGAGCGGGTGCAGCCGCTGCCGGGGCTCGTCGTGCTCCGCCGCCGCGCCCTCGACCGCCGGCCCGACGACCGCGGGAGGCCCCGTCGGACCGGCCGGTGGCGGCGGCCCGTGCGACGCGGAGGCGGGGAGTCGGCCCGGCCCGTCGGGCGGGCCCCCGGGTTCGCGCGGGCCGTCCGGTGCCAAGCCCGGCGGCTGCGCGCCGTCCGGTGCCGGGGCGGGTGTCGCGGGACGGCCCGCCGCGAAGGGCGGCGCCGTCGCCGGCCGGAGTCCGGGCTCCGCCCGGGGCGGCTCGGCCCGGTCCGCCGCCCGGCCGGCCGGGTCGCTCACAGGCCCTCCGCCCGGTCCTCGCCGAGCGCGGTGAGCCGGTCGCGCAGCCGCGACGCCTCCGCCGGTCGCAGTCCCGGCACCCGGGCGTCGCTCGCCGCCGCGGCCGTGTGCAACTGGACGGTGGCCAGGTTGAACGCCCGCTCCAGCGGCCCGGCGCTGACGTCCACGAACTGCATCCGCGAGTACGGCACGATGGAGAGCCGCCGGACCAGCAGACCGTGCCGGACCAGCAGGTCGTCCTCCCGCTCGGCGTACCCCCAGGCCCGCACGGCCCGGACGATCGTCACGACCCGCAGGACGCCCAGCAGCAGCACCACACCGACCGCCACGCCGACCGGCCAGGCCCCGCTGAGCGCCCAGCCGACGCCCAGCCCGACCAGGACGACGACCAGCAGCATCGCCAGCCGGAGCAGCTCCACCCAGATCAGGTCGGACGAGATCGACTGCCAGCGGACGGTGTCCGGCCACGGCTCCAGTGGGCCCGCCGGAGGGCGGGACGGTGCCGGTGGTGGGCCGGCGAACCCGTCACCGCTCACCGGGGAGATCCGTTGTGCGCGCTCACCCTTCGAGCGTAGGCGATCCGACCACCGGTGCGACCTCCCGAAGGAAGCCCCGGGCGTCGAGAAAGTCGCCGAGGGAGGAGCGGTGGTCGGCGCAGGCGAGCCAGGTCTTGCGCCGGTCGGCGTCGTGCAGCCGGGGATTGTTCCACCGCAGCGCCCACCGGGCGGGGGCGCGGCAACCGCGGGACGAGCAGATCAGCGGCTCGTCGGCGGGAAGGGGGTCGCTCATCCGGCCCAGTCTAGGGGTGGGGCGGGAGAGTGAGCGCCGGGCGGCCACGGGGGGAGCCGCCCGGCGACGGGGTGAATCGTACACGCGCCGGACCCGTCCGTGTCCACCCGTGAGCGGCGATTCCGCCGCCCCGCGACGGCGTGGCGGGCCGGCGATCGGGCGAGCCGGGACGGCGCGGCCAAAATCGGGTTCTCCCCACCTCGGCACTCAGCCGGGCATGCGAGTCTTGATACGCACCACGCCGCGCGACAACCGATCATGCTGTGGAGGACCGGTGGCCCAGCCGACCACGCCCGACGCCCAGACGCCCAACGGGACGGGCCCGGAGACACCCGCGCCGGTGACCACGCCGGCCGAGGACGCGACCCTGCTGGAGCGGGCGCTGTTCGAGATCAAGCGGGTGATCGTCGGGCAGGACCGGATGGTGGAGCGGATGTTCGTCGCGCTGCTCGCCCGGGGCCACTGCCTCCTGGAGGGCGTGCCGGGGGTGGCCAAGACGCTCGCGGTCGAGACCCTCGCCAAGGTCGTCGGCGGCTCCTTCGCCCGGGTGCAGTTCACCCCCGACCTGGTGCCGGCCGACATCATGGGCACCCGCATCTACCGGCAGTCGAGCGAGAAGTTCGACGTCGAGCTGGGCCCCGTCTTCGTCAACTTCCTGCTCGCCGACGAGATCAACCGGGCGCCGGCCAAGGTGCAGTCGGCGCTGCTCGAGGTGATGAGCGAGCGGCAGGTGTCCATCGGCGGCGAGACACACCGGGTGCCCAACCCGTTCCTGGTGATGGCCACGCAGAACCCGATCGAGCAGGAGGGGGTCTATCCGCTGCCCGAGGCGCAGCGGGACCGCTTCCTCATGAAGATCGTCGTCGGCTACCCGACCGACGCCGAGGAGCGGGAGATCGTCTATCGGATGGGGGTCGCCCCACCCGAGCCGGCGCCGGTGTTCAGCACCGCCGACCTGGTCGCCCTCCAGCAGAAGGCGGACCAGGTCTTCGTGCACAACGCCCTGGTCGACTACGCGGTCCGGCTGGTGCTGGCCACGCGCACCCCGGCGGAGCACGGCATGCCGGACGTCGCCCAGCTCATCCAGTACGGCGCCAGCCCGCGCGCCTCGCTCGGCCTGGTTCGGGCCACCCGCGCGCTGGCGTTGCTGCGGGGTCGGGACTACGCCCTGCCGCAGGACGTGCAGGACATCGCGCCGGACATCCTGCGCCACCGGCTGGTGCTCAGCTACGACGCACTCGCCGACGACGTGCCCGCCGACCACGTCGTGCACCGGGTGATGTCCACCATCCCGCTGCCGTCGGTCGCGCCCCGCCAGCAGGCCACACCGACGCCGACCGCCGCGCCGCCCGGCGCCGGTTGGCCCGGGCAGCGGCCGTGACCTCACCCCTCCGTCGGCCCGCCGACGCCGCCCCCTCGGACCGCACGGAAGCCGTCCTGTCCCGGCTGCAACTGCTGGTCACCCGCAAACTCGACGGCCTGCTCCAGGGCGACTACGCCGGCCTGCTGCCCGGACCGGGCAGCGAGGCGGGGGAGTCCCGGGAGTACCGCCCCGGCGACGACGTGCGCCGGATGGACTGGCCGGTCACCGCCCGCACCACGACGCCGCACGTCCGGCGTACGGTGGCCGACCGTGAGCTGGAGACCTGGCTGGCGGTGGACCTCTCGGCCAGCCTGGACTTCGGCACCGGCCGGTGGCTCAAGCGGGACGTCGTGGTGGCGGCCGCGGCGGCGCTGACCCACCTGACCGTCCGCGGCGGCAACCGGATCGGCGCGGTGATCGGCAGCGGCGGCGGTGCCGGCGCGCCGGCGCGCCGGTGGCGCGGCGCGCCGCCGGTCCCCGGCCCGGACGTGTTCACCCGGGTGCCCGCCCGCGCCGGCCGCAAGGAGGCCCAGGGGCTGCTGCGGGCGATCGCCGGCACCGAGATCCGCCCGGGGCGCAGCGACCTGGGCACCCTGGTCGACATGCTCAACCGGCCGCCCCGGCGGCGCGGGGTGGCGGTGGTCATCTCCGACTTCCTCGCCCCGACCGACCGTTGGGCCCGGCCGCTGCGCAAGCTGCGGGTCCGGCACGACGTGCTGGCGATCGAGGTGGTCGACCCCCGGGAGCTGGAGCTGCCCGACGTCGGGGTGCTGCCGGTGGTCGACCCGGAGACCGGCGGGCTGCACGAGGTGCAGACCGCCGACCCGCTGCTGCGGCAGCGCTACGCCGAGGCGGCGGCCGCCCAGCGGGCGGAGATCTCCGCCGCGCTGCGCGGCGCGGGCGCGGCCCACCTGCGGCTGCGTACGGACCGAGACTGGCTGCTGGACATGGTGCGCTTCGTGGCCGCGCAGCGGCACGCCCGCACCAGGGGGACGACACGATGATCCGTTTTCTGCAACCGTGGTGGCTGCTGGCCGTGCTGCCGGTGCTCGCCCTCGCCGCGCTCTACGTCTGGCGGCAGCGCAACCGCCGGGCGTACGCGATGCGCTTCACCAACGTGGACCTGCTGCGCACCCTGGCGCCGAAGGGGCTGGGCTGGCGCCGACACGTGCCGGCGACCGCCTTCCTGCTCTGCCAGCTGGTGCTGGCCACCGCGCTGGCCCGGCCGGCGGTCGACACCCGGGAGCCGCTGGAGCGCGCCACCGTCATGCTCGCCATCGACGTGTCGCTCTCCATGCAGGCCGACGACGTGGCGCCGAACCGGCTGGAGGCCGCCCAGGAGGCGGCGAAGCAGTTCGTCGGCGAGCTGCCGGAGAGCTACAACCTGGGGCTGGTCTCGTTCGCCAAGGCGGCGAACGTGCTGGTGCCGCCGACCAAGGACCGGGAGGCCGTGACCAGCGCGATCGACGGGCTGGTGCTGGCCGAGGCGACGGCGACCGGGGAGGCGGTCTTCACCTGCCTGGAGGCGATCCGCTCGGTGCCGGCCGACGGCGCGGCGGGGGTCCCGCCGGCCCGCATCGTGCTGCTCTCCGACGGCTACCGCACCTCGGGGCGGTCGGTGGAGGAGGCGGCCTCGGCCGCGCAGGCGGCCAACGTGCCGGTCTCCACCATCGCCTTCGGCACCGACTCGGGGCAGGTGGACATCGGCGGCCAGTTGCAGCGGGTGCCGGTGGACCGGCTGGCCCTGGCCGACCTGGCCGAGGCCACGGAGGGCTACTTCTACGAGGCGGCCTCGGTGACCGAGCTCAAGCAGGTCTACCAGGACATGGGCAGCTCGATCGGGTTCCGGACGGAGCCCCGCGAGGTAACCCAGTGGTACGCGGGCGTGGCCCTGCTGCTCGCGTTGTGCGCCGGCGCGCTCAGCCTGCTGTGGTCCTCCCGCATGCTCTGACGCGGGGCCGGCCGGCGGCGGGAGGTCAGTGACCGCCGCCGGCGAGGACGAAGACGACGGCCACCCAGACGGCGGCGAGGGTGAAGCCCAGCGGGGCGACGTAGCGGCTCATGGACGGCTCCGGGTGGCGGCTGGACGGTCCGCGGGCGGGGGCGGACCGCAGGGGTGGAACAGGACGCGCACACGAAGTCGTGACCGGGGGCGGCTCCCGGCGGGCGGCCCGGTCGGCGGGCGGCGGCGCGGTCACCCGGCGAGGGGCCGGGGACCGGGCGGGTGCGGGGAGCGGAGCTGGGTCAGCTCACCTGCTGAGTCGTGGCTCAGCGGGGCTGACGGAGGGCCCGGCCACGACTGGGAGGATCGCTATCTCGCACAGCGATCACCTCCTGCGGTCGGCGGGGCCCGGAACGCGGGCCGCGACCGGCCCGCAAACGGGGATCATCGTACACCCGCCGATCCCCGCTCCCGCACTCGGCCGATCGGCCCCGGCCGGTCCGGCTCGGGCCGCCGCCGCACGACGTCGGTCGTCCGTCGTACGCGGGCGGCGCGGCCGGGCCGGGCGGCGGCGGACCGCGCTCGCGACGGTGCGGGCGAAACCGGCGCGACGTGCGCAGCGTTAGCGCTTACCTGCCGGTAACGCCTAGGCTCCGACCGACCGGGAGATCACTGAGCAGAGGGGGACCCGTGGCCCGTACCGTCCTGGTGACCGGCGGCAACCGGGGGATCGGCCTGGCGATCGCGCAGGCCTTCGCCAAGCAGGGCGACCGGGTGGCGGTGACCCACCGCAGCGGCGAGGCCCCCGAGGGGCTGTTCGGGGTCCGCTGCGACGTCACCGACTCCGACTCGGTCGACGCGGCCTTCACCACCATCGAGGCGGAGCTGGGGCCGGTCGAGGTGCTGGTCGCCAACGCCGGCATCACCGACGACACGCTGCTGATGCGGATGTCGGAGGAGCAGTTCACCCGCGTGCTGGACACCAACCTGACCGGCGCGTTCCGGTGCGCCAAGCGCGCCTCGACGAAGATGCTCCGCGCGAAGTGGGGCCGGATGATCTTCATCTCCTCGGTGGTGGGCCTCTACGGCGGCCCCGGCCAGGTCAACTACGCGGCGAGCAAGGCCGGCCTGGTGGGCGTGGCCCGGTCGATCACCCGCGAGCTGGGCAGCCGCAACATCACCGCGAACGTCGTCGCGCCCGGCTACGTCGAGACCGACATGACCGCCGCGCTGCCCGAGGACCGCAAGACCGAGTACCGCAAGGTCATCCCCGCCGGACGCTTCGCGCAGCCGGAGGAGATCGCGGGCGCCGTCACCTGGCTGGCCGGCGACGGCGCGGGCTACATCTCCGGCGCCGTCATCCCCGTCGACGGCGGCCTCGGCATGGGTCACTGACAGCGGTCACTGAGAAACTACGGAGGAATTCCTGTATGTCCGGACTGCTCGCCGGTAAGCGGCTGCTGGTCACCGGCGTCATCACCGACGCCTCGATCGCCTTCTCGGTGGCGAAGCTCGCCCAGGAGAACGGCGCGCAGGTCGTGCTCACCGGCTACGGCCGGCTGTCCCTGGTGGAGCGGATCGCCAAGCGGCTGCCCGAGCCGGCCCCGGTGATCGAGCTGGACGTGGCCAACGCCGAGCACCTCGCCGGGCTCGCCGACCGGGTGCGCGAGCACGTCGACGGCCTGGACGGGGTGGTGCACTCGATCGGCTTCGCCCCGCAGAGCTGCCTCGGCGGCGGCTTCCTCGACGCGCCGTGGGAGGACGTGGCGACGGCGCTGCAGGTTTCGACGTACTCCTACAAGTCCCTGGCGATGGCGGCGCTGCCGCTGATGTCCGCCGGCGGCGCGGTGGTCGGCCTGACCTTCGACGCCACCAAGGCGTGGCCCGTCTACGACTGGATGGGCGTGGCCAAGGCCGGGCTGGAGTCGGCCTCGCGCTACCTGGCGCTGCACCTGGGCAAGCAGGGCATCCGCAGCAACCTGGTCGCCGCCGGGCCGCTGCGCACCATCGCCGCCAAGTCGATCCCCGGCTTCGACCAGTTCGAGGACGCCTGGACCGAGCGCGCGCCGCTGGGCTGGAGCCTCACCGACCAGGAGCCCGCCGCCCGGGCCTGCCTGGCGCTGCTGTCCGACTGGTTCCCGGCCACCACCGGCGAGATCGTCCACGTCGACGGCGGCTACCACGCCATCGGCGCCTGACGCGCGGGGAAGGGTTCCTGCCGACGCCGCCGGGGTGGCGGGGGCCCTTCCCGACATCCGGACCAGGGGGCCTCGCCCGGCGGGGACGGCCGACCGGGAAGAATGGGCCCATGGCGTACGACGCGGTGGTCCTGGTGTCCTTCGGCGGGCCGGAGCGGCCCGAGGACGTGATGCCGTTCCTGCAGAACGTGACCCGGGGACGGGGCGTGCCGCCCGAGCGGCTGGCGGAGGTCGCCGAGCACTACCTGCACTTCGGCGGCGTCTCCCCGATCAACCAGCAGTGCCGGGAGCTGCTCGCGGCGATCCGGCAGGACTTCGCCGCCAACGGCGTCGACCTGCCCGTCTACTGGGGCAACCGGAACTGGGACCCGATGCTCGCCGACACCGTGGCACAGATGCGCGACGACGGCGTCCGGCACGCGCTGGCGTTCGTGACCAGCGCGTTCGGCGGGTACTCCTCCTGCCGGCAGTACCAGGAGGACATCGCGGCCGCGCGCGCGGCGGTCGGCCCGGACGCCCCGCTGATCGACAAGATCCGCCAGTTCTGGGACCATCCCGGCTTCCTCGAGCCCCACGTCGACGCGGTAGGGGCGGCGCTGGCCCGGCTCGACCCGGCGAAGCGGGACAGCACCCGCCTGGTGTTCACCGCCCACTCGATCCCGAACTCGATGGCCGCGACCGCCGGCCCGCACGGCGGCCGGTACGAGGCGCAGCTGCGCGAGGTCGCCCGGCTGGTCCACGCGGCGGCCGCCCCCGACCTGCCCTGGGACCTGGTCTGGCAGAGCCGCTCCGGCCCGCCGCAGGTGCCGTGGCTGGAGCCGGACGTCAACGACCACCTGGCCGCGCTGGCCGAGGCCGGCACCACCAGCGTGGTGGTCAGCCCGATCGGGTTCGTCTCCGACCACCTGGAGGTGGTGTGGGACCTGGACACCGAGGCGCGCCAGACGGCCCGGCAGCTCGGGCTGGACTTCGTCCGGGCCGACACCCCGGGCACCGACCCCCGCTTCGTGGCGATGGTCCGCGAGCTGGTCCGGGAGCGGACCGAGCCGGACGGGGTGAACCTGCGCCGCCGCCTCGGCGAGCTGCCGATGTGGGACACCTGCCCGACGGTGTGCTGCGTTCCCGCCCGCCGCCCCGCCGCCGCCCCGGCTCCCGGGCGGCCCGTCCCCTGACCGCCGCCGCCCGATCCCGGGCGGCCCGTCCCCTGACCGCCGCGCCGGCCCTCCGGCGCCCCCGACACCCCTGGAACGAGTGACGATGCAGGACCGCAAGCCGGTGGAGAGCTGGCTGACCGACATGGACGGCGTGCTGGTGCACGAGGGCCAACCCGTGCCCGGCGCGCCGGAGTTCGTCTCCCGGCTGCGCGCCTCGGGCAAGCCGTTCCTGGTGCTCACGAACAACTCGATCTACACGCCCCGCGATTTGCAGGCCCGGCTGAGCCGGATGGGCCTCGACGTGCCCGAGCACGCGATCTGGTCGTCCGCGCTGGCCACCGCCCAGTTCCTGGCCGACCAGCGCCCGGGCGGCACCGCGTACGTGATCGGGGAGGCCGGGCTGACCACGGCGCTGCACGCGGTCGGCTACGTGCTGACCGACTTCGCGCCGGACTACGTGGTGCTGGGGGAGACCCGCACCTACAGCTTCGAGGCGATCACCAAGGCCGTCCGGCTGATCAACGACGGCGCCCGGTTCATCTGCACGAATCCGGACGTGACCGGGCCGTCGGTGGAGGGCGCGCTGCCCGCCGCCGGTTCGGTCGCCGCGATGATCTCCAAGGCGACGGGGGTCGAGCCGTACTTCGTCGGCAAGCCCAACCCGATGATGATGCGCTCGGCGCTGAACACGATCAACGCGCACTCCGAGACGACCGCGATGATCGGCGACCGGATGGACACCGACATCCTCTGCGGGCTGGAGGCCGGTCTGGAGACGATCCTGGTGCTGACCGGGATCAGCAGCCGCGCCGAGGCGGAGCGCTACCCGTACCGCCCGTCGCGCATCGTCAACTCCGTCGCCGACCTGATCGACGAGGTCTGACGCGCGGACGCCGCCCGTCCGCCAGGCGGTAGGCCCCGCGCGGCCGACCTGATCGACGAGGTCTGACGCGCGGACGCTGCCCGTCCGCCGGGCGGTAGGCCCCGCGCGGTCAGGGGCGCAGCGGGGCGTTGCAGGCGGCCACGAGGGCCTGCCGGCAGGCGGTGGTCAGCGGGCGCAGCGCGGCGTCGCGCTGCTGGGCCTCGTAGTTGTTGACCGCGCCGCCCGGCGCGGTGTGCCCGGCCAGCGCGAGCACCCGGTCGAGCACGGCGGCCCGGGCGAACAGCCGGCGGGCCCGCGGGTCGAACCCGGGCGGCAGGTCGGTGGCGCCGTCCGGCCGGCGCAGCGCCTCCAGCGCCCCGGCCAGCTCGGGCCGCCACTGGGCGACGTCCAGCCGGGTCAGCGCGGCGGTGGTGTCGTGCAGGGCCGCCGCCAGCTCCGCCTCGGCCTCGGCGGCGCCGGGCAGCGTGAGCGAGGCGGCCGGGGCGTCGGCCGGCAGGGGGTAGACCCGCCAGAGCACCGTCTCGAAGGTGTCGCCGGAGCCGGAGGTGTGCGTGCGCACGTGCGGGATCAGGCCGAGGCTCCCGGCGACGACCGCCTCGCCGGCGAGCAGCGCCGCGCCGGCGAAGTCGCCCGGGCCGGGCAGCCCGCGCGGGTCGCCGGGTGCGGGCAGCACCAGCCGGATCTCGTCCGGCGAGAGCTTCGCCAGGGTGGGCAGCGCCTGCGGCAGCGGGACGTCGGTCCAGGTGCCGGGCGCGTCGGCGACCAGGTGCTCCTCGTCACCGGCGATGGCGTCGGCGACCTCGTCGAAGGGCACCAGCCCGGCGCGCCACGCGCGCACCCAGGCAACGAACCGGCTGGACCGGCGCGGCGCGGGAGTGGCCGCGCCCGCTGCGGGGGTGGACATGCCGAAAGGGTACGTGGTCACCGCCGCCCCTGTCTCGACTGCCGCTCCGTGAGGTCCCCGCCATGTCGATCATGCGGCCGTGGCGGGCGGAACGTGGAGCTGTGCCCCGTTCCCGGGTGATTCGACCGCATGATCGACGCCCCGGCGTCGTCGCGGCGTGTCGGGTGCGGGGGTGCGAACGGGGGGTTAGCTTCTGTGGCATGGGGCGGCGCTATGCGGACGACGTGTTGGCGGGGGACTGGCGGCGGCGGAAGGTCACGCCCGAGGTGGACGCCGAAGCGGACCTCGTGGTCGAGGACGCCGACTCCGGCTTCTGCGGGGCCGTGGTCGGCTTCGAGTCCGGCGCGGTGGTGCTGGAGGACCGGCACGGCCGGCGGCGCAACTTCCCGCTGTTGCCTGCCGCGTTCCTGCTCGACGGGCAGCCGGTGACGCTGCGCCGGCCGACCCGCGCCCCCGTACCGGCGGCCCGCCGGCGCACCGCCTCCGGCTCGATCGCCGTGGACGGGGTCCGCGCCCAGGTCGCCAAGGCCAGCCGGATCTGGGTGGAGGGCATCCACGACGCCGCCCTGGTGGAGCGGATCTGGGGCGACGACCTGCGCGTCGAGGGCGTGGTGGTGGAGCCGCTGGACGGCATCGACGCCCTCGACGCCGAGGTGCGCGCCTTCGCCCCCGGTCCGGGCCGCCGCCTCGGCGTGCTCGTCGACCACCTGGTCCCCGGCTCCAAGGAGAGCCGGATCGTGGCGAAGGTGACCTCCCCGCACGTTCTGGTCACCGGCCATCCGTACGTCGACGTGTGGCAGGCGGTCAAGCCGGCGGCGCTGGGCATCCGGGCCTGGCCGGTGGTGCCCCCGGGACAGCCGTGGAAGGAGGGGGTCTGCGCCGCGCTCGGGGTGGCCGAGCCGGCCGACATGTGGCGGCACATCCTGTCCCGGGTCGACAGCTTCGCCGACGTGGAGACCCCGCTGATCAACGCGATGGAACGCCTGATCGACTTCGTCACCGAACCGGCCTGAGCGCCGCCGGGCCGCCGGGCCCGCCGGCGGCTCCAGGCACGGGCGCTCAGGGCTCCTGGTCGGGGGTGCGGGTGAAGACGAAGGTGGCGATGTCCAGGGCCACCACCCGGCCCGCCTCGTCGCGCAGCACCGACAGGACCTCCCCGTTCTCCGGGCCGGAGCGGCCCCGCCAGCGGTCCGGCCCCTCCGGGGCGAACGTGCTCACCCGCTCGCCGCGCACGTACACGACCAGCTCGCCCTCGGCCGCGTGGCAGGTGACGTCGAGCGACGCCCCCATCCACCACCAGCGGCCGGAGACCTCGTCGACCTCGGCGGGCGGGGCGGCGGCGGCCGGCAGCCACGGCCGCGGGAGCGCCGGCTCGGCGTCGAGCACGGTGGTGAGGATCCGCTGCGCGAGCCCGCCGATCCCGCCGGTGCGGAAGCCGTACGAGTTGGCGAAGCCGATCACGGCCGTGCGGGACGGGCGGTGCACGGTCAGGGCGGACACGTAGCCGGGCATCGAGCCGCCGTGCCCGACGTACACCCGCTCGCCCTGCCGGTAGAGCTCCAGCCCCAGGCCGTGCCCGCCGGTCCACGAGTCGAGGTCGCTGATCACCACCGGGGCGCACATCTCGGTCACCGTCTCGGCCGCCAACACCCGCGGCGCCGGCTCCGCCAGGAACGCCGCCCACCGGGCCAGGTCCTCGGCGGTGGACCAGAGCTGCCCGGCCGGTGCCATCGCCCCGGTGTCGGTACGCGGCTCCTCCCGCAGCGTGTCGTGCCACGGGTGCACCACGTAGCCGCGGGCGAACGGCTCGGTCGCCGCGTACGTCGTGCGGCGCATGCCGAGCGGCTCCAGGAGGCGCTCGCGCAGCAGGTCGGCCCAGGGCGTGCCGGTGGTCCGCTCCAGCACCCCGCCGAGCAGCCCGTACGCCAGGTTGGAGTAGTGGTAGGACCGGTGTGCGGGGTAGGCGATCTTCTCGGCGGTCACCCCGGCCAGCAGGGTGGCCAGGTCGGCGCCCTCGGCGCGCTCCCACCAGGCTCCCTCCGGCTCGCGCTGCAGGCCGCTGGCGTGGCCGAGCAGCTGCCGGAGCGTGAGCGCGCCGACGGGGGTGCCGGGCAGGTGCTTCTCCAGCGGGTCGTCCAGGGCCAGCCGGCCGGCGTCGCGCTCCTGCATGACCAGGGCGGCGGTCATGGTCTTGCTGATCGAGCCGATCCGGTACTGAAGGTCGGCGTCGGGGCGCGGGTGCGCGCCGGCGGTGGCGAGGTGCGTCAGCGCGCCGTCGCGTACCACGCCGATCACCAGCGACGGCGTGCGGCCGGCGGACTGCGCCTCGGCCACGAGGGTGTCGACCTGGCGGGCGGTGGCGGGCAGCAGGGACACGGGCGCTCCTCCCTCGGGGCCCGGTGGGGTGGGCCGCTGGCGTGCCGCCGAGCTTACTGATCTTCGAGGTTCGGTCGCGCGTGCATCGGCGTGTCACGATCGTGGGGTGGACGCCGTGTTCTGGATCGTGCTGGGTGTCGTCCTGGCGGTCGCCGAGATCTTCACGACGACGCTGTTTCTGATCATGTTCGCGGCCGGGGCCTTCGCTGCCGCCGGCGCCGCGGCGCTCGGCGCGCCGGTCGGCGTGCAGGCGGTCGTCTTCGCGGCGGTGTCGGCGCTGACGGTGCTGGGCGTGCGGCCGACGCTGCGCCGGCACCGGCGCTCCGCGCTCGACAGCGGCGGGCAGGCATTCGGCGTGGAGGCGATCGAGGGCAGCACGGCGCTGGTGCTGGAGCGGGTCGACGCCGGGCAGGGCATGGTCAAGATCGACGGTGAGCTGTGGCAGGCCCGTTCCTACGACACGGGCCAGGTCTTCGCCGCCGGTGAGCGGGTGCAGGTGATCCAGGTCCGGGGCGCCACCGCCCTGGTGTGGCGGGACGACGTTTCTCCTTCCGGCGAGCTACCCGAAGCGAAAAGGTGAGTACATGGAATTCGTGATCCCGGTCCTGCTGATGGCCGTGGCGCTGATCGGGGTGGTCACCCTGGCCAAGGCGGTGCGGATCGTGCCGCAGCAGCGCCAGGACGTGGTCGAGCGGCTGGGCAGGTACAAGCGCACGCTCAACCCGGGGCTCAACCTCCTGGTCCCGTTCATCGACGCCGTCCGGACCAAGGTCGACATGCGTGAGCAGGTGGTCAGCTTCCCGCCGCAGCCGGTGATCACCTCCGACAACCTGGTGGTCTCGATCGACACGGTCCTCTACTTCAAGGTGGTCGACTCGGTCCGGGCCACCTACGAGATCTCGAACTTCCTCCAGGCCATCGAGCAGCTCACCGTCACCACGCTGCGCAACGTCATCGGCTCCCTGGACCTGGAGCGGGCGCTGACCAGCCGCGAGGAGATCAACCGGCACCTCTCCGGCGTGCTGGACGAGACCACCGGCCGGTGGGGCATCAAGGTCACCCGGGTGGAGATCAAGGCGATCGAGCCGCCGCCGAGCATCCGGGACTCGATGGAGAAGCAGATGCGCGCGGAACGGGACCGCCGGGCGGCGATCCTGAACGCCGAGGGCCACAAGCAGTCGCAGATCCTCACGGCCGAGGGTGAGAAGCAGGCCGCGGTGCTGCGCGCCGACGGTGACCGGCAGGCGCGGATCCTCCAGGCCGAGGGCCAGGCCAAGGCGATCCGGACGGTGTTCGACGCGATCCACCAGGCCAATCCGAGCCAGAAGGTGCTCGCCTACCAGTACCTCCAGGCACTGCCGCAGATCGCCAACGGCACCGCGAACAAGGTCTGGATCGTGCCGGCCGAGCTGACCAAGGCGCTGGAGGGCATGGGTGGCGCGCTCGGCGGGCTGAGCCAGATGGTCGGCGACGCCCCGGCGCCGGAGGCGGCCGACCACGCGAGCCAGGTGCAGCGCGAGGCGGCCGAGGCCGCGCAGGCCGCGGCCGCCGCCGCCCAGCAGATCCACGACGAGGTGCGCGTCGCCGAGGCGCAGGCCAGCGGCGGCAAGCCGCAGGGGCTGCCGGCGCCCGAGCCGGTCTCCCCGGCGAGCCTGCTCAACGACCCCGCCGACCAGCGCGAGCGGGGCTGAGCGGCCGGGCGACGATCGCCCGGAAATGCGAGAAAGACTCATGGGGCGCTCCGGTCCCTGCCACCATCGGTCCTAGGACGGGTGGTGACCAGGCATCGGGGCGCCCCGGCGCGTCCCGCACCGCTCGCGGACGAGCGAGGTGACGCATGAAGGATCCGGCGAAGCGGGTGTGGTCCTCGGCCCCGGTCCCCGGCGCGCACGACCCCACCGGACCACTCGGGAGCCGGCGTACCGGCGGAGGGTTCGGGGTGCTGCCGTTCGTCGGGGATCCGACGCCGGCCGGGCCGGCCACCAACGCCAGCTGGGCCTGGTCGCTGCGCCGGCTCGCCCGGGCCGCGGTGTGGCTGCTCCCCGCGTACGCCGTGCTCTACGGCGTCGTGGCGATGGCCAGCGACGGCGGGGTGGGCAACGACCCGTACCCGGCCGACGGGCGGCCGCTGTACCTGGTGGGCTGGGTGGCGTCGGTCTGGCTCGGGCTGCTCGCCCTGCTGGCGCTGACCGGGCTGCTGGCGGCGACCCGCAGCCGCCGGGCCGCCGCGTCCGGCCTGCTGGTCTCCATCGCCGGCACGGTGCTCATGCTGCCCTTCGCGGGGCTGGCGGAGCAGACCCCGGTCTTCGGCACCACCGCCCGCGGGCTCGTGCTCGTCGGGGCGACCTGCTACAGCCTGGGCTGGCTGCTGACCGGCTGGTCGGTGGCCCGGTCCGGGACGTTCAGCATCGGCGACGGCACGATGCTGATGATCGCCGCCCCGCTGTTGGGTCTCGGCGGCGCGCTGATCGGCTCGCTGCAGACCTTCGGGGCGATCTTCGTGCTGATCGCCGGCATCGGCATCGGCTACCGCTCAGGGCGCCTGGTGCCCCGGGACATCGCCCGCGACGCCGCGAGCGCCAGCCTGGCCACCGCCGCCGCCCCGACCGGCCCGGGCCCGAACGGCCCGCTGGCCACCGGCTGAGCACGTCCCGCCGCGCCGGCCGCCCGGAGGTCGCGCCGCCCTGCTCGCCGGGGCGGGTGGGGCGCAGGGGGACGCCGGGGCGGGCGGGATGGGAAGTCGCTGGCAGAGGGCGGTGAATTTGCTGACAGGAGGGCCGCGCGAGTGGCCGCTTAGCGGCTTTCGTGGCAATCCTGAAGACCATGGCCCCACCCCGCCCGCCGCTGTCGCGGCTGTTCACCGTGCTGCTCGCCGGCGTGCTCGCCGGCCTCGTCCTGGCGGTCGCCGCGCTGCCGGGCAACCTGCTGTTCGGGTTCGCCGCCAAGGCGGCGGCCGGGTCGTACGCCGCGCTGCCCGAGGCGCTGCGCACCCCGGCCACGCCGCAACGCTCCTACCTCTACGCCAACGACGGCAAGACGCTGATCACCACGTTCTACGACGTGAACCGCGCCGACGTGCCGCTCGACGAGATCGCCCCGGTGATGCGGCAGGCGATCGTGGCGGCCGAGGACCGGCGGTTCTACGACCACGGCGGCGCCGACCTGCGCGGACTGCTGCGGGCCGTGGTGTCGAACGTCTCCGGCGGTGGCCAGCAGGGCGGCTCGACGCTGACCATGCAGTACGTCCGCAACGTGCTGAAGACCGACCCGGGCCGCACCGCCGAGGAGCGCGCCGCGGCCACCGAGCAGACCGTCGGGCGCAAGATCCAGGAGATCCGGTACGCGACGGCGCTGGAGCAGCGCCTGAGCAAGGACGAGATCCTCAACCGCTACCTGAACATCGCGTACTTCGGCTCCGGCGCGTACGGCATCGCGGCGGCCAGCCAGCGCTACTTCGCCAAGGCGCCAGCCGACCTGACCCTCGGCGAGGCGGCCCTGCTCGCCGGCCTCGTGCAGTCGCCGGAGGCGTACAGCCCGATCGACGGTGACGCGGACGCCGCGCTGGAGCGCCGCGGCTACGTGCTGGACGCGATGGTCGAGACCGGGGCGATCACCGCCGACCAGGCGGCGCGGGCCAGGGCCGAGAAGCTGACGCTGCGCCCCACCGCCCAGCCCAACGGCTGCACCGCCGTCGCCGAGGCCCACGACGACTGGGGCTTCTTCTGCGACTACCTGCGGCAGTGGTGGCTCGCGCAGCCCGCGTTCGGCGCCACCGTCGAGGAGCGCGAGCAGGCGCTGCGCCGGGGCGGCTACACCGTGGTGACCTCGCTGGACCCGCAGGTCCAGGCCACCGCGCAGAAGCAGGCCACCCGCGTCTACTCCTACGACGACAAGCGCGCCCTGCCCATCGCCGCCGTCGAGCCGGGCACCGGACGCGTGCTGGCGATGGCGGTCAACCGGCACTACAGCCTCGACGCGAACCCGGACGGGCAGGCCAACCGCCCCAACACCGTCAACCCGCTGATCTCCGGCGGCGACAGCGTCGACGGCTACCAGGCCGGCTCGACGTTCAAGCTGTTCACCATGCTCGCCGCGCTGGAGGCCGGCAAGCCCCTGGCCACCGGCTTCGACGCGCCCAGCCGGCTGCCCACCCGGTACGCCGCCGAGGGCGAGGGAAGCTGCGCGGGCCGGTGGTGCCCGGCCAACGCCAACCCGGAGTGGATGGACGGCTACCGGATGATGTGGGACGGCTTCGGCCGCTCGGTGAACACCTACTTCGTCTGGCTGGCCGAGCAGGTCGGGCAGGAGAAGGTGGTGGAGATGGCGCAGCGCCTCGGCATCACCTTCCGGGCCGACGCCGACGCCGCCTTCGCCGAGAACGACGCCGCCAACTGGGGCTCGTTCACCCTGGGCGTGGCCGCCACCACCCCGCTCGATCTGGCCAACGCCTACGCCACGGTGGCGGCCGAGGGGAACTACTGCACGCCGCTGCCGGTGGTGTCGGTGACCGCCCCCGACGGCGAACGGGTGCCCGTCGGGGAGCCGTCCTGCCGCCGGGTGCTCGACGCCGACGTGGCGCGGGCCGCCACCGACGCGGCGCGCTGCCCGGTGGGCCAGCAGTCCGCGTTCGGGCAGTGCAACGGGGGGACGGCCACCTCGGTGAACCGGATCCTCGACGGCCGCCCGGTCGCCGGCAAGACCGGTAGCTCGGAGCGGAACGCGACGGAGACGTTCGTCGGCTTCACCCCGCAGGTGGCGGTGGCCGGCATCGCCGCCAACCCGGACGACCCGACCGACTCGGTGGGCGCCGCCGTGCAGGCGAAGGTCATCGACGCCGTCGCCCGGGTCATCGCCACCGCCGTCGACGGGCAGCCGGAGCAGGCATTCGCGGCCCCCAGCCGCGAGCTGGTCGGCGACCCGCGCCGCCCGGTGGAGCGCCCCCGGGTGCAGGAGCGTCCCGCCGAGGAGCGGCGGCCCTCGGACGAGCAGCGCCTGGCCGACCTGCGGCGCTGGCTCGAGCGCCGGGGCTGACGACGGCGCCGGGCCGGCCGGGGCCGTCGCCCGGGTCGGTCCGGCGGAAAAAAAATCCCTAAAAAATTTCCCCAGGGCTGTCGGATCCGGTGTCGCCGCTCCGACCCCCTGGCGAGAACGCCCACGAGGGGCGTCCGACGCCGAGGGGAGCAGGGCCATGCGGAAGATGATCTACCTGGTGCACCAGTCGCTGGACGGGTTCATCGAGGGGCCGAACGGCGAGTTCGACTGGCCGGAGATGGGCCCGGAGCTGTCCGCCTTCTCGCTGGAGCAGTGCGGCCGGGCCGGCGCGCTCGTCTACGGCCGCCGGGTCTGGGAGTTCATGGCCGCCTACTGGCCGCAGGCGGAGTCGATCTCCGACCACCCGCACGACCTCGCGTTCGTGCCGATCTGGCGGCGCACGCCCAAGGTGGTGATCTCGCGCACGCTCGCCGAGGCCGACCACGGCGCCCAGGTGGTCGGCGGCGGCGACCTCGCCCGGGAGGTCAACGCGCTCAAGGCCCAGCCGGGCGGCGACCTGCTGCTCACCGGTGGCGCCGAAGCCGCCGCCGCGCTGACCGCGCTCGGTCTGGTCGACGAGTACCAGATCTTCGTGCACCCGGTGGTGCTGGGCGGCGGCAAACCGGTCTTCTCGGCCACGGAGCGGCTGAAGCTGCGCCTGGTGGAGTCGCGGACCTTCGACGGCACCTCCGTGCTGCTGCGACACCACCGGGCCGGCTGACGCCGGCCGGGTCCGGGGGCGTCGCGGCGCGTCCGGCAGAATCGTGCGGGTGCCAGTCCACCAGATCACCGACCCGGACGACGACCGGATCGCCGACTACCGCGCGCTGACCGATGTCGAGCTGCGTACCCGCTGGGAGCCGCCGCACGGGCTGTTCATCGCCGAGGGTGAGCTGGTGCTGCGGCGGGCCCTGCGAGCCGGCTACCCGGCCCGGTCGTACCTGGTGGACGCCAAGCGGGTCGACCAGCTCGCCGACCTGGACACGGGCGACGCCCCCGTCTACGCGGCCACTCAGGACGTGCTGGAGCGGGCCACCGGCTTCCACGTGCATCGGGGCGTGCTGGCGTCGTTCCGGCGCAAGCCGCTGCCGGCCGCCGCCGAGGTGCTGGCGGCAGCCCGGCGGGTGGTCATCCTCGAGGACGTCAACAACCACACCAACCTGGGCGCCATCTTCCGGGCGGTGGCCGCGCTCGGGGTGGACGCCGTGCTGCTCTCGCCGACCTGCGCCGACCCGCTCTACCGGCGCAGCGTACGGGTCAGCATGGGCGAGGTCTTCGCGATTCCGTACGCGAGGCTGGAGCCCTGGCCGGACGCGCTCGGCGACGTCCGCGCGGCCGGTTTCACGGTGCTGGCGATGACCCCGGCGCCGGACGCGATGCCGATCCAGCGGCTCGGCGCCGCGCAGCGGGCCCGGGCGGCGCTGCTCATGGGGGCCGAGGGCGCCGGCCTGACCCGGGCGGCGATCCACGCCAGCGACGCGCGGGTGGTGATCCCGATGCGGCGGGGCGTGGACTCGCTGAACGTGGCCGCCGCCACCGCCGTGGCCTGCTGGGAGCTGGGCCGCGACGATCCGGTCTAGGGCGTCTCCTGTCGATCTTGTAGTGGTTGATCGTTGACGATGTGCCGGTGGTACGTCGTGGTGAACTGACCGACGAGGCATGGGCGGTGATCGCGCCGCTGCTTCCCGAGCCAGGTGGTTCGCGGGGGCGGTGGCGGGATCACCACTGCCCGACCGAGGACCCTCCCGAGGGCGATCCGTCAGGCGCCCGCAAAAAAAGGGGCTCTGCGACAAGTCCGGCGACGCCTGGTGCGCAAGATGGCGAGGCCATCGGCCGATCACGCGGCGGGCTGAGCACGAAGATCCATCTCGCCGTCGACGGACAGCGGCCGGCGCTTGTCGATCCTGCTCACCCCAGGCCAGGTCGGCGACAACCCTCAGCTCCTCGCCCTGCTCGACGCGATCCGAGTCAACGAGCCCGGACCCGGCCGGCCCCCAAACGCCCCGACGTGCTGATCGCGGACAAGGGATACGCCCGCCTCGACCCGTCGAGCTTTGCGCTCTCGCGGGATCCGGCATGTCATCCCCGAACGGTCCGACCAGGTCGCCCGCCGCGTCGGCGGTCTGAGCTACCCGTTTGACGGGCCGCGCCAGCTCGGGCGCGACCCCAGCCGGTGAGGAGATGACGGGCGGCGCAGCCCCTGATGTACGTGGACGCCCCGGCGACGACGCCGTACCGCTTCGGGCTGTTCGCGGCGGCGGTCGTCAACCCGACCGACCAGCGCGAGTCCCAGGCCGGGTGGAGTGGGAGCCGCAGTGCGTCGACGCGCCCGCGCCGACGAACGCGGCGCGGCCTCGGACGCGAACCGCGCGGCGATGGTGCTGCCGGATGGGATGCCGAGCGTGAAGTCCGGGGTGATCCGGCTGTACGCCGGCTTGACCGGCCGGTCGGTGGCCCGGCCGGACCTGATCGACCGGGCTTGGCGGGCGATGGGCCAAGTCGAGCAGCAGTCGCTGGAGCACTACGTGAGGACCAGGGAGGCCGGCACCGAGGAGTTCCTGGCGGCGGCCGACATGTTCGACCAGCTCGACCTCGCGCATGTGTGGGGCGATGTGTCCAAGGTCGGGATCGACGGCTCCGAGTACGACACGTGGGAGGACAATCTGCTGGCGGAGTCCCATATCCGCTATGGCGGCTTCGGCGGGATCGCGATGGGGCACATTTCAGATATCCATGCTGCGCTCTTCAGTCATTTCATCCCGTGTGGCGGGTAAGAGGCCGTCTACCTGTTCGAGGGCTTGCTGAAGAACGAGTCCGAGGTCACGGTGGACATCGTCTACGGTGATACGTGTTCGGAGAAGGATGTCATCAACTGGCGGCTGATCGAAAACCACTGGCCAGATTCCATGCGCGTGGTCCTCTCGATCCGCGAGGGCCGGCTCTCCTCGGCCGCGCTGCTGCGGTGCCTGGGCAACGAATCCAAACTTATCCGAATCTACGGGGTAACTGGACTGTCAGTGCTGACGCCTAGAGTCCTCTGTATGGCTGATGATCACATGATGCGTCGCTTCTTCTCCCCCGCCCGACGCCACCTCGAGACGGACAAGGATCCCGACGCGGTGTTGGAGACGCTTGACGCTGCCGACTGGTCCGCGTTCACGCCTGCACGCGACCTGCCGCCGCTCCGTGATGCGCTCACCGCGTTGGAACGGGTGCACGGCGTCACCGAGGCGCATCGCTACGCGACCGCGAAGATCAAAGCGTACGGCGCCCTTCTCCGCCATGCCGACACGCACCGGGCCAAGGTGCTGACGTATGTGCTCAGCCCCTGCGGCCGGTACCTGGCACTCGGGAGCAGGGTCGGGGAGGAGTTCGACGACGGTGGTGTACTGCAGATCTGGGAGGTCGCCACCGGCCGCTGCGTCAATGTCATCGACGGTATTCCTGGCGGTGTCGGTTGGGAGAGCGACCGCCACATGGTCCAGTGGTCGGCCGATGCCTCCCGGGTCGCGGTGGTGCACCACAAATTCAAGGTGGGGGTCTGGGAATCCTTCGGCGACCAGGAGGACTTGGGGGGCGAGCCGATCGCCGAGATGGCCGTAAGTGATTCGCGACCGTGCTTCGCCTTTGCGCCCGATGGCGAGCGTGTGGTGATGTGGGGCGGCTGGTACCTAAAAGACAAACGAGGCCGGCTCGTTTCTCTGGATGACGTCGATGACCTCGAGGACATCGAGTCTCTGATCCCGGTCGAGTCACTGTCCGATGAGATGCTCGCCGTGCTCGACGGAGGGCCGCTCTGTCTCGATTGGTCCACGTGGTCGAAGGACGGCGAGCGTGTCTACGGATACGCGTCGTCCGGGTGGGCATGCTCGATTGACGTCGCCGCGCGCAGGGTCGTCTGGCTGAAGCAGACCCACGACTTCCGCGGCCCGTTGCCGGCCTGGAGCCCAGACGAACGGCACCTGGCCCACCAGCGGGGTGGTCAGCTGGTGCTCAGCGATGCGGTGACCGGGAAGCCGGTGGCGGTGCATGCTGCCCGCCCGGGTGCCGCGCTGCTGTCCTGGGGTCCGGGCGGACGGCTGGCAGTCGTGGTGCCTGCCCACAAGGACGAGGGCGCGCACCCGGGCGTGAGTATCGTCAAGGCGACCGGGGAGCACGACTACGATCTGGATCTGGCGCTCCGTCCGACCGGGTACGACACGCCTGACCTCACTGCGTGGGCGTGGGCACCGGATGGCAGCCGGGCCGCCTGCCTGACCGACGAGGGCCGCATCGAGGTGTGGAACCTGGGCGAACGCCCCGAGCGACTTCGGGTGGTTGAGGTACCGGAGGACGCGGACGGGGTGCTGTGGGGTGCAGACGACGTGCTCGTCATCATCACCTCGCTCAACGAGGACGGCGGCACGTTCCCGGGGCTGCGGTTCGTCTGGGCCGACACCGGTGAAGTGGTCGGCGCATTCCAGTTCCTGCAGGAGCCGCCCGGATCGAACCCGCTGGTGGACGAGGAGGATGGGGAGGACCTCGGCCTGGATTTGCAGCCCCATCCCGCCTTCGCGCTGGACGCGCGCACCTGGGGCGTCGCGTTCGAGCCCGGCCTCGTAATCGCTCCTCCCGGCCGGGAACGTGACCTGGACGCGCTGCTCGCCTGGTCGGTGGGCCGTCGGTTCGCCTGGCCGGTACGCTGGGGCGCCCTGGAGATCTTTCCGAACGCTTCCGCAGCCGCGGACGGAGCCACGCCTCCCCTTGACGAGCTTGTCGAATCCTTCCGAGGGAGCAGCCCTCGCCCGGCCGAGCCGCCCGCGTGGCCGCCGCCGAACACCGCGACCTTCGCTGACCTGCTCTTGCTCGCCGGCGCAGTAGTCGAGTGGGTCAGAGCGAGGGACCCGCAGGGCGTGCACGAGCCCGGACTGTCACGCGAGATCGCGATCTTGCACGCGCGGCGGAACGAGGCGGACCAGGCGCGGCGGTTTGTCGAGCTGAGCCCAGGCCACCTGCGAACACAGGTCGCTTCGCAAATCGAGCGCATTCTGAGGGAGGCCGAGCAGCGGGACAAGGTGCCTGCGGAGCCCGAGCCTCCGACCCCGCAGGAGATCGCTGCTCTTGCCAAGGCTCACGAGAGGTTCCTGCGGACGCCCCGCGGCCAACGCTCGAACGCGAACGCCGAGCTGGTCCGCCAGGCCGCCCATTCCCGCCACATCTCAGCCGTCCTCGATCTGCTTGAGCAGGCGCCGCTGGAGACCTACCTCGGCCTCGGCTCGCACGACAAGCACTACCTGACACTGTGCGCCCTGCGGACCGTCGCCACCGGCTCCGACAAGGAGATTCGAAGGTGACCACTGGCGGACGCAGTCCGGCGGCCAGGGACGCGTGCCCGGCCGGTACACAAGGCGTGCTGATACGCCCAGCCACCCACCAGTAGGAACCCACGCCGCTTCCACCGCACCGCCACCGAGGAATGGGCCCACGCCCGCCCGTACTCATCCGAATCAGCCCGCCGAGCGGCGATATCCGCCTGGGTCCACGCCTACAATCACCACCGCGCTGACACCGCACTCGGCGGTCACCCACCAGCCAGCCGTGTCCCTAACCTCTCTGGTAGGAACACCTAGCTCGGGCGCCCGGTGGGTTCGGCGAGCCAGGGCGGCCCGGCCAGCTCGGCGCACGTCTGCCGTCTGGTCATCCGCCTCTGCCGGCGCGGCGTTTGCATGGACATGCGACCTGGCGCATAATCTTACCTGTGTCCAAGGTTCTCACCTCCCTGCCCCTCGGTGAACGTGTCGGCATCGCCTTCTCCGGCGGCCTCGACACCTCGGTCGCGGTCGCGTGGATGCGCGACAAGGGCGCCGTGCCCTGCGCCTACACCGCCGACATCGGCCAGTACGACGAGCCCGACATCGCCTCGGTGCCCGGCCGTGCGCTCAGCTACGGCGCCGAGGTCGCCCGACTGGTCGACTGCCGCGCCGCCCTGGTCGAGGAGGGCCTGGCGGCGTTGACCTGCGGGGCGTTCCACATCCGCTCCGGCGGGCGGGCGTACTTCAACACCACCCCGCTGGGCCGGGCCGTGACCGGGACCCTGCTGGTGCGGGCGATGATCTCCGACGACGTGCAGATCTGGGGCGACGGCTCGACCTTCAAGGGCAACGACATCGAGCGGTTCTACCGGTACGGCCTGCTGGCCAACCCGCAGCTGCGCATCTACAAGCCGTGGCTCGACACCGACTTCGTCACCGAACTGGGTGGGCGTAGGGAGATGTCGGAGTGGCTGCTCGAACGCGGCCTGCCCTACCGGGACAGCACCGAGAAGGCGTACTCCACCGACGCCAACATCTGGGGCGCCACCCACGAGGCAAAGACGCTAGAACACCTGGACACCGGCATCGAGACGGTCGAGCCGATCATGGGCGTCAAGTTCTGGGACCCGTCGGTGGAGATCCCGACCGAGGACGTCACGATCGGCTTCGACCAGGGGCGTCCGGTGACGATCAACGGCAAGGAGTTCGGCAGCGCGGTCGACCTGGTGCTGGAGGCCAACGCCATCGGCGGCCGGCACGGCCTGGGCATGTCGGACCAGATCGAGAACCGGATCATCGAGGCCAAGAGCCGGGGCATCTACGAGGCGCCCGGCATGGCGCTGCTGCACGCCGCGTACGAACGGCTGGTCAACGCCATCCACAACGAGGACACCCTGGCGAACTACCACAACGAGGGCCGCCGCCTCGGCCGGCTGATGTACGAGGGGCGCTGGCTGGACCCGCAGGCGCTGATGCTGCGCGAGTCGTTGCAGCGCTGGGTCGGCACGGCGGTTACCGGCGAGGTGACGTTGCGGCTGCGCCGGGGCGAGGACTACTCGATCCTGGACACCAACGGCCCGGCGTTCAGCTACCACCCCGACAAGCTGTCGATGGAGCGCACCGAGGACTCGGCGTTCGGCCCGTCGGACCGGATCGGCCAGCTCACCATGCGCAACCTGGACATCGCCGACTCGCGGGCGAAGCTGGAGCAGTACGCCACCCTCGGCATGGTCGGCGGCGCGGCCCCCCAGCGGATGGTCGGCGCCGCGCAGGCGGCCTCGACCGGGCTGATCGGTGCGATGCCGCAGGGCGGCGCGGAGGCGATCGCCTCCCGGGGCATCCCGTCCGCCGACGACGAGGCACTCGACCGCGCCGCGATGGAGCTCGGTGTCGACTGAGCGACGCCTCGGGAAGGGGGCGGGGGAGCCGTCTGTGACCGGCCGGCCGTACGATTCGTGATCGTGACGACTCCCGCAGACGCGAGCCTCCGTCCCTTCCGGGTCGACGTCCCGCAGCGCGACCTCGACGACCTGCACGAGCGGCTCGACCGCACCAGGTGGCCCGACGAGCTGCCCGGGGTGGGCTGGGAGTACGGCGTCCCCCGGGACTACCTCATGGAGCTGACGCGCTACTGGCGGCACGAGTACGACTGGCGGGCCGCCGAGACGCAGCTCAACGAGTGGCCGCAGTTCGTCACCACGATCGACGGCGCCGACGTCCACTTCGCGCACGTGCGGTCCCCGGAGCCCGACGCGACCCCGCTGCTCGTCACGCACGGCTGGCCCGGCTCGATCGTCGAGTTCACCCGGATCGCCGGGCCGCTGACGGATCCGCGGGCGCACGGCGGTGACCCGTCCGACGCTTTCCACCTGGTCATGCCGAGCATCCCGGGGTTCGGCTTCTCCGGCCCGACGCGGGAGACCGGCTGGGAGTTCCGGCGGGTGGCGGCCGCCTTCGCCGAGCTGATGCGCCGCCTCGGCTACCAGCGGTACGGAGTGCAGGGCGGTGACTGGGGCTCGCTCATCTCCCGCGAACTCGGCCGCACCCGCACCGACCAGGTCATCGGCGTACACCTGAACCTGCTGCCGCGCTCGGCCGCGACGGAGGAGCCCGACGCGGAGCTGCTCGCCTCCCTGAGCCCGGCGGAGCGGGAGCGGACGCTGGCCTCGTGGCGGCGCACGCAGGAGTGGGACCGCGACAGCGGCGGCTACGCGGCCATCCAGTCCACGCGGCCGCAGACGCTCGCCTACGGCCTGACCGACTCGCCGGTCGGCCAGCTGGCCTGGATCGCCGAGAAGTTCAAGGAGTGGACGGACTCGTCGGCCCGCCCGGAGGACGCCGTCGACCGCGACCACCTGCTCACCAACGTCATGCTTTACTGGCTCACCGGAACGGCCGGCTCGTCCGCCCGCATCTACTACGAGCGGGCGCACTCGGACTACTTCGGCTCGCCGCCGGAGCCGTCGGCCGCGCCGACCGCGCTGGCCGTCTTCCCGCGGGACAACTTCATCCCGCTGCGGCACATCGCCGAGCGGACGAACAACATCGTGCGGTGGACCGAGTTCGACCGGGGCGGGCACTTCGCCGCGATGGAGGCCCCCGAGCTGCTGGTCGGTGACATCCGGGCGTTCTTCCGGCAGCTCCGCGCGGAAACGTCCGACTGATCGAGCGGTCGAGAATCGGGGTCACGGACGGTAGCGTGTCGCCCGTGTTCCCTACCGTCCGTGAGGTCCTCGCGCTGGATCCCGTCCGCCACGGCGCCCCGCGCCTGGTCGCCGGGGACGTGGGGCTGGACCGTCCGGTGCGGTGGGTGCACGTGGCGGAGGTGCCCGACATCGCCACCCTGCTCGGCGGCGGCGAGCTGGTGCTCACCACCGGCATCGGGCTGCCGGCCGACGACGACGGGCTGCGCGCCTTCATCGGCGACCTGGCCGACGTCGGGGTCTCCGGCCTGGTCGTCGAGCTGGGCCGCCGGTACGTCAGCGGGGTCCCCCGGGTGATGGCGGCCGTCGCCGAGCGTCGTGGGCTGCCGCTGGTCGAGCTGCGGCGGGCCACCCCGTTCGTGCGGATCACCGAGGCGGTGCACGCCCTGATCGTCGACGCCCAGCTCACCGAGCTGCGGGCGACGGAGGAGATCCACCAGCGCTTCACCGAGCTGTCGGTGGAGGGCGCCGGCCCCGGCGAGGTGGTCCGGCAGGCCGCCGAGCTGTCCGGCTGCCCCGTGGTGCTGGAGAACCTCTCCCGGCAGGTGCTCGCGTACGACCCGGCGGGGGAGAGCGCGGAGCTGCTGCTGGACGGCTGGGAACAGCACTCCCGCCGGATCCGGCCGGCCGGGCGGACCGCGTACGACGCGGACAGCGGATGGCTGGTGACCACCGTCGGCGCCCGGGGCCACGACTGGGGCCGGCTGCTGCTGCGGTGGCCGGGCGGGGGCGACCTGGCCGCCGGCCGGCGCGTGCTCGACGCGGCGGCCGGGGACGGGGCGGCCGTGGCGGGCACCCCGCCCACCCGGCTGACCATCCTGGTCGAGCGGGCCGCCTCCACCCTGGCCCTGGGCCGGCTGATCCGGCGCGACGCGGAGGGCCTGGAACGGCAGATCCACCGGACGCTGCTCACCGCCCTGCTCGACCACTCCCGGCCGGTGGACGAGGTGGCCCTGCGCGCCCGGGCGCTGGGCGTGGTGCTGGAGCGGCGGCACCTCGTCGGGGTGATGGTCCGGCACCGGGCCGACGACCCGGCGGGGGAGGGCGGCCCGGCCGCCGAGGCCGGACACCCGGGCGATCCGGGCGGGGGCGGCCCCGAGGCGGGCCCGGCGCGGCTGCGGGACCTCGCCGAGGCCGTCGGGCAGGCGCTGCACGAGGCGAAGCTGACCGGGCTCACCAGCGCCGTCGACGACCACGCCGTCGGCGTGCTGCTCGCCCTGCCGGACCCGGCGGCGGAGGAGCGGGCCCTGGCCGCGTTCGCCACCGCGCTGCGCCGGGGCCGCCCCGACGCCCCGTCCCGGCCGGACGCCCGGTGTAACGGCTCCGCCCGGCCGCCGGGCGGCGGCGTGCTCGTGGCGGCCGGCTCCGGGGTGGGCAGCCTGCGGGAGGCGCGGCGGTCGCTGATCGAGGCCCGGCAGATCGCCGACGCGGCCCGGCGGGACCGGCGGGACCTGCCGATCTTCCGGCTGCCGCACGTTGGACTGGCCGGGCTGCTGCACCTGCTGCGCGACGAGCCCCGGTTGCAGACCTTCGTCGAGCGGGAACTCGGCGCGCTGCTCACGTACGACGCGCAGCATCCCCGCGAGCAACTGCTCGGCACCCTGCGGGCGTACCTGGAGCAGGGGCGGAACAAGTCGGCGGCGGCCGCCGCGGCGCACCTGTCCCGGCCGGCCTTCTACGAGCGGCTGGCCCGGATCGGCCGCGTCCTCGACGTCGACCTCGACTCGGTGGAAGCCTGCCTCTCTCTCCACGTCGCCCTGCTGGCCCTCGACGCCATCCGCACCCCCTGACCCCGGAGCACCCCGCCGGGCTTCGCCCCCGGCCGTCAGGCTGGTCGGGGGAACCGCCGCGCCGCCGAGCGCGCCATCCGCGCCCTCAGACGAGGGTGGTCAGGGCCTTCGCGTAGGTCGCGGGGACGTGGTTCGGGCCGCCCGGGGTGAAGACGTCGGAGTTGGCCGCGGCGGACCAGGCCGTGGCCGGGACCGCGTCGACGAGGGCGCGGACGACCGGGGCGTCGCGCCACTGCTCCTGCTCGGCGAGCAGGCTCAGCGCCACCACCGACTCCTCCACCTCGCCGACGCACTCGAACGGCTTGTGCCCGTCCACGCCGAGCAGCTCCCGGTAGCCGGGGACCTGCGCGGGGTCGGCGAGCAGGTCGCCGCCGAAGATGTGGGTGATCCGCTCGCGGGACATGAACGGCGCCATGGCCAGGAAGACGAACCGGCACTTCGGGCAGTCGCGGCACCAGCGCTCGCTGGCGTCGCGCAGCTTGAACGCGGCGTTGCAGCTCGTGACCACGTCGTCGTAGCGGTCGATCTCGGCGAACAGCCGGGCGATGTGCAGCTCCGACAGCGAGCGCAGCAGCGAGAAGTACGGCTCGGTGAGGCCGGCGTGCTCGGCCAGCGCCGCCCGCAGCAGCCCCTCCGCCGCCACGCCCTTGGACCACTGGTGGTTGATCTCGTGACCGTTCCACACCAGGTTCGGGTCCGACGCCGACCGCTCGTTGGACATCACCACCGGGCCCAGCCCGTGCAGCACCGCCGTGGCGACCGCGATCAGCGAGTTGATCGCCGTGACCGGGATGTGGCCGTTGAGCGCCCCCGCGGCGTTCAGCTCGAACAGCACCGGGTCGATCCGCCGCCGGGCGGCGAGCGGGGTGAGCCCGGACGCCTCGTTCACCGAGACGATCACGTGGTTGGGGTTGACCGAGAACGGCACCGGGTCGAACCCGGCCCGACGCAGCGCCTCCAGGCTGACGATGGAGTCCTTGCCGCCACCCACCGCCGAGAGCGGGCGCCGGTCGGAGTCGTCGTACACCCGGGGCGGAGCGACCGTGCCGGCCGGCACCTCCGGGCGCAGCTCCAGCACGTGCGGCAGCCGATTGCGGTACGCGTACTCCGCGAGGCCCTTGGTGTAGACGGCGGTGACCAGCTCGGCGGCGGCCGCGCCCAGCGGAGCCGGCAGCACCACGCGCGGCGGCGCGGCGGCCTTGTAGTAGCTGACCCCGGCGACCACGTGCAGCAGCTCCAGGACCCGGCCGAGGGTGGCGACGGTCTCGTCCGACGGTGGCGCGTCGGGCAGCGGGAGGGTGATCACCTCGGTGAACCGCTGCTCACCGTCGGGGCCGGTGAGGGCGTAGTCGAAGAGGACCTCCCCGGTGGAGAGATCGATCGAGTAGGACGGGAAGGTGAAGGCGTCCATCCGCCGGAGCTGCTCGTTGGGCACACGCCATACTAGGCCCTGGTTCGTCCGGCCGTGTCCGGCTGCGCCGGACCCCGGCCCTGCCACGCCCGCCGAGACCCCCTGAGGAGAGCCTGTGCGCCTGTCTGACCTGCGCGGACGTACCGTCGCCGTCTGGGGCGCCGGCCGGGAGGGCCGGGCCGCGGTGACCGCGATCGCCGCCCACGGCCCCGCCGACCTGGTCGCCGTCGACGACAGCGCCAACTTCCTCAGCCTGCCGTGGGAGGGGCCGCTGGCCGAGGCGGCGCCGCTGGTCACCGGCGAGGACGGCTTCGCCCGGCTGGCCGCCGCCGAGGTGGTGGTCCGCTCGCCCGGCGTGCCGCAGACCCACCCGTGGCTGGTGGAGCTGCGCCGGCGCGGGGCGACCGTGACGCAGGGCACGGCCCTGTGGATGGCCGACCACGCCGAGCGCACGATCGGCGTCACCGGCAGCAAGGGCAAGAGCACCACCTCCAGCCTGATCAGCCACCTGCTCGGCGCCGTGGACCGGCCGAACGTCTTCGGCGGCAACATCGGCGTGCCCACGCTGGACCTGCCCGAGGCGGAGCTGTACGTGCTGGAGCTCTCCAGCTACCAGTGCAGCGACCTGACCGACTCGCCGCGGGTGGCGGTGGTCACCGCCCTCTTCCCCGAGCACCTCGACGCGCACGGCGGGGAGGCCGAGTACTACCGGGACAAGCTCAACCTCCTCGCGCACGGGCCGCGCACGGTGGTGGTCAACGGCGCCGATCCGCGACTCGCCCTCGAACTGGGCGACCGCGCCGCCGTACGCGCCGGCCTGCCGGACACCGCCCACGTCGCGAGCGGCCCGGACGGCGCGCCCTGGTTCCACCTCGGCGACCAGCCGCTCTTCCCCCGCGCGGTGCTGCCCCTGGTCGGGCGGCACAACGAGGGCAACCTCTGCGTCGCCCTCGCGGTGCTCGACGCGCTCGGCGTCGACGTGGTGGCCCGCAGGGACACCCTGGCCGTGGCGGTCGCCGGGTTCCAGGGGCTGGCGCACCGGCTCACCGAGATCGCCGACCCGTCCGGCCTGACCTTCGTCGACGACACCCTCGCCACCAGCCCGTACGCGGCGATGCACGCGATCGACGCGTACGAGGGACGGCCGTTGACGGTGATCGTCGGCGGCACCGACCGGGGCCTGGACTACACGCCGCTGCGCGAGCACCTCGCGGAGCGCGAGATCACCGTGCTCGGCATCCCCGACAGCGGCGCCCGGATCGTCGAGGCGCTCGCCGGGCTGCCCAAGGTGCGCGCCGAGGTGGTCGACGACCTGGTCGCCGCCGTGCGGCTGGCCCGCGAGCTGACCCCGGCCGACGGGGTGGTGCTGCTCTCGCCGGCCGCGCCCAGCTACGGGCGGTTCCGCAACTTCGAGCACCGCTCCGAGGTCTTCGCCCAGGCCGTCCGCGACACCGCGACCGGCTGACCGCCGGCCGGGGCGGTCCCGGCGGTCAGCCGCCGGGCGCGAGGCCGGCGATCAGGTCGGCGGCGTCCAGCAGCCGCACCCGGTCGCCGTCCAGGTCGGCGCGGTACAGCGCGTACGCCTGCGCCCCCTCCGCCAGCGGCAGGTCACCGCGCACCAGCGCGGCGAACGCCGGCGCGGCGGTCGGGACGTCGCGCAGGTCGGTGGGGCCCAGCGCGGCCAGCCGGCCCGCGAACGCCGCGTCGCCCTCGCCAGGCTCGCGCCGGTAGGCCGAGGTCGCGCCGTCGCGGTGCCGGACCACGACCGTCCCGGCCCGGGCGGCGGCGTGCCAGCACGCCAGCTCCCAGAGGCTCACCCGCCGTCCGGCCGCGAAGTGTCCGTCGGCCGCGGCGCTGAGCCGGGCGAGCGTACGCGAGTACCGGGCCACCGAGTGGTGGCTGCCGGTGCCGGTCATCGTGGCGTCGATCCAGCGCAGCGTCCCGAGGTGCAGGTCGACGACGAGCGGGGTGGCCGCCTTGACCTGGCCGGTGAGGTCGAAGCGCTGCTCGACGGCCTTCGGCTCGAACGGCCCGCCCCGCCCGGGGTCGCCCAGGAGACCGGCGAACGCGTCGGTCATCGCGTCGAACGGCACGTTGTTGTAGCTGAACACCACCATCGCGACGTACCGGATCCCGCGCCCGCGCAGCGCCGCCACGTCGAGGTCGACGAACTCGCTCGCCCCCAGCGGCGCCGGCGCGGAGGTCAGGTCGCCGGAGTGCACGGCGGCGTCGTGGAAGCGCAGCCGGGTGTAGTCGCACCAGCCGGCGAACCGGCCGTCGTCCGCGATCATCGCGACGGAGAGGTCGAGGTCGACGCGGGTGCCGGTCGGCTCGGTCCAGTGCAGGAAGAGCCGGACCCGCCGCCCCGGCGGCAACGGCTGGCTGCTGCCCCGCGGCAGGCGGACCAGGGCGGCCGAGGCGGTGCGCTCGGTGAACGGGGCGGTGAGGTCGGCCAGTCCGGCGTCGAGGACGGCGACGTCGACGCCGGGCAGCAGCCCGGCGCGTCGGCGCAGCTCGCCGGTGAGCACGTCGTCCAGCGCGCCACCCAGGTCGGCCCGCAACCGCGGCCGCCGGTCCGGCTCCGCCCAGAGCCGGGCCCGCCCGCCGCGCGGGAAGTACAGCCGGGACACCGCCGGCCACGTCGCGGCGCGGACCGCGCCCACGGCGGCCACCAGCACCCCCGGCGCGACGGCGCCCGCGACGGCCGCCACCGTGTCGAGCAGGTGTCGCGGGTCGTCGACGCGTGCGGCCAGCGCCACCACCCGGCGCAGCAGCTCGCCGGGGCGCCGGGCCAGCAGCCGGACGGCGGTCGGCGCGTCCCCGGCCCGCAGCGCCTCCTCCACCCGGGCGCCCCAGGACGCGGCGCGCAGCCGGCCGCCCTCGATCCGCAGCAGCGGCGCGTGCGCGGTGGCCGCCGCCCGCAGCAGCCGGCCCAGCGCGGTGGCTTCGTCGACCGGCGTGCCGCGCAGCACCGCGAACGCGGCCGCCGCGCGCGGGTGCCGGTCGGGCCGCTCGAACGGGTGCAGCGGCTCCGCCGCGTGCAGCCAGCGGGACCGGTGGCGCAGCAGATCGTCCACCAGGGACCGTGGGTCGAGGGCGTCCAGGCGGGCGAGCAGCGCCCGGCGCAGCGGACGGGGCAGGGACCGGTGCCGCTTCGGCGGCCCGACCAGCCCCGGGTCGCCGCCGTGCAGGGCGTACAGCAGGCGCAGCGCGTCGGTCGCGGAGGTGACGTGGCGGTCGAGCAGCTCCGTCGTCCGCGCCGCGGTGAGCGGCCCGGCGAGCAGCCGGGCCAGCACCAGCGCCCGGGTCTCCCGGACCGGGATGTCCGGCAGCCAGGCCGGGTCGGCGGTGCCGACCCGGTCGAGCAGGACCGCCAGGTCGGCCCGGTCCACCGGGGACAGCGGCGTGCGCCGGGCCAGCAGCGCCGCGAGCGCCTCGTGGGCGGCCCGCTCGACGTCCCCGGCGAGCTCCAGCACCGCGGCGCGCCGGGGCATGGGCAGGGCCGGACCACGGTGCGGTCGGGCGGCCGGGCTGAGGAACGGCCCGTCCCCGGTCAGCCGGCGGTGGCACAGCGGGCAGCCCGTGTAACCGTCGTCCCAGCAGGCCGCGCAGACCAGGTGCGCGCACGGCGACACCGGCCCGACCGTGCCCACCCGCCCGCACAGCACGCACGGCTGGGCCGGCTCCTGGAGCAGCAGCGTGAACACCCGGCGTACGTAGAGCTCGTCGGTGTCGGCCGGCACCCGACGTGGGAAGTCCCGGAACAGGGGCACGTGCGGCGTGTGCGCGCCGACCGCCGACTCCAGCACCGCCAGCAGCGCCAGGCCGGTGACGGCGAGCCGGTCGGCGGGCAGCCCGGCCAGCGCGCCGCGCAGCCGCGGCCCGACCTGCCAGCCCAGCGCCAGCACGTCGGCCTCCAGCGCCCGCAGCCCGGTGTCGACGGCCGCCGGCCGCCGGCCGGCCCGCTTGGCCTTGCGACCGCCGCCGAGCAGGCCCGCCGCGACGAGCCCCGAGCGCCGCACCAGAGTGACCGCGAGCGGGTGCGCCGCCGCGCCGGCCGCCGGAACCGTGAGCTGGGTCGTCACCGCCATCCTCCCCGAGAGACGCAGCACGGCGAGGGCGGAGATCGGGCGCGCTAGCAGGTCACCAAGACAGGATGAGAAGGAAGCACGCCCAGGAGCCGCCCTCGCCGTAGCGCGAAGGCTACCGGCCGGCCCGTGGCCGCCGCAGCCCGGTTTCCGCGCGCCGTCCGTCGGTCCCGCTACCGCCACCGCCGGGCGGCCGGCCCGGTTCAGGCCGGGACGAGGGCGGCGTGCAGGGCGCGCATCGACCGGATCGCGGAGCGGATCTCCTGGAGGTAGCGACCGGGGGTGAGCGTCGGCTCGGGCAGCCCGGCCAGGTCGGGCAGGGCGGGATCGACGCCGACGGTCTCGATCGCGCAGCCGTACGGCACGGCCAGGGTGCGCAGCGCGTCGCAGTGCTGGAACGGCACGTAGATCGGGGCGGTCACCACCAGCACCGCGTCGCCGGGGGAGAGCCGGACGTGCTCGGCCCAGAACCGCTGGGTGTCGGCGGTGTGCGCGCGGCGCCGGTCGGGCTCGCTCGACGGGGCCGCGAGCACCCGCACCGGCGGGCCGCCCGCCGGCCGGTAGGTCCGCGACGACCAGGAGTGGTGCGGGTGGCCGGCGTCGCGACCGTCCTCCTCCACCGGGGCGGACACCCCGAACTCGCGCCGCACCGCCGCGTCCAGCGCCGCCACCTCGGTGGCGCAGGGCGGGACGCCGGCCGCCGCCAGCGCCGCGCACTCCGCCCCGGACAGCGGGCGGAAGCTGCCGAGCACGGCCACCTCGCCGGCGATCCGGGTGCCGGCGCGCAGCAGGTGCGCCGCGTACGCGACCCGGCGCTGGCAGGCGTTCGACAACCCGCCCAGCACCAGCAGGTGGGCGTACCCGGGCCGGCCCGGCGCGACGGGGCGGACCAGGCCGAGCGCGGCGGCGGCGTCGAGCACCAGGCCGGCGGTGGCCGGATCCAGGGCGGGTTCCCGGGCGTCGGGGCGTTCCCGGCCGCCCCGGAAGTCCCAGTGCCGGGCGGAGAAGTCGTCGAGGGCGGCCAGCACCGCCGTCAGGTCCCCGGCCGGCCAGTCGCCGCCGAAGTGCCCCACCAGGGCGCGCAGCGGCGCCGAGCCCACCCAGGCGCGTACGCCGGCCGCGATCTGCCCGGCGTCCGTCCCCGCGGCGCCGCTCGGCAGCGCCACCTCCCCGATCCGCACCGCCGGATCGTACCGGCGCGACGGGTCGGACCGGATGGGGACGGCGCGCCATTGTGGAGCGGCAATACGCTGGGCGGCATCACCGACACCGGAGGTTGCCCATGGCAGGTGACGTGCTCCGCAGGCGCCCCCGGGGGCGGGCCGGTTCGGCCAGCGGGCTGGTCCGGCTGCTCGCGCACACCGACCCGGTGGCGCTCATCGGCATCGCGGTGTCGATCTCGCTGTCGGTCACGCTCGACCTCACCAACGCCGCCACCGGCGTGGAGTCGCTGCTGGCCGGGCTGATGGGCATCACCATCTCGCTGCTGGTGGACTCGCTGGCCCGCGCGGAGCGCCGGTTCCACCTGCGTACGCTGCTGGAGGGTCCGCCGTGGCTGGTGCACGCGGTCCCGCCGCTGGTCACCGCCGTCCGGGAGGCGGCGGAGGCGTATCCGGGCAGCCGGGTCGCGGAGGAGGCCCGCCGCCGCTTCGAGCGGTTCCGGGCCGAGACCGAGCAGCTGCGGGCGGGCCGCATCGTCCGGTCCGGCGAGGACTACGAGGACCTGATGGCCGGCCTGCGGGACTGCGTCCGGTTCATGGACGCGGTGACCCACGTGATGCCCCGGGCCAGCGGCGAGCTGAGCTGGTGGCACAGCGACATCGGCCGGGCCTACTGGGTGGCCAACGTGGAGGCGCTGGAGCGGGGGGTGCGGATTACCCGGATCTTCGTCCACGCGGGAATCTCCGACGAGCTGTCCGAGCTGGTGGAGACGCAGCGGCGGGCCGGGGTGCGGGTCGGCCTGCTGCGGTGGGGCGCCATCCGTCCCGACCTGCACGTCAATCTGGCACTCTGGGACGGAACAAGCGCCTGGGAGCCGACGATGAGCGCGCACGGTGAGATCAGTCTGAACCAGTTCTCCGTCAACCCAGGCGACCTGGAGCGGCTGCGTACCGCCTTCGCCGCGTGCGCCCGGGAGGCGACCTACCGATGAGCGGCGCCGACGCACCGGAAACGGGCCGACCATGACGTGGAGTGCCGTCCTGCTCGTGACGGCGGTGGTCTGGGCGGTCAGCCTGATCCGCTCCGTCCGGCTGCGGGCCTTCGTCTACAGCCTGCCGCTGCCGATGACCCTCGCCCTGGTGACGACCGGCTACCCGGTGGACGGCGCCCAGTTGCTGGGCGTGCTCGGTCTCAACCTCTTCTTCGTCACCGTCGCGGTGACCCATCACCGGTGGCGCTGGCCGATCCTCCTCGCCGACCTGGCCGGCGTCGCCGCGTACGTGGGGCTGAGCGCGGGGCTGCTGGCGGTTCCGGTGCCGTTCGGGCCGGCGCTGGCCGGTTCCGTGCTGCTGTGGGTGGCGGCGATGGCGGTGCTGCGTCGCCACGCGCGGCGCGCCGCCGGTGACGCCGACAGCGCCGCGGTCGGTGCCGCCGACAGCCCCGCCGGCCGGGCCGGCACGGGGCCGGCGGTCCGGGCGGAGCCGGTCGATCCCCGGCGGGACAGCCTGCCCGCCCCGGCCAAGCTGGTGGTGATCTTCGTCGGCGCGGTGCTCACCGGGCTGCTCGGCCAGTTGCTGCGCGGGATGGTGGTGACCTTCCCCTACTCCGGGGTGCTGGTCGCCGTCGAGGCCCGCCGTCAACTGGTCGAGTTCAGCCGGCACTTCGCCCGCAACAGCCTGGCCCTGGTCGGCTTCCTCGCCTGTCACCACTATCTCCAGGACGTGTCGTCGGCCGCCGCGCTGGCCGGCGGGTGGGCCACCTTCGCCGTGCTCGCCCTCGCGCTGAACCTGACGCTGCGGCGGCCCCGCCGGCCCGGTCTCCCGCCGGGCGGCCACGGGCCCCGGGCGGCGCCGGGCGGATCCGCCGTGGACGGTGTCGGGGACGACGCCGCGCCCGGCCCGGGCGAGGAGCGGCCGGGCGGCGGAGCGCCGGCGGACGGCCCCGCCGGGGCCGGGAACGGCCGGGCGGCCACCACCGCCGGGCGCAACGAGCGGGACCTCCGGCGCCCGCTGCCGGGCGCCAACCGGCCGGGCCACCACCGGGACCTGCCGGTGCCCGACGACCTCGGCCGGGGGCGCTGACGCTCACCCCGACCGGGCGACCAGCTCCGCGATCCGGGCCAGCGGTTCGGCGTACGCGGGCCAGTCCAGGCCGTCCACGCTCAGCTCGGCGCGCCGCCGCACGCCGTCCACGGCGCCCGCGTGCAGCACGATCGCGGTCAGCACGTCGTACGACCACTCGGGTCGCAACAGCTCCCGCAGGGCCGGCACGTCCGGGCGCAGCACCGCCAGCGCGCCCACCAGGGCGGCGGCCGCCCAGTTCGAGGTGCCGCCGACGAGCAGCGCGTCGCAGCCGACGACGCACCGGATCCGCTCGCCGCGATCCACCGCCCGCCCGACCAGCTCCGCCGGCAGCCGGCCCATGCCCAACTCGTTGCCGCCGTCGCCGATGCCGACCCGGAAACCCGACCCGGCGGTGTAGAGCCGGTCGAGGGGGGCGGTGTGCGCGCCGATGTCCTCCCCGCGCATGTTGCGGGGGCGACCGTCGGCGCTCGGGCCGACCCGCTCGCAGGCGATCAGGTGCGACAGCCTCGCGTACCGCTGTGCGGCGTCGTCCGCCCAGGCGTCGTACCCCTTCAGCGGCGCCACCTCCAGCGGCACCTCCGGCGCGGCGGCGGCCAGCGCCGCGGTGACCACCGGCGCGCACGGGTCGTCGGTGACCAGCCGGGCCCGGCCGCCCAGCGCTCGCAGCGCGGCGGCGAGCTGCACCGACCCGATCGGCCCGTCGGTCTCCGCCGCGGGCGGGTCGGCGGCCGGGATGAAGAAGCCGGTGAGCACGGCCGCGTCGGGCGCGGGGTGCCCGGCGATCGACCGGGCGGCGGCGAGCAGCCCGCCGGCCGAGGCCACCGCCAGCTTGGCGCTGCCCCGGCCCACCTCGGTCGCGGCCACCTGTTCCAGCTCGGCGATCGTCTCCTCCACCCGCACGGGCGCACCTCCTCGTCGATCGGGACCGACCCAGGGTATGTCCGTCGGTCGATCCGCGCGCGCCGCCGGACCGGGTGCGGAATAAGTTGTGGGAGCGCGTCCATCCCACCGATATCCGTTGAGGCGGCTTGGTCGGCTCCGGAAACCGCAGGCGGTGGTTGACGGGCTGTCAGGCGGCTGGCGTCGCTGCGCTACACAGTGACAGTTGTCCCTGTCGTCCGGCGGTGGCAGCGTGCGGTTACCGCCAACGCCGCTGAGAGGGTGCGACGATGACCGCCGACGATCTGCTGGCCCGGCACCGGGCCGTGCTCCCGTCCTGGATGCCGCTCTACTACGACGAGCCGATCGAGCTGGTCTCCGGCTCGGGCCGTCGGGTCACCGACGCCCGGGGCCGCACCTACCTGGACTTCTTCGGCGGGGTGCTGACCTCGATGATCGGTTACGACATCCCGGAGATCCGCGAGGCGGTCGAGCGGCAGATCCGCACCGGCATCGTGCACAGCTCCACGCTCTACCTCATCCGGCAGCAGGTCGAGCTGGCCGAGAAGGTCGCCCGGCTCTCCGGCATCCCGGACGCGCGGGTGTTCTTCGCCAACTCGGGCACCGAGGCGAACGAGGCGGCGCTGCTGTTCGCCACCAACCACCGCCGCTCGGCGCAGATCCTCGCGGTGCGCAACAGCTACCACGGCCGGTCGTACGCGACGATGGGCGTGACCGGCAACCGCGGCTGGTCGGCCAGCGCGCTCAACCCGCTCCAGGTGGCCTGGCTGCACTCCGGGGAGCGGCTGCGCGGCCTGCTCGCCCGGCTCGACGAGTCGCAGTGGGTCGACGCGGCGGTGGAGGACCTGCGCGAGGTGCTCGCCACCCAGACGGCGGGCGACGTCGCCTGTCTGATCGCCGAGCCGATCCAGGGCGTGGGTGGCTTCGTGCACCCGCCGGACGGGCTCTTCGCCGCGTGGAAGAAGGTGCTCGACGAGCACGGCATCCTGTTCGTCTCCGACGAGGTGCAGACCGGCTGGGGGCGCACCGGCGAGCACTTCTGGGGTTACCAGGCGCACGGGGTCACCCCCGACCTGCTCACCTTCGCCAAGGGCATCGGCAACGGCTTCGCCCTGGCCGGCGTCGTCGGCCGGGCGGACGTGCTGGAGTCGGTGCCGGCGATCAGCTTCTGCACCTTCGGCGGCAACCCGGTCTCCACCGCCGCCGGCAACGCCGTGCTGGACTACCTGCTCGACAACGACCTGCAGGCCAACGCGGCCCGCACCGGCGCGATCCTCGCCGACGGCCTGCGCGCCGCCGTGGGCGGCCTCGACCGCGTCGCGGAGGTACGCGGCAAGGGGCTGATGATCGGCGTCGAGCTCGTCCGCCCGGGCACGACGGAGCCGGATCCGGCGCTGACCGTCCGCGTCCTCGAGGCGTGCAGGGCCGGCGGGCTGCTGATCGGCAAGGGCGGCCTGCACGGCAACGTGCTGCGGATGGGTCCGCCGCTCACACTGACCGAGGACGAGGCCCGCGAGGGCCTGGCGATCCTCATCGACGCGATCCGCTCCTGCGCCGCCGCCGAGGTCCCGGCGTGAGCGCGGCGACCGGCCGACCCGGCACGGACACGGCGACCGCCGGCGACCCGGCCACGGTGGCGCACTTCGTCGACGGGAAACGGTTCGGCGGCTCCTCGCCGCGGCACGGGGACGTCTTCGACCCGGCCACCGGCCGGCGTACCGCCCGGGTGGCGCTGGCCTCGGCGGCGGACGTCGCGGTCGCCGTGGCGGCCGCCGAGCGCGCCGCCCGGTCCTGGCGGGACGCGTCGCTGGCGAGGCGGACGGCGGTCCTCTTCGCCTTCCGTGAGCTGGTCAACGCCCGGCGGGACCGGCTCGCCGAGGTGATCACCGCCGAGCACGGCAAGGTGCTCGCCGACGCCGCGGGCGAGGTGCAGCGCGGCCTGGAGGTGATCGAGTACGCCTGCGGCATCCCCTCGGCGCTGCGCGGCGGGTTCAGCGAGAACGTCTCCACGGAGGTCGACTCGTACAGCCTTCGCCAGCCGCTCGGCGTGGTCGCGGTGATCTCCCCGTTCAACTTCCCGGTGATGGTGCCGCTGTGGTTCGTGCCGGTCGCGGTCGCCTGCGGCAACGCGGTGGTGCTCAAGCCGAGCGAGAAGGACCCGAGCGCCGCGCTGCTGCTCGCCGAGTGGTTCGCCGAGGCCGGCCTGCCCGACGGGGTGCTGAACGTGGTCAACGGCGACAAGGAGGCCGTGGACGCGCTGCTGGACCACCCGGGGGTGCGGGCGGTCTCCTTCGTCGGCTCCACCCCGATCGCCCGCTACGTCTACCAGCGCGGCACCGCCGCCGGCAAGCGGGTGCAGGCGCTCGGCGGGGCGAAGAACCACATGGTGGTGCTCCCGGACGCCGACCTGGACCTGGCCGCCGACGCGGCGGTCAACGCCGGGTTCGGCTCGGCGGGGGAGCGGTGCATGGCGATCTCGGCGCTGGTCGCGGTGGAGCCGGTCGGCGACGACCTGGTCGCCCGGATCGCCGCGCGGATGACCCGGCTGCGCACCGGCGACGGCCGGCGTGGCTGCGACATGGGGCCGCTGGTCACCGCCGCGCACGCCGAGCGGGTCCGCTCGTACGTGGAGGCCGGGGTGGCCGCCGGCGCGGTGCCGGTGGTCGACGGCCGCGACGTCGAGCCCGACGGCGACCCGGCCGGGTTCTGGCTCGGCCCGACGCTGTTCGACCGGGTGACCCCGGAGATGTCCGTCTACACCGACGAGATCTTCGGCCCGGTGCTCAGCGTGCTCCGGGTCGGCTCGTACGACGAGGCGGTGGAACTGGTCAACGTCAACCCGTACGGCAACGGCACGGCGATCTTCACCAACGACGGCGGCGCGGCCCGGCGCTACCAGCACGAGGTGGAGGTCGGCATGGTCGGCATCAACGTGCCGATCCCGGTGCCGATGGCCTACTACTCCTTCGGCGGCTGGCGCTCCTCGCTCTTCGGCGACCTGCACGCGCACGGCGAGGACGGGGTGCGCTTCTTCACCCGGGGCAAGGTCGTCACCAGCCGCTGGCTGGACCCCCGACACGGCGGGGTCAACCTCGGCTTCCCCACCCAGACCTGAGTAGCCGCAGGACGCCGGCCCCGGCCAGGTACGCCACCAGCGCCGAGGCCGGCACCCCCAGCGGTTCGGGCGCCGACCTCGGTGTCTCGGCGTTGACCACCAGGGCGTACACCATGGCGGCGAAACCGGCGGCGGCGAGCGCGCCGCGCGCGGTGGCCCGCCACCGGTGGCCGTCGGCCCGCCCGTCTCCCCGCGGGCGACCCGGCGGTGCCGCGCTGCCGTCGGCCCGCCCGCCGTGCCGGGACCGGCCTCTCGGGCCGGTCCGGGCCTCGACGGGGCCGAAGGCGGCGACCAGGGCGGCCAGCACCACGGTCAGCATCAGCACCCACGGCACCCGCCAGGCCAGCCAGGCGGCCGAGCCCACCGGCGGGGTCGGCAGCAGCCCCGCCGCGTCCAGCGCGCCGACCAGCAGGATCGCGGCGGTGAGGTGCCAGAGGAAGACGGTGAGCACGACCGCGTTCACCGCGATCACCGCCTGCCAGGGGCGGGAGCGGCGCAGCCACCGTTCCGCCGGGTCGCGCAGCAGCAGGATCAGCCCGAGCTGGGCCGTGGTCAGGGTCAGCAGCGCCAGGCTGGGGGGCGCGGCGTTGTCGAGGCGCTCGCCGGGCACGTTGAGCATGCTGACCGGGTACGGCCCGGCGGTCAGCAGCACCGTCGCGGTGAGCCCGCCCAGCAGCGCCGCCCCACCCGCCCGCCGGGACAGCGGCAGCCGGCGGGTGCGGACGCCGCGCAACGCGGGCGCGTTGTGGCGGCCGGGCGGCTCGGTCGCCGGCTCCGCGCGGGCGTCGCGCCAGGCGAAGCCGAGCTGGTGGACGGCCAGCCAGCCGAAGACGTAGTTCGGCAGCGCCAGCTCGGCCGGCCCGAGCGCGCGCCCCAGGTCGCCCGCGGCGACCAGGGCCGCCAGCGCGAGCGGAACGAGCAGCCCGAAGCGCCGGTGCAGGGCGTACATCGCCGGGGCCAGCGGCACCACCACCAGGTAGGCGGCGAGGAACCACAGCGGGATGGTGGCGAACCAGCCGACGGTACGCACCAGCGTCGCCTCGACGCCGGCCAGCGAGGCTACGGCGGCGCCGGCGGCGATCACCAGGAGCAGGGCGGTCGTGGGGCGCAGCAGCCGCGCGCCCCGGTCCAGCAGCCAGGAGACGGCGTCGCCGCCGGCGGCTCGGCGGGAGGCCAGCGAGGCGGCGTTGGCGTAGCCGCCGACCAGGAAGAACACCGGCATCACCTGGGCCACCCAGGTCAGCGGGTACGCCCAGGGCAGGTCGGGCAGTGCCGACCGGGCCGTCGGCCGGCCGGTAGGGTCCTCGCTGATCGCGGCGACCGCCCAGTGGCCGAGAACGACCATGACGATCGCGAGCGCCCGGAGCAGATCGACGTAGCGCTCCCGACCTGCCGGGGTGCGCGCGGCGAGCTGCCGCAGACGGCGCATGGCCCCGAGGGTATGTCAGGCAGGATCTGGCCGGTGGTGATAACGGTTCGGTCCGCGGTCTTGAAGTCCGCGGGTTCCTGCCGTAGAAATTCTTCAGCAACATCTAACAAACTGAAGACAACTTCCCCCTGCGCCTCGTGCGGCGGCCGCCATCCCCCAGCCGGCGACCGCCCGGACCCGATCCGAGGAGAGACCATGAACAGGCGTGACATCCTGCGGCGCAGCGCCGCCGCCGGCCTGCTGGCCACCCCTGCCGCCGCCCTGCTCGCCGGCTGCGCCACCGGAGGTGGCGACGACGACAAGGGCGACGCCGGCACCTACCAGGGCACCAAGAGCGAGCAGAACCCGCTCGGGGTCAAGGAGGACGCGCCCCTCGAGGTGGTGATCTTCAACGGCGGCTTCGGCGAGGAGTACGCGAAGGCCCACGAGGCCATGTACACCGAGAAGTACCCGAAGGCGAAGATCAACCACTCGGCGACGCAGGAGATCGCCAAGACGCTCCAGCCGCGCTTCGTCGACGGCACCCCGCCGGACGTGGTCAACAACTCCGGCAAGGACCAGATCGACTTCAACAGCCTGGTCTCCCAGAACGCGATCGCCGACCTGGGCGAGCTGCTCGCCGCCCCGAGCCTCGATGTCCCCGGCAAGACGGTCAAGGACACGCTGCTGCCGGGCGCCGTCGAGGTCGGCTCGTACGACGGCAAGTTCATGGTGCTGAACTACACCTACACCGCCTACGGCATCTGGCACTCCACGAAGCTCTTCGCCGACCGGGGCTGGCAGTATGCCAAGACCTGGGACGAGCACATCGCGCTGTGCAAGAAGATCAAGGCGGCCGGCATCGCCCCGTGGACGTACGCGGGCAAGCACCCCCGCTACATGAGCTGGCCGGTGATCGCCACGGCCATCAAGTTCGGCGGACCATCCGTCGCCACGGCGATCGACAACCTGGAGCCCAACGCGTGGAAGTCCGACGCGATGAAGGCCGCGGCAGACGCATGGCACCAGATCGTCAAGGACGGCTACATCCTCGCCGGTTCGCCGGGCCTCGACCACGTCCAGTCGCAGACCGCGTGGTGCCAGGGCAAGGCCGCCTTCATCTCCTGCGGCTCCTGGCTGGAGAGCGAGCAGAAGAAGGTCACGCCCGAGGGCTTCAACATGACGATCCAGCCGACGCCCAGCCTGGGCAGCGGCGACAAGCTGCCGTTCGAGGCGATCCGCGGCACCGCCGGAGAACCGTTCATGCTCCCGGCCAAGGCGAAAAACCTCGCCGGCGGCCTGGAGTACTTCCGGATCATGCTCTCGAAGAAGGGCGCACAGGACTTCACCAAGAAGGTCTCCAGCCTGACCGTGGTGGCCGGGTCGACCGAGGGCGTCGAGCTGCCGTTCGGCCTCAGCACCGTGAGCAAGGCGCTGGACGCCTCCGGCAGCAACGGCTTCAACTGGGTCTACAACAACTACTACCGGAAGCTGGAGCGTGAGCTCGTCGACGCCGCGTGCGGCGAGTTCTTTAGCGGTCGGATCGGCCCGGCCGAGTTCCTCGACATGTGCCAGAAGGGCGCCGACTCGATCGCCCAGGACAGCTCGATCAAGAAGTACAAGCGGGCCGCGTGACGTCCGGCCGGTGGGGGCGAGGTAGCCCCCACCGGCCCGCGGCTGGGGGAGAAGGTCCTTTCTCGTGAAACATGGCAAGTACCCGCTGATCATCACGTTCCTGGTGCCGCCGCTGCTGCTCTACGGCATCTTCGTGCTCTCGCCGTACCTGCAGGCATTCCAGATCTCGACCACCGACTGGCTCGGCTACTCGCCCGAGGCCAACTCCGTCGGCCTGGCCAACTTCGAGCGGCTGCTGGACGACGATCGGGTGTGGAACGCCCTCAAGAACAACGCGTGGCTGCTCCTGGTGGTGCCGGTGGTGACCATCGTGCTCGGCCTCTTCTTCGCCACGATGCTCAGCATGGGTGGTCGCAAGGGCCGGGCGGGGGTGACGGGCGTACGCGGCACGTCCGTCTACCGGATGGTCTACTTCTTCCCGCAGGTGCTCTCCGTGGTCATCATCGCCCTGCTGTGGAAAGAGGTCTACCACCCCAACAGCGGCCTGCTCAACGGTGCTCTCGGCGCCGTCGGGCTGCCCACGCCGGCCTGGCTGGGGGATCCCCGGTTCGCCTTCTGGTGCGCGATGGCGGTGATGATCTGGAGCAACGTCGGCTTCTACGTGGTGCTCTTCGGCGCGGCGATGTCGGCGATTCCGCGCGACATCTACGAGGCGGTGATGCTCGACGGCGCGTCACGGTGGACCACCCTGCGCAAGATCACCATTCCGCTGCTCTGGGACACCGTGCAGGTGGCCTGGATCTACCTCGCGATCGCCGCCCTGGACGGGTTCATCCTGATCCAGCAGATGACCAACGGCGGCCCCAACTTCTCCTCCGATGTCATCGGCCTGCGCATGTACGAAACCGCGTTCGGTAGCGAGAGCAAATTCGGTTATGCCTCGGCGATCGGCGTGGTGCTCTTGTTCCTGACCCTCTCGGTGGCGGTGCTGGCGCTGCGAGCCGCCCGGCGTGATCGGATCGAGTACTCGTGACAACCCTCGACAGGACCGCGTCCGACGGCAGCGCCGTGGCGGACCGGCCGGTACCGCAGGACCGCAAGCTCCGCCGCGATCTCGGCATCGCCAACGTCTTTTCGCACTGGTTCCTGCTGCTCTGGGGCGCGGTGACCGCGCTGCCGCTGCTCTGGATGTTCCTCAGCTCGTTCAAGAGCGACGGGGAGATCCTCTCCGACCCGTGGGGGCTGCCCGGCGCGCTGCGGTTCGAGAACTGGGGGCGGGCCTGGACCGAGGCGCACATCGGCCAGTACTTCCTGAACAGCGCGATCGTGGTGACCGGATCGCTCACCCTGACCATGCTGATGGGTGCCACGGCGGCGTACGTCTTCGCCCGTTACGAGTTCCGGGGCCGGCAGTTCCTCTACTACCTGTTCGTCGGCGGGATGATGTTCCCGGTCTTCCTGGCCCTCGTGCCGCTGTTCTTCGTGGTGCGCAACGCCGGTCTCTTCGGCACCTGGACCGGGCTGGTGCTGGTGTACGCCGCCTACTCGTTGCCGTTCACCGTCTTCTTCCTCACCGCCTTCTTCCGGACCTTGCCGACCGCGGTCGCGGAGGCGGCGCTCATGGACGGGTGCGGTCACTTCCGGCTCTTCTTCCGGGTGATGCTGCCGATGGCCCGACCGGGTCTGATCAGCATCGCGATCTTCAACTTCCTCAGTCACTGGAACCAGTTCATCCTGCCCCAGGTGCTGATGCAGGGCGACGATTCGAAGTGGGTGCTCGCGCAGGGGCTCGCCGCGCTGGCGGTCAGCCAGGGCTACGAGGGCGACTACAGTGGACTCTTCGCGGGCCTGACCATCGCCACGCTGCCGGTGCTGGTCGTGTACATCCTCTTCCAGCGGCAGATCCAGTCCGGCCTGACCGCTGGCCAGCTCAAGTGAGCCCGTCCGTTTCTGACCGTTTCTGACCCCGCCTGGGGCGGTCGCGCGCCGTCAGCAGCGGCGCGTGGGGCGACCTGCCAGCGAGGCGTTGTCCAGCTGGCGCGGGCGAAGCGGCCGGCCACCACGGTGCGTGCGCTGTCGAGCTGATGTCGTAGCCGACTCAGCTCGACAGCGCCGTGCCGGACCCTCTTCGGCGCCGGTCGGAGGTCAGGCCGCAGGGGGCAGCAGCCGGAACTCTCCGGCGTCCCTCGGCGGTCAGGCCGCGGGGACCAGCAGGGCGTGCAGCGCCTGCGGGTCGGTCACCTCGGGCAGGTCGCGGGCGGCGAGCCAGGCCGCCGCGGCCGCGCCGTCGCCGGCCGAGCGCAGCGGCGCGTCCGGCCACCGCCGGGCGACCTCGGTGCGGACCGCCGCCGCCAGCGGGGTGTCGCCGGTCAGCAGGCCGCCGCCGAGCACGATCGGGGCGGCGTCGCCGGCCGGGCGGATGCGCGCGGTGCTCTCCGCCAGGTGCGCCGCGGCCTCGTCGACCAGCCCGCCGGCGACCGGCTCGCCGTCCACCGCGGCGGCGATCACCAGGGGCGCGAGTCGGGCCAGCTCCACCGGGGGCCGCCGGGTCACCGCCTGGACCAGCGCGTCGACGGTGTCCCGGGCGCGGGCCGCCACCTCGGCGGAGCCGAGCAGGTCGACGAGCACCGCCGTCGCCAGCCGCCCGGGGGCCCGGCCCCGGTCCAGGTCGGCCAGGAGCCGGCGCACCGCCTCCCGGCCCAGCCAGAATCCCGAGCCGGCGTCGCCGAGCAGCCAGCCGTGACCGTCGGCGACCCGGTCCAGCCGCAGCTCGCGGACCTCGGCGGCGATCGCGCCGGTGCCGGCGATGAGCACCGTGCCGTCGGGGCTCGCGGTGCCGGAGGCGTAGGCGACCAGCGCGTCGCCGTGCACGGCGTACGGGCAGCGCAGGCCGGCGTCGCGCCAGGCCCGGTCGAAGGCGCCCCGACCGACGGGGTCGGCGAGCAGCCGGCCCGCCCCGGCCAGCCCGATGGTGCCGGCCCGCACCCGGGCGGGGTCGATGTCGGCGAGCGCCTCGCGTAGGGCGGCCAGGAGTTCTCCGGCGGCCCGCTCGGCGCCGTGGCTGGTGGGGTTGCCGCCACCGGCCCGGCCGCTGCCGAGCCGCCGCCCGTCCAGGCTCAGGGCGGTCGCCCGGGTGGACGTACCCCCGACGTCGAGACCGACCACGACGGTGTCGGACATCCGCACCCACCTCCCTGATCAACGCCGCGTTCATGCTGGTCGGCCCGGCGGCGCGGGGCAAGGGCCGGGCCCCGTCGAGGGCTGTGCGCCAGGTAACAGTTTGAAAACTTCGCCCACGGCCTTGACACGGAGGGGTCTTCAGTAAGAACTTTTACCACTAACAGTTAACAGTCTTTTCGGAAAGGCGTCCCATGGTTGATCACGAGGTGGACACCTCCGCGGGGACCGCGGTGGGCGACGCCGACGCGGTCGACCGGCGGGCGGCGCTCGGGGTCGCCTCCGACGGCGTGCTGGCGCGGGTCAGGGCCGGCACGGGCGAGCTGACCGGGGCGCTGCGCCGGGTCGCCGAGCACGTGCTCAGCGACCCGGAGGCGGCCGCCCGGGCGACCATCGTGGAGCTGGCCGAGCGCAGCGGCACCTCGCCGGCCACGATCACCCGGTTCTGCCGCGCGATGGGCTTCGAGGGCTACGCCGACCTGCGGCTGGGCATCGCCGCCGAGACCGGCCGGGCCCGCTCGGCGGGCTGGACCGTCGACATCGGACGCGAGATCCAGCCGAGCGACCCCCTCCCGCGGGTGCTCGACCAGATCATGGCCGCGGACACCCGCGCCATGCACGACACCGCCGCGCTGCTCGACCTCGCCGAGGTCGAACGCGCCGCCGTCGCCATCGCCCGGGCGTCGCGGGTGAACATCTTCGGCGCGAGCGGCAGCGCCCTGGTGGGCGAGGAGATGCAGTTCAGCCTGCACCGCATCGGCGTGGCGGCCTGGGCCTGGAACGACGTGCACGAGGGCCTGGCCAGCGCGGCCCTGCTGCGCCAGGGCGACGTGGCGCTCGGCATCTCGCACACCGGCCAGACCCGGGAGACCATCGAGATGCTCGCCGAGGCGGGCAGCCGGGGCGCGACCACCGTGGCGCTGACCGGCTTCCCGCGCTCGCCGCTGGCCGAGCTGGCCGACATCGTGCTGCTCACCGCCAGCCAGGCCACCACGTTCCGCCCCGACGCGCTGTCGGCCCGGCACCCGCAGCTCGTCGTGCTCGACCTGCTCTACATCGCCGTCGCCCAGCGCACCCACGACCGCGCCCACGCGGCCTTCCGGCGCACCGCCCAGGCCGTCGACGGGCACAAGGCCGCGAAGAGGGCCACCGCATGATCAGCGCACAGGGGTACGCCGAGGCGGTCCGTCCGGTGCTCGACCGGCTGGTCGACGCCAGCGCCGACGGGATCGACGCCGCCGCCGACCTGATCGCGGCCAGCCTGCGCGCCGGCGGCGTGCTCCAGGCGTTCGGCGCGGGTCACTCCGAGGCGTTCGCCGCGGAGCTGGTCGCCCGGGCGGGTGGACTGGTGCCCGCCAACCGGCTCGCCATCCACGACCTCGTGCTGCACGGCGACGCCCCGCGCGACGTGCTTGCCGATCCGAAGCTGGAGCGCGACCCCGCCATCGCCCACGAGATCTACGCGCTGGCGGCCCCGCAGCCGCAGGACGTGTTCGTGGTGGCGTCCCAGTCCGGCATCAACGGCTCGGTGGTCGAGCTGGCGGCGCTGGTCACCGACCGCGGTCACCCGCTGATCGCGGTCACCTCGGTCGAGCACACCGCACGGGTCGCCCCGCGACACCCGTCCGGCCGGCGGCTCGCCGATCTCGCCGACGTCGTGCTGGACAACGGCGCGCCGTACGGCGACGCACTGCTGCCGCTCGAGGGCGGCGGCGCGGTCTGTGCGGTCTCGTCGGTCACCTCCGCGCTGCTGGCGCAGTTGCTGACCGCCGAGGTCGTACGACGGTTCCACCAGGCCGGAGAGGTGCCCCCTATCTACCTCTCCGCCAACGTCCCCGGCGGGGACGAGCACAACCACGCCCTCGAGTCGCGGTACGCCGGGCGCCTCCGGCGGACCGCCTGACCCGAACACCCCAAGGAGAGACGACGATGTCGATTACCCCCGAGAACCCGGCGGATCTGAGCCGCCGGACGGTGCTGCGCCGGGCGGCCGCCGCGGGCCTGCTCGCCACCCCCGCCGTCGGCCTGCTGAGCGCCTGCGCGACCAGCGGCGGCGAGGAGAAGAACGAGCAGGTGGCCGGCGGCACCAAGAGCGCCACCAACCCGCTCGGCGTTGCCGAGGACGCCCCGGTCGAGGTGATCATCTTCAACGGCGGCTACGGCGAGAAGTACGCCACCGACGTGCACCAGCCGCTGTACAAGAAGGCGTTCCCGAAGGCCGAGATCAAGCACCAGTCCACCCAGGCCGTCTCCACGGTGCTCCAGCCGCGGTTCGCCTCGGGCAACCCGCCGGAGTTCGTCAACAACTCCGGCGAGAAGCTGATGGACTTCGGCGCCCTGGTCGCCGACGGCCAGCTCCAGGACCTCACCGAGCTGTGGGACGCCCCGTCGGTCGACGACCCGAACAAGAAGGTCCGCGACACCGTGGTGCCGGGCACCGTCGAGGCCGGGTCGTTCAACGGCAAGCCGTACGTCCTCTACTACGTCTCCACCGTCTTCGGCATCTGGTACTCCGGCAAGCTGTTCAAGGACAACGGTTGGGCGCCGGCGAAGAACTGGGACGAGTTCACCGCGCTGCTCGACAAGATCAAGGCCAAGGGCATCACGCCGTACGGCTACGCCGGCGCGAACGCGGCCTACTACCAGTGGAACGTGATCCTCACCCACGCCGCGAAGATCGGCGGCACGGACGTGCTGAAGAACATCGACAACCTGGAGGACGGCGCCTGGCAGCAGGACGCGGTCAAGCAGGCCGCCGAGGCGTGGGCCGAGATCGGCGCCAAGTACGTCGACAAGAGCTTCGAGGGGCTCAAGCACACCGACGTGCAGCTGCGGCAGAACCAGTACAAGCTGGCGCTCTACCCCAGCGGCGACTGGCTGGAGGGCGAGCAGAAGAAGGACACGCCGCCCGGCTTCGAGTACCAGATGATGCCGGTGCCGAGCCTGTCCGCGTCGGACAAGCTGCCGGTGACGGCGCTGCGGGCGACCGCCGGTGAGGGTTACTTCGTCTCGGCCAAGAGCAAGAACCCCAAGGGCGGCATGGAGTACATGCGCCAGATGCTGTCGGTGGCCGGCGCGAAGGGCTTCACCGAGGTGGTCAAGGCCCCGACCGTGGTCACCGCCGGCTCGGACGGCTTCGCCTTCCCGCCGGGCGTGGCCAGCTCGCAGAGCGCGCTCAAGGCCGCCGGCCAGGACGTGTTCAACCTGTACTTCGACGGCTGGTACAAGGAGCTCGACACGGAGGCGCGCACCGCCACCAACGAGCTGATGTTCGGCCGGATCAAGGCGGACGCCTTCGTGGAGCGGATCCAGAAGCGCGCCGACGCGATCAAGAAGGACAGCTCCGTCGCCAAGTTCAAGCGCTGATCGATCGGAGCGTAGGGGTCATGCGGCACGGCAAGTATCCGTTCGTGATCGGGTTCCTCTTCGTCCCGGTCACGCTGTACGTGGTCTTCGTCATCGCGCCGTACGCGCAGGCGTTCCAGATCTCGATGACCAACTGGCGAGGGCTCTCCGCCCCGCAGTGGGTGGGCTTCGACAACTACCGGAGGTTGTTCGACGACGACAGCTTCTGGAAGGCGGTCCAGCACCACGGCGTACTGCTGCTTGCCCTGCCGCTGATCACCATCGCCATCGCGCTGCTCTTCTCGTTCCTGCTCAACGTGGGCGGGAAGAGCAGCGGCGGGCAGCGTCAGGGGGTCTGGGGGGCGAAGTTCTACCGGGTGGTGTTCTTCTTCCCCCAGGTCCTGGCGGTGGCCATCATCGCGGTGCTGTTCCAGATGGTCTACCGGCCGAACGAGTCCGGTCTGATCAACGGCGTGCTGATGAAGCTCGGCTTCGACCCGGTGCTCTTCCTGGTCCGGCCGAACCTGGCGCTCTGGTCGATCATCGCGGTGCTGGTCTGGCAGGCCGTCGGCTTCTACGTGGTCCTCTTCTCCGCCGGCATGGCCTCCATCCCCGGCGAGATCTACGAGGCCGCCGAGATGGACGGGGCGAGCCGGGTGACGCTCTTCTTCCGGGTCACCCTGCCGCTGCTGTGGGACACCCTCCAGGTCGCCTGGGTCTATCTCGGCATCGCCGCGTTCGACGCGTTCGCCATCGTGGCGGTGCTCTCGGTCGACAGCGGCGGCCCGGACGGCGCGACCACGGTGCTGGCCATGGAGATCTACCGCAACGCCTTCGTCTACTCGAAGTACGGTTACGCCTCCGCCATGGGCGTGGCGCTGTTCTTCCTCACCATCACCTTCGCGGCGCTGACGCTGCGGCTCACCAAGCGGGAAAGCGTGGAGTACTGATGAACCCGCAGACGACGCTGCCGCCGACACCGGCGGCGCTACCGCCGAAGACCGTCACGCCGGGCACCTCGGGCGGGCGCCGGGGCCGACGCTCGGAGGTGCGGCTGCTCGCCGGCCTCGGGCACGTGGCCCTCGCCGTCTGGGCGGTGATCGTGATCGTGCCGATCCTCTGGACCTTCCTCGCCTCGTTCAAGAACACCACGGAGATCTTCAGCAGTCCGTGGACGCTCCCGGCGGAGCTGCGCTTCGAGAACTACGCCCGGGCGTGGAACAAGGCCAACGTCGGCCGCTACTTCCTCAACAGCGTGATCGTGGTGTCGTGCAGCACGCTCGGCACCATGCTGTTCGGCTCGATGGCCGCGTACGTGCTGGCGCGCTACAAGTTCTGGGGCAACCGGGCGATCTACTACCTGTTCGTCTCGGGGCTGGCCTTCCCGGTCTTCCTGGCCCTGGTGCCGCTCTTCTTCGTGGTGAAGAACCTGGGACTGCTGGACACCCACACCGGGGTCGTCCTGGTCTACATCGCCTACTCGCTGCCGTTCACGGTCTTCTTCCTGGCCGCGTTCTTCAAGACGTTGCCGGCGTCGGTGGCCGAGGCGGGGATGATCGACGGCTGCTCGCACACCCGGCTGTTCTTCCAGGTGATGCTGCCGATGGCGAAGCCCGGCCTGATCAGCGTCGGGATCTTCAACATCATCGGGCAGTGGGCGCAGTACCAGCTCCCGCTGGTGCTGCTCTCCAACGCCAAGGAGAAATGGGTGCTCACCCAGGGCATCGCGGACATCTCGGTCAACGCCGGCTACGAGGCCGACTGGTCCGGCCTCTTCGCGGCGCTGACCATCGCCATCCTCCCCATGATCGTCGTTTACGCGGTCTTCCAGCGGCAGATCCAGTCGGGCCTCACCTCCGGCGCGGTGAAGTAACCCGGACGCCCCGCGCGGTGTCGTCGCGCACGCCGTCCGGAAGGTGGCGGCCGTCCCACGGGGGGACGGCCGCCACTTCTGTCCACGGGGCGGCACGTGGGCACTCCCGGCAGGCGGGTCGCACCGTGCGGACAGGGCCGCCGACGGCGGGCTACCGGCGCCCCGCACCGCGCCAGCGTGGGCGCGGGCGGGGTGTCACAGGGGCGAGGCAGAATCACGTCCGTGCTGGTGGCGGTGGTCTCGGACGAGCGGGGCGGGGGAGTGCTGTGCCCGCTGCGGCCCGACGGGCTGCCCGCCGGGCCCGCCGAGCCGGTCGCCGACCTGGCCGCCGCCGTCGCGGCCCGCGAGGCCGCCGACCGGCCGCGCTGGGTGTGGGCGTCCGGCGCGACGGTCTACCCCGCGCTGCTGCGCGCCGGGGTGCGGGTGGAGCGCTGCCACGACGCGGAGCTGACCGAGGCGCTGTTGCTCGGGCACGCCGGCCGCTGGGGCGAGCCCCGCGCGCTCGCCGCGGCCTGGGCCCGGCTCACCGGCGCGCCGGTGCCGGCCGACCCGCCACCGCGCCCGGCCGCGCCCCCCGGCCACGGCCAGGACGCGCTCTTCGACGCCCTGCCCGGCCCGCCGGGGCCCGGCATCGAGGCCCTGACCCGGGTGTACGCGGACCAGCTCGCCCGGATCGCCGCGACCGAGCACCCCGGCCGGTTCCGGTTGCTGGTCGCCGCCGAGTCGGCCGGCGCGCTCATCGCGGTGGAGATGGGCGCGGCCGGGCTGCCCTGGCGGGCCGACGTGCACGACGAGATCCTCGCCGAGCTGCTCGGCGAGCCGTCCCCGGTCGGTGGCCCGCCCCGCCGGCTGGCCGAGCTGGCGGCCCGGATCGCCGCCGCGTTCGGCGTACGCCAGTTGCACGCCGACTCCCCGGCGGAGCTGTTGCGGGCGTTCGCGCGGGCCGGCGTGGACCTGCCCAACACGCGGGCCTGGGTGCTGCGTGGGGTGGACCACCCGGCGGTGCCGCTGGTCCTGGAATACAAGGAGCTCTACCGGATCTGGACGGCGCACGGCTGGGCCTGGCGCGACGCCTGGGTGCGCGACGGTCGGTTCCAGCCGGAGTACGTGCCGGGTGGGGTGGTCTCCGGTCGCTGGGCCACCCGGGGCGGCGGCGCGTTGCAGATCCCGAAGGTGATCCGGCGGGCGGTGGTCGCCGACCCGGGCTGGCGGTTCGTGGTCGCCGACGCCGGCCAGTTGGAGCCGAGGGTGCTCGCCGCGGTCTCCGGCGACGCCCGGCTGGCGGCGGCCGGTGGGGCCGGCGACCTCTACGCCGCCCTCGCCCAGGACGCCTTCGGCGGTGACCGGGCCCGGGCCAAGGTGGCCCTGCTCGGGGCCATGTACGGGCAGACCGGCGGGTCGGCGGTGCCGGCGCTGGCGGTGCTGCGCCGCAGCTACCCGACCGCCTTCGGCTACGTGGAGGCCGCCGCGCGCACGGGCGAGGCCGGCGGGCTGGTGCGTTCCTGGTTGGGCCGCACCTGTCCGCCGGGCACGGCGGGGTTCGGCGACGGCGAGGAGGCCGACCCCGACAGCGGCGGCGACCGGCAGTCGCCGCGCGCCCGGGCGGCCCGCTCGCGGGGGCGGTTCACCCGCAACTTCGTCATCCAGGCCACCGCCGCCGAGTGGGCCTCGACCCTGCTGGCGACGCTCCGCGCCGAGTTGGCCGGCACCCGCGCCGAGCTGGCCGGCACCCGCGCCGAGCTGGTCTTCTTCCAGCACGACGAGGTGATCGTGCACTGCCCGGCGGAGCAGGCCGGCGCGGTCGCCGAGGCGGTCACCCGCGCCGGCGAGCGGGCCGCCGCGCTGCTCTTCGGCGACACCCCGGTCCGCTTCCCGCTGGATCTGTCCGTCGTGGGCTGTTACGCCGACGCGGCGTGACGGGCCTCGGTCAGGAGACGGCGGATCCGGGGTTGGTGGCGTTCCACGCCTGACGGGATTCGGCGATCGCGTCCTCGTGCGTCCGCGACCAGTCGGTCAGCCGCCGGACGAGGTGGGTCGGGCTCTGTAGCCGATCGGTAACAGTTGCACTATTTTCCCTTTTCGCCCCGCTACCCGCCGCGCCCCGTGCTCGTTGCTCCCGATGTCCGTACGACGGAGCGGGCCGTGCCCTCGCGACACGGCCCGCTCCACGGTGGAGGGGGCCCAGCTGAACCGGATCGCAGGAATGATCATCGCCGCGGGCGGGGGACGCCGCATCGGTGGCCCGGAGGCCCTGCTGCACCAGGGGGAGAAGCCCCTGGTGAACCGGATGATCGACACGATGACCGAGGCGGGCTGCGAGCGGATCGTGGTCGTGCTGGGCGCGGCGGCCGACCAGGTCCGCGAGACGGCCGACCTGAGCGGCGTCACGGTGGTGATCAACCGGGCGTGGGGCACCGGCGTCGGCTCGTCCATCCGGGCCGGCCTGGCCGCGCTCGACGACGAGGGGATCGAGGCGGTCGTGGTGGTGCCGGTCGACATGCCCGGCCTGACCGCCACCGCCGTTCGCCGGGTGACCGCGCTGCCGTACCCCGACGTGCTGGTCTGCGCCACGTACGACGGGCTGCGCGGTTACCCGATGCTGTTCGGGCGCCGGCACTGGTCCGGCATCGCCACCCTGGCCAGCGCGGACGTCGGCGCCCGGCCCTACCTGCTGGCGCACAAGGACCAGATCGTCGACATCTCCTGCGACTCGGTCGCCGACGGCAGCCGGGTCGACACCCCGGAGCTGATGGCGCTCTACGGCCTGACCGTCCCGCCCCAGCGCGTCGGCGTCTAGTCGCCGCCGTATGGCCAGGACAGCACCGCCGTCAGGTTCGCTTGACTCTGACTTCCTCCCGCGTCAATCGCACCGGGGACTCCGCCTGGGCCGGTCGTCGTCCTCCCGGCCCACCCGCCAGTCGGTCGTCAGCAGAACGGTGCGGTCAGGACGGGCCGTGCTCGGCCAGCACTGCCGTCACCGTCCCTATCCCGGGGAAGTCCGCCGTGATGATGTCGCCCGGCGCGATCGTGATGGCCCTGGTGATGGAGCCGGACAGCACGATCTGGTCCGGCTCCAGCGACACCCCCAGCGCACCGACGGCGTTCGCCAGCCAGGCCAGAGCATTGATCGGGGCGCCCAGGACCGCGGCTCCCATACCGGTCTCCGTGACCGTGCCGTTCCTGAGCAGCGCGCAGTTCGCGGATGGCAGGTCGACGTCGGCTGGATCGATCGGCGTGCTTCCAAGGACCACCGCCCCGGATGACGCGTTGTCGGCGATCGTGTCGACGATCGAGACTTTCCAGTCCTGGATTCGAGAATCGACGATCTCGAGTGCCGGCAACAGGCAACGCACTGCTCTCCTGGCGTCGTCGACCGTCACTCCGGGCCCTCGGAGAGGGGCGCCGAGGACGAAGGCGATCTCCGGCTCGATCCGGGGTTGTAGGAAGGTGCCGGCGGGGATGGGCCGGTGCTGCGGGTGGAACATGCTCGCGGTCAGATGGCCGTAGTCCGGCTCGTGGACGCCCATCTGCCGCTGGATCGCCGCCGAGACCAAGCCGATCTTGTGGCCGCACACCCGGTCGCCGGCCTCGGTCCAGATGCGCACCTGCTCCTGCTGGATCTGGTAGGCGTCGTCGATCGTCGCCCCGGGGTAGGTCGTGCTCAGGGGCGGAATCGGTGTGCCCGACCGGTAGGCACCGAGCAACGCGGCGGCCGCCTCGCGGACCTCGGAAGACCTCACCTACGCCCTCCGTGCCCGGCTCGAAAGCTCCGCCGCGACATCGATGATCATGTCCTCCTGGCCGCCGATGACCTCGCGCCGCCCCAACTCGAGGAGGAGCTCGCGAATGGGCACGCCGTACTTGACCGCGGCGCGCTTCGCCGGGTGGAAGAAGGTGGAGTAGAGACCGGCGTAACCGAGCAGGAGTGCGGTCTCGTCGACGATCTGGGGCTCGGTCATCAGCGGTGCGATGATGCGTTCGGCGACCTCGATGAGCGCGAACACGTCGACCCCCGGGTCGTGGCCGGCACGTTCCAGCGCTGCCGCGAGCACCTCCGTCTGGGCGTTGCCCGCGCTGGCCCCCAGACCTCGGAGTGACCCGTCGATGTAGGTCGCGCCGTTCTCGACCGCGGCGAGGGCGTTGCCGATGCCCACCCCAAGGTTGTTGTGGGCGTGGAACCCGATGTCGGCGCTGACCGCGTCGCGCAGCGCGGCGACGCGAGCCCCGGCGGACCCGGGTACGAGCGCCCCGGCGGAGTCGACCACGTAGATCACCTGCGCGCCGTAGGACTCCAGGGCGGCAGCCTGCTCGGCGAGTGCTGCGGGTTCGAGCTTGTGGCTCATCATCAGGAAGCTCATCACGCGCATACCCCGCTCGCGGGCGTGCCGGATCGGCTGCTCGGCGCAGTCGGCCTCCGTGCAGTGCGTGGCGACCCGCACCGTGGTCGCCCCCGCCTTGTGCACGGCGTCCAGGGCCGCGAGCGTCGAGATTCCCGGCACGTACAGCACGGCGATGTCGGCGGTGTCGACCGCGGCGACGGCGGCCTGTACGTACTCGACATCCGTCGCGGCGGCGATGCCGTACTGGATCGAGGAGGCGCCGATGCCGATGCCGTGGGCGACCTCGATGACCCGGACACGTGCCCGGTCGAGACCTTCCGCCACCGCGGCGACCTGCTCCGGCGTGAACTGGTGCGACACGCTACTCATGCCGTCGCGCAGGCTCGTGTCAACAAGAGTGATCATCGTGCGACCCCAAATCTCTTTTCCGCGATCCGCTCGGCGACGGCGACCGCAGCGGCGGTGATGATGTCGAGATTGCCGGCATAGGGGGGCAGGAAGTCGCCGGCGCCCTCCACCTGCACCATGACGGTGACGAGATCGCCGTCGACCTCGATGAGCCGCAGCCGGTAACCTGGCACGTAGCGCCGGACCTTCTCCACCATGTCTCGCACGGCCTGCTCGATCCGGCCGGCGTCGCTGCGGCGAACCCTCGCGTACACGGTGTCGCGCATGACCATGGGCGGCTCGGCCGGATTGATCAGCGAGATCGCCTTGGCCTCGTCCACTCCGGCGACTGAGACCAGAGCCTGTCCGGTCTTCTCACTGAACTCGCTGAGATTCCACCGCGTGCCCGGCCCGGCGCTGGCGCTCGCGATGGTTGCGACGATCTCGCCGTACGAGGCGTCGGCGACCTGGTTGATCGCGTGCAGAAGGGGGATCGTGGCCTGTCCGGCGCAGCTGACCATGTTGACGTTCGGTGCCTCTAAATGATCATCGAGGTTGACGGCGGGTACGACCCAGGGGCCGACCGACGCGGGTGTCAGGTCGATCGCGGTGATCCCCGCTGCCGCGTAGCGCGGCGCGGCTGCGGCATGCACCTTCGCCGAGGTCGCCTCGAAAACCAGCGGAGGCCGGTCCGACCGGCCGAGCAGCCAGTCGATGCCCTCCGCGGACACCTCGACGCCGAGGTCCTTCGCCCGCCGCAGACCCTCGCTGCCAGGGGCAATGCCGATCATGAAGCGCGGATCGACGAGCTCGGACCGGCGTAGTTTGTAGAGCAGATCCGTACCGATGTTGCCTGAACCGACGATCGCCGCCGGGAGTTTTCCGGGCATACGGGACTCCTTGTGATCGAGGGGTGTCGCCCCTCCCTCGGGGCGGGGCTCCGGAGATTCGCGGACTCAGCCGCGGGCCGGCTGGTGAAGCTCGACCAAGAGCTCCAGTTCGACGGGTGCGTTCAGCGGCAGCGACATCACCCCGACCGCCGAGCGGGCGTGCCGCCCGGCGTCGCCGAAGATTTCGCAGAGCAGGTCCGACGCCCCGTCGCCCACCTCTGGGTGCCGGGTGAAATCGGCCGTCGACGCGACGAACACCAGGGCCTTGACCACGCGGGCCACCGCCGTCAGGTCACCGGCCTCCGCCTTCAGCGCCGCCAGCGAGTTGAGCGCGCACTGGCGTGCGCACGCGTACCCGAGTTCCACGCTGACCGTGTCGCCGAGCCGCCCGGCCGCGATCAGCCGCCCCTCACGCAGTGGCACCTGGCCCGACACGTGGACGTGGGCACCGCTGCGTACGGCTGGCACATAGGTCGCGACCGGTGGGACGACCTGCGGCAACGTCAGCCCCAACGCGTCGAGGCGCCGTTCGGGGTGCGGCATGGCGGGATCCGGCTCGTAGCGTCCCGGGCTCATCGAGGGCCGCCGTGCCAGTCGGGCATTGCCCGCTCGCCCACAGCGACCTCATAGGCCGCGCGGGCCAGCAGCCGAGTGGAATCCAACGTCGGCAGGCAGGACACGTCGGGCGTGATCAGCATCGGGATCTCGGTGCAGACAAGGGCGACCGCGTCGCAGCCCCGATCGGCCAGCCGTTCGATGACGCGAAGGTATTCCTGGCGCGAACCGTCGCTGATCACGCCGTTCACCAGTTCCGTGAAGATGACTTCGTTGACGAGGTCGCGGTCGTCCGCGTCCGGCAGCTCCGCGGCGATCCCGCGAGCGGCGAACGCTCGCGGGTACAGCTCGGCGTCCATCGTGTATCTGGTGCCGAGCACGCCGACACGGGTGCGCCCCTCGGCGGCGGCCTGCTCCGCGACGACCTCGGCGATGTGCAGGCCCGGCAGCGGAAGCTCAGCTCCCGGCACTTCCAGGGCCAGGTGTGCGGTGTTGTCCGGACAGACAAAGAAATCCGCGCCGGCTCGGGCGAGCCGGCGCGCGCTGGTGGCCAGGGTGTCCCGGACAGCAGCGTGATCCCCCGCGTCCCAGGCGGGCATGCTGTATCCGAAGGCGATGTAGTCCAGGGTGACGTCGGGATGCTCGTTGCGGCCGGTCCTGCGGAAACCCTCCTCACAGAAGGTGAGGAAGCACAGGGCGGCCCCTCCCGTGCTGTGGGCGAGAACTCCAAGGTGTTTCACGACGCCCTCCGGCGTTCGGGGAATCGGGGTGGCTTCATTCTTTACCGACTCATCCTCGATGCCTACTCTGCAGCATGGACTGATATACGGTCCATGCCTTGGAGGTATGGATGGAGCTACGTCTGCTGGGTTATGTGGTGGCGATCGCCGAGGAAGGATCCATCAGCGGAGCCGCGCGCCGCCTGCATCTGACCCAGCCGACCTTGAGTCGGCAGCTGGGTGAGCTGGAGCGACGCCTGGGGGCCGAACTGTTCGATCGCACCGGCCGCGGACTCGTTCCCACCGCGGCCGGCGAAGCGCTGCTTCGGCGGGCGGTGCGCATGCTGGCCGACGCCGAAGCCGCTCTGGACGACGTAAGGCTGGCTGCCGCGGGTAAGACTGGCCGCTTGACGGTAGGGTTCGCAGGATCAGGCATCAACGGCGTGCTGGGAGACGCTCTCGGACGACTACGAGTGGAACTCCCGGACGTCGACCTGTGCTTGGTGGAGCTGTTCGACGACGCCGAGATGTCGGCCGGCATCCTGGGCGGCAGCCTCGATGTGACGGTGCAGCGGCTGCCGGCCCGCGACGCCCGTCTGGCCACCCGCGTCTGGGCGCGCGAGCCGCTGGCCCTCTTCCTGCCGGCCGGGCACCCTCTCGCCAGGACCCCCGAGCCGGCGCCGGTGTCCGTTCTCGATGAGGTCCCCTTGGTGCTGTGGCCGCGGGAGTCCGCGCCCCATGCGCACGACGAGATCATCTCGTTGTGCCACCACGCCGGGATCGTGCCGCGCGTCGCCGCACGGGGCCGGACCGTGCAGACGATTCTCGCGCTGGTCGCAGCCGGCTTCGGCGCGGCCGTGATGGCCGACTCCTATCGGGTGCTGCATCGGGAGGGCGTGACGCCTCGACCCCTCGCGGGCACCGCCACCACCTTGCACCTGGTCTGGCGAGCCGAGGAGATCAGCCCGCTCCTTACCCGTTTCATCACCGCCCTGAACGCCGTCAATGTTCGGCATCGCGCCGCAAGATCCGATATTTCCGCGCGCAACTGAACGCCCCGATTCTGGTGGAGATCTCCCGATAGATGACGGCGAGTTGCGAAGTCGTTCGGCGATCGGGCTGCGCGGTGATGTCAGGTTGTTGCGAGTGCGAAGGACGGTTGTCGGGATCCGACCGACAGGCTCGTCAGGACCGGGCAACCGGCCGAAAGGGCCGCCGGGTCGTGGGCGTCGAGCCTGGCCGCAATCGCGGCGAGCAGACGCGTCAACAACCTCCTGCCCCGCAACATCTAGTGGCCCGTCCTTCGAATGTTGAACGGGTGATCCCGGAGGGCTGAATTCGTTTCGGATGTGGCTGGGAACGCCCCGTGGGCCGGCATCCGTCGACGAGCGGAAGCACCGCACACGTGGGACGCTTTCGAGCTGATGTCGTAGACGATTCACCGCCGTGCAGCGCACGGCGCGGCCTGGACACCATCGCCTGATGTCGCCAACGATTCAGCTCGAAAGCGTCCGTACGGCCCGTCGCCTGCGGACCGGCTCGGTAGCCACCACCGCTTCAGGACGCACGGAACACCCGTTCGAGGCTGCGTGGCGAGGCACGAGGTTGCCCTGTCGATGTGCGGCGGCCCCGGCCCCGGCCCCGGCCGCCGACCGGATCAGTGGGTGACGCGGACCGTGTCGTTGATCCGTGGGTACTCACACGTCTCCGGGCCACACAGTTCGAGGATCGTCTTGACCAGCGCCTTGCCGGGCCGGAAGAGGGTGCCGTCGGGCTGCGCCGCCACCCGCGCCGTCACGTCATAGGGCTGGCCCGAGCAGGGAAGCGGCGCCCAGCCGGACCCGTTGGCCGCGCCGTTGCCCGACCGCTGCTCGAAGACCAGTTCGAAGACGCCGGTCATGCCGGCCGGGCACACCACGGTGAGGGTGACGTCCACGGCGGCACCTCCGTCGACCAGGGTCGCGGACTTGGCATCGAGGGTGCCCGCCGCGCTCGCCGGAGTCGGCGCCAGCACCGCGAACAGTGGAAGGATGAGCAGCGCGAGGGTGGTCAGACTACGACGCACGCGGTTCTCCTCTGTGGTGTCGGTCGTTCACCTGCGCCAACCAAGGACCTCCCGACACGCCCAGCCATCGACTCGTCACCGACTGCTGGGCGGCGTCGCCATCAGCCGGGCCCGGGGCCTGCCCGCCGCCGAGACGCCCCACAGCACCAGTGCCGCGAGCAGCGCCGCGCCGGGCGCCACGGCCAACCCGTACCGGAGATCGGCCGACACCAGCGCGCCGGCGAGCGCGGAGCCGGCGGCGCTGCCGATCACGAACGCCGTGGCCACCCAGGCGAACGCCTCGGCCACCGTCCCCGGCTGCGCCAGCCGCTCGGCGGCGAGGAAGACGGCGGTGAGCACGGGCGGCAGCGCCAGCCCGCTGACCACCAGCAGGCCGGCCATCGGCAGTGGGCCGGGGGCGAGCAGCAGCGGCAGGTACCCGACGGTGAGAACGCCGGCCAGCAGCGGCAGCCGACCCGGGCCGCCGGGCCGCGCCCGGGTGTAGAGCAGTCCGCCGGCCAGCGCGCCCGCCGCCTGTGCCGCGAGCAGCCAGCCGCTGAGCCGCCGGTCGCCGACCGCCTCCGCGTAGCCGGTCACCGCCACCGCGATGCTGCCGACCGCCGCCCCGACGCCGACCACCCCGGCCACCATGGCCGTGAAGCGGGGCACCCGCAGCGGGCCGGCCCAGTGCCGCGCCGCCGGCACCCCGCGCCACGCCCGGACGGCGGGTGCCGTCGCGTACGCCGCGGTGCCGGCGAGCTGCGCCAGCGCGGCGGCGACCAGTCCGGCCGACGGCCCGCCCAGGGTCACCGCGAGCACGGTGACCAGCGGACCCACCACGAAGATGACCTCCTGCACGGCGATGTCGAGGGTGTACGCCGTCGGCACGGCGGTCGCCGGGAGCATGCCGGGCCAGAGGGTGCGCAGGCAGGCCTCCAACGGCGGCGTGCCGAGCCCGGCCACCGCCGCGCCGAGCATCGCCCCGGTCAGGTGCCCGTCGGTCAGCGCCACCGCGCCGAACCCGAGGCCGGAGAGCACGGCCGAACCCCAGAGCACCGGCGGCTGCCGCCAGCGGTCCACCGCCCGGGCGAGCAGCGGCGTTCCCACCGCCATGCCGGCGGTGTACGCGGCGACGAGCAGCCCGGCGGTGGCCAGACTCAGGGACTGCCGGGCGAACAACAACAGCGCCAGCGGCCCGCTGGCGGTGGGCAGCCGGCCGACCTGGCTGCTGACGAGGACGCGCAGGACCTGGGGTGCGCGCAGCACCATCAGGATCCCGGGATTGTCGACGGACATGAGGCATCGCTCCCGGTGTGCTTCGGGTTGGGGAAGAGGCGAGGGAACCGGGAGCGGTTCAGGGAGCGAAGTCGGCCCGTTCGTGGTCGTTGCCGTAGAGCGGCAGGGCGGGCGTGATCCACCGCGCGTACGCGGCAGCGACGGCCTCCACCGGGATCACCCGCCGACGATAACCCATCGGCCGGTCGCCACACCGCCCCGACCGATCACTCCCGCCGGAGGCGCCAGCGCCCTCGGCGGGCCGACCGGCGTCGCCGACGAGTCTCCACCCGCGACGCCCGGGCCGGCCGGGTCAGCCCTCGATGTTGAAGCGCTGCAACACCGACGGGGCGACCAGCCCGAGCGCCGCGAGCACCGAGATCGCCGTCAGCACGGCCCGGACGACGACCACCTCGGTCTTGCTGCCGGCGCGCAGGGCGATCTTGTTGGGCAGGCCGACCGGCATCCACATCCGGCGCTTGATCGGGATCGGCCAGAGGATCGGCACCCCGGCCCTGGTGATCATGTCGCCGAGGATGTGCACGAAGCAGCCGACCCCGACGGCGGTGCCGATCAGCGGGTAGCCCCGGCCGCCGGGCAGGTTGGCGAAGGTGAACCAGGCCGCCGCGGCCGACGCGAGGGTCACGATGACCCAGCCGGCCCGCTCCGCCCACTTGTCGAACAGCCCGCGCAGGGCCAGCCCGAACATGAAGAAGAGGATCCCGATCACCGCCCACTTGCCGTACGCGGCGCAGAGCGCGGTGGTGCCCCAGCCGACCAGCAGGGTGAACGGGATGGTGTGGGTCAGCGTCCGGTGGCCGTTGTTGCGGCGCGGGTCCTTGCTGAGCTTCGTGGCGTAGTAGACCCCGAGCGAGATCTTCTCCATCACCTCGGCGATGAAGAGCGAGAACACCCCGAAGGTGCGGGCGACGGTCGCGCCGCCCTGGTTGCGGGTCACCTTGCCGGAGAGGTCGAGGTCGGGGAAGAGCGCCCCACCGGCGCAGACCGCGGTGCCGACGGCGAGTTCCAGCGGGGTCTGGTGGTAGTTGGCGAAGTGGTCCAGCGCCCAGGACCCGGCCAGCCACGCCGCCGCGCCGGACAACGCGTGGGACGGTCCCATCATGTCGGCTCACCCTCCCCAGGGATCTTGAGCGCCAAACTACGCCACTGTAGTTCGCCGCCGTGGCGCAGGGGCATCACCCGGACGGTCCACAGAGGGCGGTGCGAGGGAGGGGGCGTGCGGCCCCGCCGGGGCCACCAGGAAGTATCGCCGGCCGGTGGGCCGGCGGGTGGCGTTCTGTCGGCCACGCGACGGTGTGCCGAGGGGTGGCGCGGCGCGCCGTAGCCCCGATTCAGCAGGCGGCGCCGCCGACCGCGAGGAGGTTCCCCTCGGGGATGGTGATCTTCCGGCGGGTCCCGCCGAGCCGGGCGGCGGCCCGGCGGGCCTGCGCCGGGTCGTGGTCGCGGCGGGCGGTGGCGTACGTGCCGGCGGTCCGGGCCGCGATCGTGGCCCAGCCGTACCGCCGGCCGACCATCGTGCGGGCCCGCCGGGCCACCCGCCGGGCGAAGACCTCGTCGCCGAGGAGCTGGTCGACCGCGCCGGCGAGGGCGTCCGGGTCGCTGTGCGGGAAGGTCACGCCCGTCACGCCCGGCTCGACGATCTCCGCGAGGCCGCCGGTGCGGGCCACGGCCAGCGGCGCGCCGGCCGCCGCCGCCTCCAGCGCCACCATGCCGAACGGCTCGTAGAGGCTGGGCACCACCGTCGCGTCGGTGGCGCCGAGCACCGCCGGGAGCTGGGTGGCGTCCATGAAGCCGGCGAAGCGTACGGTCTGCCCGAGCGCGAGCCGGCGGGCCTCCTCCTCCAGTTCGGCGCGGTAGGGGCCGTCGCCCGCGATCACCACCCGCAGCCCGGGGTGCCGCTCGCGCAGGTACGGCACGGCGTGCACGAGGTGCTGCACGCCCTTCTCGTAGACGAGCCGGCCGGCGTAGCCGACGAGGGGACCGTCGCCGGCGAACCGGGCCCGGGCCGAGGCGACCGCCCGGGGTCGCGCCCGCCAGGCGCGGTCGTCGACCCCGTTGGGCACCACGTCGATCTGGTCGGCCGGCACGTCGAAGAGCGTGGCGACCTGGTCGCGCATGTATCCGGAGCAGGCGATGACGCGGCCGGACTCGCTGGCGAGCCAGTGTTCGACGCCGTGGATGGTGCGGTTCATCTCCTCGGGCAGCCAGCCCTGGTGTCGGCCGGCCTCGGTGGCGTGGATGGTGCTGACCAGGGGGATGTCGAGGTGTTCGCGCAGGGTCATGGCGGTGTGGGCGACGAGCCAGTCGTGGGCGTGGATGACGTCGTAGGTGCCGGCCTCGGTGGCGCGCAGGGCGGCGCGGGTGAGGGTGTGGTTGAAGGCCATGGTCCAGGCCAGCAGCGAGGAGGTGGCCAGGGGGAAGGTGACGGGGTCCTCGGCGGCGCGGACGATGCGGACGCCGTCGGCGTACTCCTCCAGGGGTGCGCCGTCGGCGTGGCGGGTGACGACGGTGACCTCGTGCCCGGCGGCGGCCAGGGCCACCGACAGGGCGTGCACGTGTCGGCCGAGGCCACCGACCAGCACCGGCGGGTACTCCCAGGAGAGCATCAGCACCCGCTGCGGCCGGGCGGGGTGGATGTCGATCACGTCGGCGTCAGGTGACATGCGGCCCCCTTTGAGTTGTCCCCGAGCGCGCGCGGACCGGCACCGTGGCAGGTGCCCGCCGGACGTCGCGACTGGATCGGGACCCATCCTGCTGGTGGTTGGCTAACCAGCGGAGACGCCGCCGTTGCGGTCGTGTAAAGCGCTACCGACCGGTGCGGCGGGCGCGGAGCACCTCGGCGACCGACCACGCCTGGAACGGGCAACCGGTCGCGCCGTGCGGCGCGAGGCCGTCGGCCGTCTCACTCACCGATCCTAGCCCGAATTCGGTCAGATGGGACTCGATGCCCACGAAAAGGTCGTCGACCGGCATCTTGGCCCGCCGGGCCGCGTCGACGTACGGGCCGAGCAGCCAGGGCCAGACCGTGCCCTGGTGGTAGGCGCCGTCCCGCTCGGCCGGCCCACCCCGGTGCCGACCGACGAACTCGGGCGAGTCGGGGGAGAGGCTGCGCGGGCCCAGCGGGGTGAGCAGCCCGGCGGCGATCCGGCGCAGGGTGGGCTCGTCGGGCTCCAGCGGGGCGTACGGCAGCGACCAGGCCAGCAGCTGGTTGGGGCGGAGCAGGTCGTCGTCGTGGTGCGCGGCCCCACCCAGCGGGTACGCCGGGGCGGGCGCGTCCACCACGTCGTGCAGCCAGCCCGTCGGGGCGGGGAACCGGTCCCGGAACGCGGTGACGGCCCGCTCGTGCAGCCGCCACAGGCCGGTCGCGTCCCGCCCGGCCAGCTCGGTCAGCTCGGCGAGGCCGGCCAGCCCGTTGACCCACAGCGCGTTGACCTCCACCGGCTTGCCGGTGCGTGGCGTGACCGGCACCCCGTACACCCGGGCGTCCATCCAGGTCAGCGCCGTCCCCGGGGTGCCACCCTGGGTGAGCAGGCCGTCGGCCGGGTCGACGGCGATGCCGAACCGGGTGCCGGCCAGGTGCGCGTCGACCACCCCGCGCAGCGCGGGCAGCAGTTCGTCGCCGAGGTCCGTGTCGCCGGTGACGGTGACGTGCCGGCTCACCGCGTGCAGGAACCACAGCGTCGCGTCGACGGTGTTGTACTCCACCCGGCCGGTGTCGGCGGTGTTGGCGAGCATTCCCTCCGACAGCGTCGCCGCGTACGACCGCAGCAGCTCCCGCCCCTCGTCGGCCCGGTTCGTGCAGAGGAACAGCCCCTCGTAGGAGATCATCGTGTCCCGCGACCAGGCGCCGAACCACGGGTAGCCGGCCACCACGTCCGGCCCGGTGCCCGTGCGGACCACGAACGCGTCGGCGGCCAGCGCGAGGGTCGCCTCGACCGGGTCGGCCGGCTTCGCCGCCGCCACGACCAGCCGGTTGCGGGACCGGGCCGCCGCGACCACCTCGGTCGCGGGCGGCGGCTCCTCGGCCAGGTCGCCCGCCCAGGCGAGCACCGACACCGTGTCGCCCGGGCGCCCCAGCTCGCCGGAGAAGCGGCCGGCGTACCAGAGGTCCTCGTCGGGGTGCAGGCCGCGCGCCGCCTCCTCCCGGTGGTGCGCGCCCAGCCACCACTGGCCCTGCGGGGTCCAGTCCGGTCCGGCGAGCCGGAACCCGCTCTCGACCACCGCGCCGCCGGGCGCCGGCTCCACCCGCGGGGCCGGGCCGTCGGCGCGGCGCTCGCCGTGCGCGTCCCGCCAGGTGCAGACGGCCGCCAGGTCGAGCCGCACCGGCCCGCCGGAGACCAGCCGGTGCACCACCGCGACGCCCGGGCGGCCGCGCGTCATCGCCAGCTCCCGTTCGATCACCACGTCGCCGATCCGCCAGCGCCACCGGGGCAGGCCGTCGGTCAGGTCGAACCGCTCCAGCAGCTCGAAGCCGCGCGGGTCGACGTCGCCGGAGGCCCACTCGTGCGCGCCCAGGCGCACCCGGGCGCCCGAGGGGAACAGCACGGCCGGGTCCAGGCTCGCCAGTCCCACCCGTCGGGACGCCGGCGTCTCCCCGGCCACCACCAGCAGACCGTGGTAGCGGCGGGTGCGCAGCCCGCTCACCGTGCCGGTGGCGTACCCGCCGAGACCGTCGGTGACCAGCCACTCCCGGGTCGCCCCGCCGGCCAGCTCCCCGCACACCTGCGGACCTAAACCAATGTCGATCAACTTTCCTCCACCAGCGGCGGCGTGCGACAGACCACGACGAGAATGGCCCGTGTGGTGAAGTCCCCCGGCGGCGTCGAAGATGTGCGAGTGATCACCGACATACCGCCCACCGACGACCGCGCGCCCGACCCCGAACGGCTCCGGCTGGCTCAGGCCGACGCCGGGGAGCAGGACTGGCGCGCATGGGGTCCCTATCTGTCCGAACGGGCGTGGGGGACGGTACGGGAGGACTACAGCGAGCACGGTACGGCCTGGGACTACTTCCCGCACGACCACGCGCGGTCCCGAGCCTACCGGTGGAGCGAGGACGGGATGGCGGGCGTCTGCGACGACCGGCAGACGTTCTGTTTCGCCCTGGCGCTGTGGAACGGCCAGGACCCGATCCTCAAGGAGCGGATGTTCGGCCTCGGCGGCGACGGCGGCAACCACGGCGAGGACGCCAAGGAGTACTGGTGGTACGAGGACTCCACGCCCACCCACTCCTGGATGCGTTGGCGCTACCACTACCCGCAGGCCGCCTTCCCGTACGACGAGCTGGTCGCGGTGAACGCCCTGCGCGGCCGGGACGACACCGAGTACGAGCTGGTCGACACCGGCATCTTCGACGACGACCGGTACTGGGCGGTGACCGTCGACTACGCCAAGGCGAGCCCGACGGACATGTGCATCGTGGTCACGGTCGCCAACCGGGGCGACCGGGCCGCCACCCTGCACGTGCTGCCCACCCTCTGGTTCCGCAACACGTGGGCGTGGGGGCTGCCCGGCGGCGACCGGGTGCCCCGGTTGGTCGGCGACGGTTCGCGGCTGGTGGGGGAGCACCGGGTGCTCGGCCAACTGCTGCTGGAGGGCGACGGCGAGCCCACCCCGCTGCTCTGTGACAACGACAGCAACGCCGAGCGGCTCTGGGGGCTGCCGGGCCGGTCCCGCTACCCGAAGGACGGCATCAACGACCACGTGGTCGACGGGGCAGCCACGGTCAACCCGGCGCGGGAGGGCACCAAGGGCGCGCTGCACTACGTGCTGGACGTGCCGGCCGGCGCGCAGCGACGGATCCGGCTGCGGCTGACCCGCACCGCCCCGCCGCCCGGCGGCACCCCGCCCCCGCCGGCGGACCTCGGCGACGGCTTCGACGCGGTCCTCTGGGCCCGGCGCGCGGAGGCGAACCGGTTCTTCGCGGGGGTGATCCCGGCCGCGGCGACGCCGGACGAGGCCCTGGTCGCCCGGCAGGCGATCGCCGGGCTGATGTGGGGCAAGCAGTTCTACCACTTCGACGTCAGGCGCTGGCTGGACGGCGACCCGGGCTCCGCGCCGCCGTCGGGCCGCCGGCACGGGCGCAACAGCGCCTGGTGGCACATGAACAGCTTCGACGTGATCTCCATGCCGGACCCGTGGGAGTACCCCTGGTACGCGGCGTGGGACCTGGCCTTCCACTGCGTCAGCATCGCCCGGGTCGACCCCGGCTTCGCCAAGGAGCAACTGCTGCTCCTGCTGCGCGAGTGGTACCTGCACCCCAACGGGCAGATCCCGGCGTACGAGTGGGCGTTCGGCGACGTGAACCCGCCGGTGCACGCCTGGGCGGCGCTCAAGGTGTTCGAGATCGACGGCAGCCGGGACCACGACTTCCTGGCCCGGGTGATGCACAAGCTGCTGCTGAACTTCACCTGGTGGGTCAACCGCAAGGACACCCTCGGCGACAACGTCTTCGAGGGGGGCTTCCTCGGGCTGGACAACGTCGGCCCGTTCGACCGCTCGGCGGCGCTGCCGGTGGCCGGGGTGCTGGAGCAGTCCGACGGCACGGCCTGGATGGCGATGTACGCCCTCAACCTGCTCGACATCGCCGTCGTGCTGGCCGAGCACGACCGCACCTGGGTCGACACCGCCACCAAGTTCTTCGAGCACTTCGCCTACATCGCCGCCGCCGCGTACGAGCAGGGGCTGTGGGACGCCGAGGACGCGTTCTTCTACGACGTGCTGCGGCTCGCCGACGGCAGCAAGGTGCCGCTGCGGGTCCGCTCGGTGGTGGGTCTGCTGCCGCTGGCCGCGACCACCCGGCTCACCGCGCGTACCCTGCACCGGCTGCCCGAGCTGGGCGCCCGGCTGCGCTGGTTCCTCACCAACCGCCCCGAGTACGCCGACGTGATCGGGGCCCGGCGGCTCGGCCCCGACGGCCGCCAACACCGGCTGCTGTCCATGGTCGGCCCGGAGCAGATCGTCCGGCTGCTGGCCCGGATGCTCGACCCCGACGAGTTCCTCTCCGAGTACGGCCTGCGCACGCTGTCCCGGGCGCACCTGGACAAGCCGTTCTCGGTGACCCTCGGCGGCCAGGAGTTCAGCGTCGGCTACGAGCCGGCCGAGTCGACCAGCGGCCTTTTCGGGGGCAACTCCAACTGGCGCGGCCCGATCTGGATGCCGACCAACTTCCTGCTGATCAGCGCGCTGCGCGACTACGCGGCCTTCTTCGGCGACGACCTGCAGGTGGAGTACCCGACCCGCTCGGGGGTGAAGCGGACCCTCGACGAGATCGCCGACGACCTCTCCGCGCGGCTGATCTCGTTGTTCACCCGCGACGGCTGGGGCCGACGGCCGATCTACGGCGCGGCCCAGCTCTTCCAGACCCACCCGGACTGGCGGGACCTGATCTGCTTCCCCGAGTATTTCCACGGCGACAACGGCGCCGGCCTGGGCGCCTGGCACCAGACCGGCTGGACGGCGCTGGTCGCCGACCTGATCCTCACGCTGCGCCGCTGACCCCGCCGCCACCGCACCGGCCTCTCCCGCCGGGCGCCCGCCATACCGGCGGAGAGTCGCCAATCCGTCGCGGAACGGCCGAAAGCCGTGACCGTCAGTAGCATCGACCGGGTGTCGCCAGCAGAGGGAGCAGACGCCGCCGAGCGGGACCGCCTGGTCGCGGCCGTCCGCGAGCTGGTCGAGGCCGAGGGGTGGGCGGCGGCGACCCACCGCCGCCTGGCCGAGCGCGCCGGGGTCGACATCGAGGCTCTCTACCGCCGCTTCCCGGACCCGGCCGCGCTCATGTCCGCCGTGGCGGTGCGGGGTTTCGCCGACCTGGCCGCCGCGCTCGCCGCCGCCCGCGCCGGTGCCGGCGACCGCGTGGGCTGGCCGGCCGTGGTGAGCGCCTACCTGGACTTCGCGTACGCCAATCCCGAGGTGTACGACACGATGCTCGCCCACACCGCGGACCTCACCCTCGGTCGCGACCCGGCGCCGGGCGCGCCGCGGGCCGCCTTCGCCGAGCTGCGCGCCGCCGTGGCGCCGCTGGCGGCCGGCCGCGACCCGGACACGCTCGCCGAGCTCGGCTGGGCGCTGCTGCACGGCATGGTGATGCTGACCCGGGGCGGGCGGCTGCGCCCGGACACGCAGGAGCAGCGGGAGGAGATGGCCGTCGCCCGGCTGCTCGCCGGACCGTGACCCCGCCACCGGCTGCCCGCCGGAGTGTGTCCACGCCACCGGCTGCCCCTGCCTGCTGCGGGTGCCGGCTCGCCGGGGCGCCCCGGCGGAACCCGGATGACCCGGCCGGCGGCGCCCAGTACCGTGGCTGCGGCCGTCGACGGGAGGAGCAGCCATGGGGGACACGACGCGCCGGCGCGACGGGCAGGTGCTCGTCTTCGATGCCGACGACACGCTCTGGGAGAACAACGTCCTGTTCGAGCGGGTGATCGACGACTTCCTGGAGTGGCTGGACCACCCGACCCTCGACCGGGCCGAGACCCGGGCCATCCTCGACGACATCGAGCGGGCCAACGCGGTCGCCCACGGTTACGGCAGCAAGGTGTTCCTGCGCAGCCTGGCGGAGTGCCTGGAGCGGTTGCGCCGGCGGCCCGCCACGGAGGCGGAGCGGCGCGAGATCGAGGGCCTCGCGGCGGCGTTGGTCGAGCACCGGGTCGAGCTGATGCCCGGCGTCGCCGAGGCGCTGGACGAGCTGGCTCCCCGGCACGAGCTGCTGCTGCTGACCAAGGGTGACCGTGAGGAGCAGCAGCGCAAGCTCGACGCCTGCGGGCTGCTGCACCACTTCCGGGCCGCGCACATCGTGCGCGAGAAGGACGTCGACACCTACCGGTGGCTGGCCCGGGAGCACGCCCTCGACCCGGCGGTCACCTGGATGGTCGGCAACTCCCCGAAGTCCGACATCCTGCCCGCCCGCGCCGCCGGCATGAACGCCGTGTTCATCCCCAACGACAACACCTGGGTGCTGGAGCAGGACGAGCTGGACCCGACCGACCCGGGCGTGCTGCGGCTGTCCGCCTTCCCCGAACTGCTGCTCCACTTCTGAGCCGGATCACCGCACCCCGGCGGCGGACCGCGTCTCGGGGGGTCCTCGGCCAGGGCGCGCGTGCGACCGCGCCGAGCCCACCACCGCCGACGCCGGAAACCGCATCCGGATCGCGCTGATCCGGCTCGCGGCCGCCCGTTCGTCCGGTCCGCGTCCGCTGGGCCGTACGCTGGTCGCCGGCGACGGCACGGGCACCTCGACGCAGTGGTCGCCTCGACGGGGAACAGCGCTGGCCCACAGGGCCGTGTTACGTCGACATGCCGCTTTTTCACCTTGACATCAATCACGCTCGCCCGGCCCCGGTTCGTCCTTGTCCGGCCCGCGAACGCGCGCCTAACCTGATCCGGCGTTCACGGCTCTTCGGGGTGAGTCGGGGGCGTGCCGAAGTCCGGTAGTTGGGCACCGTGGAGCTGAGTGCAGGCGGCAGGCTCGCCGCGTTGGGCCCGGCGTGGGCGGCGTGCCACGCCCGCGGGCTCACGCGGCGAAGTCCGCTACCACGCCGGACGGCTGGGGGTCAGGGCCGGGGAGTTGCGGACCCGGTCCTGACCCGCCCGGCAGGTGCCATGCCGACCCCGGCCTTACACGAAGGGGCCAGGGGAACCATGCTGCCAGGGAATCGCGGGAACGTGTGCCGGCTGCCAGGACGCGCGGCGTGAACCGGAGAGGTCTGCTGCTTGCCGCCGCGGGCGCGGCGGCGTCCGCCGTCGTCGCCCCCGCGGCGCGCGCCGCCGCGGCCCCCGCGGTCGTGGCGACCCCGGACACCTGGAGCAGCACCACGACCGTGGCCCGCTACCCGAGCGACCGGCGCATGTGGGTGGACCCGAACAACCGCGCCGCGAAGCTGCGGACGCTGCCGGTGGAGTGCCGGCAGGTCATCGTCGTCGGCGGCGCCAGCTACACCACCACCTACGCGACCCTCGAGACGTACGCCAAGGTGCTGGGCCACTGGCGGCGGGTCTCGGCCGTGCTGCCCGCCCGGGTCGGCTCTAAGGGGTTCAGCGACAACCACGTGGAAGGGGTGCCGACCACCCCGACCGGGGTCTACTCCATCGGCCCGACCATGTACGGCATCGCGGCCAACCCGGGCGTGCGCTACCCGTACCACCGCCTGGTCAGCGGCGACTGGTGGAACGAGAACCCGGATTCCCCGCTCTACAACACCTTCCAGCACAGCGCCACCAACCCCGGCGGCTACAGCGAGGCGCTGTGGCGGGAGACGCCCGCGTACACGCACTTCGCGGTCATCACCTACAACATGCCGCCGAACGTGGCGAAGCCCGTGCCGAACGCGGGCAGCGGCATCTTCCTGCACGAGTTCAGCACGAGCGGCGGCAACGCCACCGCCGGCTGCGTCAGCCTCTCGCACGCCGACCTGGTGGCCGTGCTGCGGTGGCTCAACCCGGCGCTGTCCCCGCGCATCGTGATCAGCCCGTACGCGAACCTCGACCGCTACTGAGATGAGCGGTTGGGTCGACGTCTACCAGCGCGACGACGGCCGCCTCTACGTGTCCAGCCACTCCCGCGTCGTGGGCGGCCCGAGGGTGGTGAACGGCTGGTGCGAGGCGGTCGCCGGCGACGTGGCCGACGGCCGGCTCGGCGCGCTGGTGTGCGACGGCCTGCGGGCCGGCGAGCAGCCGTTGCGGGACGTCACGGCGGCCGACGTGCGGGGGTTCCTGCGCCCGCTGCTGGCGTCGGCGCAGGTCCGTTCCGTCGCGGAGTTCGCGCGGGGCACCCGGGCGGTGGGCGTCGAGCGGGACGCCTTCGGCGCCTACGTGGTCGTCGCCACCGAGAACCGGGGCGCCGGCCTCGGGTTCGTGTTCACGGACACCACGATCGTCGTCCCGGCGGAGGCCGTCGCCGACGAGATCGGCAGGGCCGTGCGGCGAGCGCTCGCCTCCTCCTGCGACCTCGGGGGACGACGACACCGCCGTTGACGCCGCCCGGCCGGTGGACGAGGCCGGGCGGCCGGTGGACCGGACGACCCGCGCGGGGTGCTCGGGTCGTCCGGTCCACCGGGCTCGGGCCGGCGAGCCCCAGCGTGGCCAGAGATCCGGATGACGTGCACGGCGACCTCCTGTGCGGCGACTGGAGGGAGAGTCAGGCGGCCACGGGGACCTCGCGTTCGGCGTCCTGTGTGGACGTCCGGGTCCGGGGCAGGACGAGATAGGTCAGGGCCAGTCCGATCAGGCTCAGTGCCGCGCCCGCCAGGCCGGTCCAGCGCAGTGCGCCGGCGGCGACGATCGCGCCGCCGATGACCGAGCCCGCGGCGGCGCCGAGGTTGAAGGCACCCACGTTGACGGTGACGGCAAGGGTGGGAGCGGTGCCCGCGTGGTGCAGGATCAGGCCCTGCAGCGGGGCGATGGTCGCCGTCGCGAGCAGGCCGAGCACCAGCACCGCGACCACGGCGGTGGGCTGCCACACCACGGCGAACGGGACGAGCAGGAGCGTCCCCGTCAGCCCGCCGAAGACCCCGCGCACGGTCGCGCTCATGGACCTGTCGGTCAGCTTCCCGGCGGTGAGGTTGCCGAGGAAACTGCCCGCGCCGTAGGCGAGCAGCAGACCGGAGACCATCGCGGCGGAGAAACCGGAGACGCGGGTCAGCAGCGGGGCGATGTAGGTGAACACGGTGGCGACCCCGGAGAAGCCCACCGCGGTGGTGGCGATCGCGAGCACGACGGGCCGACGCGTCACCACCCGTACCTCGTCACGTGGTCGCGTCGACGGTGCCGCCTGCCGGGGCAGCACGGCGGCCAGGAGCACGGCGCCCGCCAGGGCGAGAGCGGTCAGCGCGACGAACGGAACCCGCCATCCGGCACTCTGCCCGAGCAGCGCCCCCAGGGGCACCCCGAGGAGCGTGGCCACCGTGAAGCCGGAGGCGACGGTAGCGATGGCCGAGCCCGTCTTCTCGGCCGGGACCACCCGGGTCGCCGTCACCAGCGCCAGGGCGAGGAAGGCGGCGTGACTGAGCGAGGACACCACGCGGCCCACCAGGAGCAGACCGAACGACGGTGCCACGGCGCTGATCGCGCTGCCGGCCGCGAACAGCAGCATCAGGCCGACGGCGAGGCCCTTTCGCGGCAGCCGCGCGGTCGCCAGGGCCACCACCGGACCTCCGACCACCACGCCGAGGGCGTACGCGGTCACCGCCTGTCCGGCGGTTCCGATCGGGACGTGCAGGTCGGCTCCCACCTGGGGCAGCAGGCCGGCGATCAGGTACTCGGAGGTACCCACGACGAAGACGCTCGCACACAACGCCACGAGCGTCGCGAAACCCTTGTTCACGTTCACGCCGCAGAGGCTAAAGTCTCACATCGGTATGAGAGTCAAGTCGAGCGGGCATGTCCGCGAGGCGTGGGGAGGCCGTGTGCGTATCGGTGAGCTGTCCCGGCGGACCGGCGTGGCCGTGCACCTGCTGCGCTACTACGAGGAGCAGGGCCTGCTCCATCCGCAGCGGCGCCCCAGCGGTTACCGGGAATACGTCGAGGAGGACGTGGCCGTCGTCCGCCGCATCCGCAGCCTGCTGGCGGCCGGCCTGAGCACCTCGACGATCACCACCGTCCTGCCGTGCCTGCGGGACAACGGCGATCGTCTGGTCCCCACCTGCGCGGACCTGCTCGCCGACCTCCACCAGGAGCGCGACCGCATCGCCCAGGCCATCGCCGACCTCCAGGCCTCGATGGCCGCCCTCAACGACGTCATCGCCGCGGCCCCGGCAGACGTCACCCGCCGCGCGTTGGCCGCACGGCACGCATGAGCGAAGCCGGTCCTCGCCGACGGTCCCCGCGACCTTTCCTCGTCGTGTGGGGGCCCGGCAGCCTGCCTCAGGAGACCTCGCCGCGCACGATCGCCACCGCCACCCGGCAGAACTCGTCCATGTCCGGCTCGAAGCCGGCCGCGATGTCGGGGTGCAGGCCGCCGCGCGTCTCGTCGAGCAGTCGCTGGCAGACCTGCTCGACCGGCTCGCCGGCGTAGCTGGCGCTGACCCGTTCCGTCGCGGCCTGCAGCGCCGAGGTCAGCTGGTCCTCCAGCGGGCCGCGCAGCTTCTGCTGCACGGGATCGAGCCCGCGAGGGTCCAGCGTGACGTGTGGCTCCGACATCGGCGCTCCCTTCGTCGGCGTCCGCGGTACCCCACCGCGGCCGTCGGTCAAACCACGTTCGGTACGGCGGCGACCCGCACCTGGTACGAGAAGTCCTCCGCCGGTTCCTCGACGTACGACAGCCGGCGGATCTGCCGGTCGTCGTCGTAGAGGGCGACGTCCACGAGGACGCCGAGGTGCGCCAGGCCGATGCTGGCCACCCGCTTCTTGTCCTGGAGCACCGCACACACCCCGCCCAGCAGGGTGCTGGCGTCGGAGGTGCGGTGCCCCGGCGGGCAGCGCAGCACGAGGTCCACCTCGATCGGCCCCGACAGCGGGGTCCAGCCGGTGCGCTGGGCCGCCTCGCAGGCCGCCAGGAGCAGGGCGCGGACCCTCGTCGCCTGCCGGTGCCCGGCGGCGAAGATGGACAGCGCCTCGGTCTTGACCGGTGGCAGGCCGCTCACCTCGAACGTCAGGGCGAGAGCGCGGGTGTCCTGCACGACGGCACCTCCTCGTTGGGGACGATCCTGCCCAACCGGTGGCGCGGCAGAGGGAGTTCCCGCGAGAACCAACCGATCGGACGGGGCTGGGGTCGGCCGGAGGCGTGTCGACGGCGGCGGCGAACGCGCTGGCTGCGGAGTTACGGAAACGTTAGTCGACCCGGGGGCCGCTGGGTAGCCCGCCGCTCACCGGCTGGGACGCGGCGCGAAGGCGCAGAACTCGTTGCCCTCCGGGTCGGCCAGGACCCACCAGCCGACGGCGTCGTCCGGCTCGCGCAGCAGCGTCGCGCCGGCCCGGATCAGCGCGGTCGGCTCCGGGTCGGTCAGGTCGACGTCCCAGTGCATCCGGTTCTTGACCGACTTGCGCTCCGGCACCGGGACGAAGACCCACCGGTCCCACGGGAAGCCGCCGGCGTCCACCACGAACCCGACGCCCGTCGCACTGGTGTCGGCCCTGCCGCCGGTCACGCCGGCCCACCAGGCGGACTGGGCGGCGGGGTCGGCCGCGTCGACGATCAGCTCGAACGGGCCGGGCCGGGCGCCCTCCCCGGGCGGGAACGCGCAGAACTGGTTGCCGTCCGGGTCGGCCAGCACCCACCAGTCGACCTCCGCGTCCGGCTCGCGTACCAGCCGGGCGCCGGCCGCCAGCAGTGCCGCCGGGTCGGCCTCGGCCAGGCGTAGGTCCAGGTGTACGCGGGTCTTGGCCGTACGCGGCTCGGGCACCCGGTTGACCCAGATCGACTCCGCGTCGGAGCGGGCCGTGCGGGGGTCGACCCGGGTGTCGCCGTCGTCGAGGTCCACGAGGTCGCCGTCGAGCACCCGGGCCCAGAAGGCTCCCGTCTCGCGGGGGTCTGCGGCGTCCAGACAGAGGTCCTTGAAGCGCGCGATCATCGGCCCATCATGCCGCCGTCGCCCGCCCCGGCCGACCCGCCACCCCGCGTGGGGGGTCAGTGGCGGGCGCGCTTGACCTCGTGGAAGGCGGGCATGCGGATCAGGGGCAGCAGCGAGTCCCAGATGGTCAGGGCGTCGTCGGTGCCGGGCACCTCGGTCAGGATCGGGCCGTGGACGCCCCGGTCGGCGCCGGGCACCATCAGCACGGGCGAGCCGACGTCCGGGCCGGCGGAGGCGTACGCCAGCGCGTGCGACTCGCGTACCGCGTCGTCCCAGCGGTCGTCGTCGAGGGCCGGCGCGGCCTGCTCCAGGCCCGCCGCCTCGACGGCCGCCGCCACGATCCTCGGCGACAGCGGGTTGCCGGCGTCGTGGCTGCGGGCACCGAGTTCGGCGTAGAACCGGGCGGCGTCGTCGTGGCGGCCGTCGGCGCGCAGCGCCTCCACCAGGCGCAGCGCCCGGCTGGACGTGGCCATCGCCTCGGCGAACTGCGGTGGGACGTTGCCCTCGTTGAGGATGGCCAGGCTGAACGCCCGCCACTCGACGTGCAGGGTGCGGGCGTCGGCGACGGCGACCAGCCAGCGGGAGGCGCGCCAGGTCCACGGGCAGGCGGGGTCGAAGAAGAAGGTGGCGTCCATCGGCCGAGCGTACGGGTGCCGGGGTCGCCGCGCACGGCGGTGATCCGGGCCACACCGGGCCCTGTCGGGGCCGTCTCACCAGCGTCAGGTTTCGCCGCTTCGCAGGTCGGGCAGTGTTGGGGCCACGAAACCCCCGGGGCCGCGGATTCGCTGGTCAGCGCCCCTGAGAGTTCCGCCGTGCGCCGGGGCACGGAGCCCTACCCCGGCTTTGGCCGACACGAGGGGAGGGGTGATGAGCGACCCTGACAAGGCCCGACGCCGAAGGCGGCCACGCGTGCGCGCGCTGGCCGCGGCCGCGGCGTTGACGCTGGTGGCGCCGACGGCGGCCGCCTGCGGTTCCGGCGGGGACGGCGGTACGCCCACGATCAACCTGTACTACCCGCCGGAGCAGAACCTGCAGAAGGTCGTCGACGACTGCAACGCGCAGGCGCAGGGGCGCTACAAGATCGCCTATCGGGTGCTGCCGCGGCAGGCGGACGACCAGCGGGTGCAGCTGGTCCGCCGGCTGGCCGCGCAGGACAGCGGGATGGACGTGCTCGGCCTCGACGTCACCTGGACCCAGGAGTTCGCCAGCGCCGACTGGATCCGGGAGTGGACCGGGCAGGACAAGGCCGAGGTGGAGCAGGGCACCCTCGCCGGCCCGCTGGAGACGGCCCGCTATCAGGACAAGCTCTACGGCGCCCCGAAGAACACCAACGTGCAGCTGCTCTGGTACCGCAAGGACCTCGTGCCCGAGCCGCCGAAGACGTGGGACCAGATGATCTCGGTGGCGCAGGAGCTGAAGCAGCAGGGCAAGGCCCACCAGGTGCTCACCATGGGCGCCCAGTACGAGGGCCTCGTGGTCCTCTACAACACCCTCGCCGAGAGCGCCGGCGGCAAGATCCTCAGCGACGACGGCGAGCAGGCCGTGCTGGACGCCGGCGCCGTCCGGGCGCTGGAGCAGCTCCAGCGGTTCGCCACGTCGGGCGTGACGTCGCCGTCGTTCAGCAACGCCACGGAGGACCCCGTCCGGCTGGAGTTCCAGTCCGGCAGCGGCGCGTTCCAGGTGAACTGGCCGTTCGTCTACCCGGCGATGCAGGAGGCCAACCCGGAGCTGGCGAAGCAGGTCGGCTGGGCGCGGATCCCCGGCATCGACGAGAGCACGCCGAGCAAGGTCACCATCGGCGGGGTCAACATGGCCGTCAGCGCGTACTCGAAGCACCCCGAGGAGTCCTTCGAGGCGGCCCGGTGCATCCGCAACGAGAAGAACCAGAAGTTCTCCGCGATCAACGACGGCGTGCCGCCGACCATCGAGAAGGTCTACGACGACCCGGAGATGGCCGAGGCGTACCCGATGCGGGAGACCATCCTCGAGGAGCTCAAGGACCCGGCGGTCCGGCCGCTGACCCCCGCGTACCAGAGCATCTCCACCGTCATGTCGGCGATTCTGTCGCCGCCGTCGGCCATCGACCCGCAGCGGACGGCCGACGAGCTGCGCGACGCCATCGCCGACGCCCTCGAATCGAAGGGGGTCCTGCCGTGAGCGAGCGCGCCCGGCCACTCGACGCCGACGGCCCGGAGGTGGCGGCATGAGCGTCAACGCCACCCCGGCGGGCGCCGACGTGACCGCCGAGGAGACCGCCAGTCGGTCCGGCCGGCACGCCGCCGTGCCGGCCCAGCGGGCCGGCAGTGGCCGCAAGGCCCCGCTGAGCGAGAACAAGAAGGCCGAGCGGCGGCTGGGCTGGCTGCTCTGCGCCCCCGCCGCGCTGGTCATGGTGCTGGTGACGGCCTACCCGATCCTCTACTCGGTCTGGCTGTCGTTGCAGCGCTTCGACCTGCGCTTCCCCGACGAGCGCGAGTTCGTCGGGCTGGAGAACTACGCCACCGTGCTGTCCAACGAGTTCTGGTGGACGGCGTTCGGGGTCACCGCCCTGATCACCGTGGTCACCGTCGCGATCGAGCTGGTCCTCGGCATGGGGCTCGCGCTGATCATGCACCGCACGCTGGTCGGCCGGGGCCTCGTCCGGACCTCCGCGCTGATCCCGTACGGCATCGTCACGGTGGTCGCGGCGTTCTCCTGGCGGTACGCGTGGACGCCCGGAACCGGCTACCTGGCGAACCTGTTCAGCGAGGGCGCGCCGTTGACCGAGCGGGCCAGCTCGCTGGCGATCATCATGCTGGCCGAGATCTGGAAGACCACGCCGTTCATGGCGCTGCTGCTCATGGCCGGCCTGGCGCTGGTGCCGGAGGACCTGCTCAAGGCCGCCTCCACCGACGGCGCCACCGCGTGGCAGCGGTTCACCAAGGTGATGCTGCCGGTGATGAAGCCGGCGATCCTCGTCGCGTTGCTGTTCCGCACCCTGGACGCGTTCCGGGTGTTCGACAACATCTTCGTGCTGACCGCGGGCGGCAACGAGACCTCGTCGGTGTCGATGCTCGCCTACAACAACCTGATCCGGGGCCTGAACCTCGGCATCGGGTCGACGATGTCGGTGCTGATCTTCCTCACCGTGGCGATCATCGCCTTCGTCTTCGTGAAGCTGTTCGGTACCGCTGCCCCGGGCAGCGACGACGGGGAGAGGCGCTGAGATGGCTGAGACCACCACCCGGGCGAAGCTGCGCTGGGGCCTGCTGGACGCCATCGTGGTCGTCTTCGCCCTGGTCCCGGTCCTCTGGATCATGTCGCTGTCGTTCAAGACGCCGGCGACCCTGACGGACGGGAAGTTCATCCCGCAGGAGTGGACGCTCGACAACTACCGGACGATCTTCTCCACCGACCAGTTCGTCCGGGCCCTGATCAACTCGATCGGCATCGCCCTGATCGCCACCCTGATCGCCGTGGTGCTGGGCGCCATGGCCGCGTACGCGATCTCCCGGCTGGACTTCCCCGGCAAGCGGCTGCTGGTCGGCGTCTCCCTGCTGATCGCGATGTTCCCGCAGGTGTCGCTGGTGTCGCCGCTGTTCGAGATCGAGCGGCAGCTCGGCCTCTTCGACACCTGGCCGGGGCTGATCCTGCCGTACATCACCTTCGCGCTGCCGCTGGCGATCTACACGCTGTCGGCGTTCTTCAAGCAGATCCCGTGGGACCTGGAGAAGGCGGCGAAGATGGACGGTGCGACGCAGGGTCAGGCGTTCCGGCGGGTCATCGCCCCGCTGGCCGCGCCGGGGCTGTTCACCACGGCGATCCTGGTCTTCATCTTCTGCTGGAACGACTTCCTCTTCGCCATCACGCTGACCTCCACCGAGCGGGCCCGCACGGTGCCGGTGGCGCTGTCGTTCTTCACCGGCGAGTCGCAGTTCGAGGACCCCACCGGGGCGATCTGCGCCGCCGCCGTGGTGATCACCATTCCGATCATCCTGTTCGTCCTCTTCTTCCAGCGCCGCATCGTCTCCGGCCTGACCTCCGGCGCAGTCAAGGGATAGGTGGTAGTCATGGCTGACATCGTGCTCGACAAGGTGAGCAAGAGGTTCCCGGACGGGACCGTGGCGGTGCAGGACGTCGACCTGGAGATCGCCGACGGCGAGTTCGTGATCCTGGTCGGCCCGTCCGGCTGCGGGAAGTCCACCACCCTGAACATGATCGCGGGCCTGGAGGACATCAGCTCCGGCGAGCTGCGCATCGGCGGCGAGCGGGTCAACGACAAGGCCCCCCGGGACCGCGACATCGCGATGGTCTTCCAGTCGTACGCGCTCTACCCCAACATGACCGTGCGGGAGAACATGGCGTTCCCGCTGCGGCTGGCGAAGCTGGACAAGGAGACGATCAACCGGAAGGTGGAGGAGGCGGCGAAGGTCCTGGAGCTGACCGCGCTGCTGGACCGCAAGCCGGCCAACCTCTCCGGCGGCCAGCGCCAGCGGGTGGCGATGGGCCGGGCGATCGTCCGGCAGCCGAAGGCGTTCCTGATGGACGAGCCGCTGTCCAACCTCGACGCCAAGCTGCGGGTGCAGATGCGCACCGTGGTGTCGCGCCTGCAGAAGCAGCTCGGCACCACCACCGTCTACGTCACCCACGACCAGACCGAGGCGATGACCCTCGGCGACCGCGTGGTGATCATGCGGGGCGGCGCGGTGCAGCAGGTCGGCCCGCCGCAGGAGCTGTACGACCACCCGCGCAACCTCTTCGTGGCCGGGTTCATCGGCTCGCCGTCGATGAACTTCCTGCACGCGGCGGTCGAGGACGGCACGCTGCGCACGGCGCTGGGCGACGTGCCGATCGGCGAGCGGATCCGGCGCGAGCTGGAGGGGGCGGACGCGCCGCGCGAGCTGATCCTCGGCATCCGGCCGGAGCACTTCGAGGACGCCGACCTGATTGACGACGACACCCGCCGCCGGGGCCTGGAGTTCGAGGCGCCGGTCGACATCGTCGAGTCGATGGGCTCCGACAAGTACGTCTACTTCAGCGTCGAGGGGGAGCGCGCCAGCGCCGCCGAGCTGGAGGAGTTGGCGGCCGACGCGGGTGCGGACTTCAGCGGCGGCGGCACCAGCCTGGTGACCCGGCTCTCGGCCGAGTCCCCGGTGCGGGAGGGGCAGTCCCGGCGGGTCTGGTTCAACCTGGAGAAGATCCACCTGTTCGACCCCTCGAACGGCCGCAACCTGACCCTGCACGAGGGCCGGGCGGCGGGAGCGCTCGCCGACTGACGCGACGACGCGTGGGGCGGGTGGGTCGCACCGACCCACCCGCCCCGTGCCGTGTCAGCGGTCAGCGACGTCGCCGGGCCGGCTCCGGGATGTCCGCCTCGACCCGCTCCCGCCGGATCTGGTCGTCGACGGGCTGCTGCTCGACGACCTCGTCCTTGGCGAGGTGGACCCGCTCGACGGGCACCGTGTCCTTCGCGACGACGGGCCGCTCGGCGCGCAGGGTCATCTCCTGCTCCGCCTCGCCGATGTCCGCGCGGGCACCACGGGCGTCGCCGGCGGCGATGGGCTCCCGCTCGACGTACACCTCGTCGTGCTCGACCGGCACGGTGGTGTGCACGTCCTCGGTGACGACGTACTTGCGCAGCCGCGCCGTACCGGCAGGCTGGCTCTCCGTGCCGACCCGGAGCCGCTCCTCGGACCGGATGAGGTCCTCGCCCGCGCCCGGTGCCCGCCCCCGCGAGGCGCTCGGCGCGCCCTGCGGCTGCAGGTGGTAGTGGGTGTAGAGCTGCTCGATCTGCGCCGTGTCCAGCGGCTGGTCGGTGCCGGCGTCCACCGCAGGGGCGTTCTTCACCGTCGACTTGTCGTAGTCGACCGCCAGCCCGCTGTCGGTGATCCGGGCCTTGTCCAGCGGAGCCATCGACTCCTTCTGGCCCATCAGGCCGGTCTTCACACTGACCCAGGTCGGCTCACCGGTGGCGTCGGTCCAGATCTGACCCACGCTGCCGATCTTCGACCCCGAGCGGTCCTTGACGTCCTGTCCGTACAGCGCGTTGGCCTGCTGTGCGTTGAGCTTCATTGGCCGTCTACCTCCCTCTCGTGTCAGGGGCCGGATACCCGGCCGGTGGGAGCGGATTCGTCCGCCGGCCGGTGAATAGGAGCAGCCACCGGCGGATGCCACGAGCGCCGGGGCCGGCGGGGCCATCGGGGCCGGTGGGGCTGCCGGGACAGCGGCGCCGCGGAGACCACGCGCCGGAGTCAGTCGGGCCAGACGACGCGGAGCGGCCGGGCCAGGAAGTCGGCGTACCGGCTCAGCGCGCCCTCCACCCCGTCCCGGCTCCGCCGGTCGAGGGGCACCAGCGGGAACACCCGGACCGTCACCCCCGCCTTGTCCAGGGACCGCTTCCAGGTGCCCACCACCCGGCCGCCGCGCACGACGGTCGCCTGGAACACGCCGTTGCCGCCCGGCACGATCGCGTTCCGGTGCGCGGCGTCGAGCATCAGCGAGCGGTCCTTGAAGCCCAGCAGGTACTCGTCGAAGCCGGGGAGCACCAGCAGGTCGTCGACCGGCTCGCGCGGCGCGTCCAGCAGGGCCGCGTCGACCAGTGCCTCCTCCCCGTCGACCCGCACCGTCGCCAGCGCGTCGCCGGCGGCCGCGAGACCCCGGCGCGCGTCGGTGAGCGTGAGCCCCGTCCAGCCGGCGAACTCCCGGGCGGTGACCGGGCCGTGGCCCCGCACGTACCGCTGGGCGAGGACGGCCAGCGCCTCGTCCCGCTCGGGCCGGCGCGGCGCGGGCGCCCACTCGTCGAGCAGGGCGAAGGTCTGCTCGGTGCCGACGTTCGGCGCGAGACAGGTGACACCGCGCACGCTGGCGTACCAGAGCAGGTGGTAGCCGCGCTGACCGCCGGTGCCGATCCCGGCCGTCTCCAGCGCGTCCAGGCACCGCGCCCGGGTGAGCCGGGTGCCGCCGGCCAGCGCGGCGCCGAGCACGTCGACCGCGCGGTCCGCGTCGGCCTCGGTCAGCCCGAGCTGCGCGCGGCGGGTGGCGGCGGCGGCCAGCGAGCGTACGCCGGTCAGCTCCAGCATCCAGCGGGCGTCGCGGGGCGGCACCAAGTGCACGGTGCCCCGCATCGGCCAGGTGCGCAGCGCCTCCCGGCGCTCCAGCGCGGCGTGCACGTCGTCGTGGCCGAGCGCGGGCAGCCGCACCCCGAGCGACCACATGCCGCTGGCCAGGTCCTGCGCCTGCATGGCCCCGAACCACTCCACCACGTCGGCCACCCCGCCCGGGTCGGCGGTCGGGTGCGGGCGGAGCAGCAGGCTGGTCATCCGCAGCGCGAGCGCCTCGCGCCCGCCGAGGTTCACCGTCATCGGGTTCCCTTCACAAGAGGTCGGCGGCCAGCCTAGGACCGCCCACCGACCCGTCGATCGCGCATAAGGGCGGCCGTAGTGGGAAAGCGCCCGCGAGGTACGCGCAACGGTGCGCGTGGAGGGAGCGACATGACTGCGTCCAGTGAGCCGTCCCGGCGCGGCGCCGTACCGTTGCGGTCCGGCGAGGCCGGGGCCGGCACGTCGGCGAAGACCAGCGCCGCCGCCGCCTTCGCACTGGTCTTCGGGGTGGCCGCGCTGATCAGCGTGCTGACCGTGATCCTGTCCTGGATCGGCCTGCTGCTCGGCATCATCGGCGTGATCCTGGGCATCGTCGGGCTCAAGATGGCCCGCCGGCCCGGGGTGACCGGCCGGGGCGTGGCGATCGGCGGCCTGGTGCTCAGCGCCCTGGCGGTGCTGATCGGACTGGGTTTCGCCGCCGGGATCACCACCTTCCTCAACGACGAGGGTGCCGTGGACCGGATCCAGCGGGAGGTCGACGACCTGCGCGACCGGCTCGACAACTGACCGTCGGCCCACCGCGGTGGGCCGGGCCACGCGGCCCGGCCCACGCGCGTGCGACTAGGGTGGTCCCGTGCTCCGCGAGGTCACCGGAATCCGGTACGTCACCCCGCTGCGTGAGGGCGGCTCGCTGCCCGGCGTGGTGGAGGCCGACGACCTCGGCACGTACGTGGCGAAGTTCCGGGGCGCCGGGCAGGGGCCGAAGGCGCTGGTCGCCGAGGTGATCTGCGGCGAGCTGGCCCGCCGGCTGGGCCTGGCGGTGCCGCCGCTGGTGGTGCTCGACATCGACCCGGTGATCGGGCGGGCCGAGCCCGACCAGGAGGTGCAGGAGCTGCTGCGCAACAGCGGCGGCGCCAACCTGGGCATGGACTTCCTGCCGGGCGCGCTGGGCTACGACCCGGTCGCGCACCCCGTCGAGCCGGCGCTCGCCTCCCGGGTGCTCTGGCTCGACGCCTTCGTGGAGAACGTCGACCGCAGCTGGCGCAACCCGAACCTGCTCGTCTGGCACCGCGAGCTCTGGCTGATCGACCATGGCGCGTCGCTGTACTTCCACCACAACTGGCCGCGGGCCGAGGCGGCGGTGCACCGGCCGTACCGGGCCGACGACCACGTGCTGGCGCCCTACGCCGGGCGGTTGGCCGAGGCGGACGCCGACCTGGCGCCGAGGGTGACCCGGGACCTGCTCGCCGAGGTGCTGGCCCTGGTGCCCGAGAGCTGGCTGACCGGCGCCGACTTCGACTCCGCCGACGCGGCCCGCGCGGCGTACGTGGACCACCTGGCCCGCCGGGTCGCGCGCACCGGGGACTGGTTGCCGCAGGGGAGCGCTGCGTGAGGGAACCCTTCGAGTACGCGGTCGTCCGGCTGGTGCCCCGGGTGGAACGCGGCGAGCAGGTCAACGTCGGCGTGCTGCTCTACTGCCAGCAGCGGGACTTCCTGGGAGTGCGTACCCATCTGGACGCCGGCCGGGTGCGGGCGTTGGCCCCGCAGGTCGACCTGGACGCGGTGGCGGCGGTGCTGCGGTCCTGGGACCGCACGTGCGCCGGCGACGGCCCGTCGGGCGGGATGCGCCTGGGGGAGCGGTTCCGCTGGCTGGCCGCCCCGCGCAGCACGATGATCCAGACCGGGCCGGTACACACCGGGCTGACCGCCGACCCGGCGGCCGAGCTGGAGCGGCTGATGGACGCGCTGGTCCGCTGAGCCGCCCGTCCTGATCGCGCTACGCCAGCCACGCTGCCGGCGGAGCGCGATCCCCCGTTCAGGCCCACCGGCGCGGCGGCCGCCGGTGGGACCAGGATCCCCGGTCGGCGCCCGGACAGGCACCCGATCGCATCGAAACTTGCGGAACTCTTGAGGCCCCGGCGGGTGGGTCGCGGCTCAGAGCCGCCGGTGCATGACGAGCAGGTCGACGAAGCCCTCGGCCGGGTGCCGGAACGCCTCCGGCACCCGGCCGACCACCTCGAATCCCAACGACCGCCAGAGCGCCACCGCCCGGGTGTTCGTCGCCACCACGGCGTTGAACTGCATGGCCCGGTAGCCCTCCGCGCGGGCGAGCGCCAGCACGTGCTCGCCCAGCGCGCGCCCCACCCCGCGCCCGGCGGCGGCCGGCGAGACCATGAAGCTGGCGTTGGCGACGTGGTCTCCCGGCCCGAGCTGGTTGGGCACCAGCTTCGCCGAGCCGAGCACCGTGCCGTCCGGATCGACGGCGACCACCGCGCGACCCGGCGGCGGCACCAGCCACATCGTCCGGGCCCGCGCCTCGTCGACGTCGCGGGGCCAGGTGTAGGTCTCCCCGGCGGCCACGATCTCGCGGAGGAAGGGCCAGATCCGCGGCCAGTCGTCGGCGGTGGCGGCTCTGATCAGCATGGCCCCAGCATCGCTCAGGCCGGCGCACGGGCGCAGCCGGGCGCCGGCCGTTTGCCGACGCGGGTGCCGGGTAGTCGCCGGAGCTGACCCGACATGAGGGGGGGAAACACCTGATGGCTGCCCAGATCAAGGTCGCGGTGATCTACTACAGCGCGACCGGCATCACGTACCAGATGGCGCAGGCGGCGTGCGAGGCCGCCGGTGAGGCCGGCGCCGAGGTGCGCCTGCGCAAGGTGCGCGAGCTGGCGCCGGACGAGGCGATCCGTTCCAACTCCGGCTGGCAGGCGCACCGCCTGGAGACCCAGGACGTCCCCGAGGTGCAGCTGGACGACCTGTCCTGGGCCGACGTGGTGATCTTCGGGACGCCCACCCGGTACGGCGTGATGGCCGCCCAGCTCAAGCAGTTCATGGACACCACCGGGCCGCTGTGGTCGCAGGGCGCCCTGGCGAACAAGGTCTACTCCGCGTTCTGCACCACGGCCACCTCTCACGGCGGCCAGGAGGCGACCCTGCTGTCGATGTTCAACGTCTTCTACCACTGGGGCGGGGTCGTGGTCACCCCCGGCTACACCGACGCCAGCCAGTTCGTCGCCGGCAACCCCTACGGCGCCTCGCACACCAGCAACAACGGTGAGATCGCGCCGGACAGCATCGCCCTCGGCGCCACCGCGTTGACCGTCCGCCGGGCGGTGCAGATCGGTGCCGCCCTGAAGGCCGGCCTGGCCGGCTGAGCCGGCGGCGACCGGCGGCCCGGGCGGGGGCTCTCGGCCCGTCCGGACCGCCGGTCGCCCCCAGCCCTACCCCCGTGCGGCGCGACTATGCGCCCTCGGCCGCCCCGGTGGTCGCCGACAGCTCCCCGGCCGGCGCCGGCAGCAGCCCGGCCAGCAGGTCGGCGAGGACCGCCAGGCCGTCCGGGCTGAGCACCGACTCGGGGTGGAACTGCACCCCCGCGACGCCCCGTCCGCGCAGCGCGTGCACCGCGCCGTCCACGCCGTCCCGCGCCACCTCCACCGGCCCGTACGGTGTCGGCAGCCGGTCGGCGTCCGCTCGGGCGGTGAACGTCGAGTAGAAGCCCACCCGGCGGCGCGCGCCGAAGACCTCCACCTCCCGCTGGAGCCCCTGGTAGGGGGCGTCCCGGCGGTGCAGCGCCAGCCCGAGCAGGCCGCAGAGCAGCTGGTGGCCCAGGCAGACCGCCAGGGTCGGCCGACCCTCGGCGAGCAGCCCGGCCAGCAGACCGCGCATCGCGAGCATCTTCGGCTCGGTCGTGCTCCCCGGGTCGCCCGGGCCGGGACCGACCACCACCAGGTCGAATCCGGCCACGGCACCGGGGGCGTGCCACGGTCGCAGCGTCACGGCCAGGCCCAGCGCGCGCAGCTGGTGGGCCAGCATCCCGGTGAAGGTGTCCTCGCCGTCGACGATGAGCACCCGCCGCCCGTCCAGCCCGGGCAGGCCGGGCGCGTCCGCGGCGCGCTGGTCCAGCCAGAAGCGGGCCAGCGGCGCGTTGCGGGCGGCCAGCGCCGCGCGGACCTCCGGGTCGTCGGCGAGGCGTACCGGCGGGCGCGCGCCGGACGCGGGCGCCTGCGGGCCCAGCCCCAGCGCGGCGAGCACGCCCGCCGCCTTCGCGTGCGTCTCGGCCACCTCGCCGGCGGCCGTGGAGTGCCGGACCAGGGTGGCCCCGACCGGCACCCGCAGCTCACCCGAGGGGGAAATCTCGGCGGTACGGATCAGGATCGGCGCGTCCAGGGTCTGCCGCCCGGCCTCGTCGCGCCCGAGCAACGCCAGCACCCCGGCGTAGTAGCGCCGCCCGGCGTGCTCGTGCCGGGCGATCACCCGGCAGGCGTTCTCCATCGGGCTGCCGGTGACGGTGGGGGCGAACATCGTCTCCCGCAGCACCTCCCGCACGTCCTTCGTGCCCCGGCCGGCGAGCAGGTACTCGGTGTGCGCGAGATGGGACATCTCCTTGAGGTACGGCCCGACCACCTGGCCGCCGTGTTCGGCGACGGTGGCCATCATCTTCAGCTCCTCGTCGAGGACCATGTACAGCTCCTCGACCTCCTTGGGGTCGGCGAGGAAGCGCAGCAGCGCGTCCCGGTCGGCGTCCGCGCCGGTGTGCCGGAAGGTGCCGCTGATCGGGTTCATCATGACCAGGCCGTCGTCGACGCTGACGTGCCGTTCCGGGCTGGCCCCGACCAGGATCCGGGTGCCGGTGTGCACCACGAAGGTCCAATACGCCCCGCGCTCGCCCGACAGCAGCCGGCGCAGCGCGGCGAGCGCGGCGACCAGCGGCGGCCCCTCGACGGTGGCGCGCAGACAGCGGTGGATGACGAAGTTCGCGCCCTCGCCACGCCCGATCTCCTCCGCGAGCACCCGGCCGACGGTGGCCGCGTACGCGTCGTCGCCGACGTCGAAGCCGGCGTCGGCGGTGCGCACCGGCACGTCGGGCAGCGCGGCGAGCGCCTCGGCCAGATCGATCCGCTCGTGCCGGGCGATCTCCAGGCACTCCAGCGGGACGCCGTCGTCGACGCAGGCGAAGCCCCGTTCGGTGACCTGTCGGAACGGCACCAGCGCCAGCGTCCTTGGGCCGGGCCCCCCGTCGGGCAGTGGGATGTCGGCGAGGCGAGGCACCGCGCGTACGGCGCCGGTGAACAGCTCCAGGTGGTCGGCGCCCTCGCGCCGCACGAGCGCGAAGGGGCCGGGGTCGTCGCCGGCGGCGACGGCGGCCAGCAGCTCGGTCAGGTGGGTCATCGGGTCTCCTCGGGCCGGGCGCCGCCCGGCGGGGCGACCGGGAGGGCCGGAGAGAGACCGGCGGCCGCCTCGTCGGGCGGCCGCGTGGGAAGCTACGCGCGGGGGATGGCCGCCGGGTCGGCGGGCCACCAGCAGGACAGGTGCGCGAGCATGGCGTCACCCTACGCGGCCCGCCCGCACGCCGGGAAGCCGATCGGGCGTACGGCCCACCCGCTGGGACGCCGGGTCGCGGCGCAGCGGGTAACTTGACCCGCGATGAACATTCTCGCGCTCGATCTGGGTACCTCCTCGGTACGTGGGCTCGTGCTGGACGCGGACGCCCGGCCGCTGCCCGGCGCGCTGGCCCGGCGCCGGGTGAGTCTCGTCGTGCACGACGACGGCACCGGCACCCTGGACGGCCCCGGCTACCTGGCCTGCCTGACCGACTGCCTGGACGAGCTGGCCGCCGGCGGGTACCTGCGCGACGTGTCCCTGGTGGCGACCTCCGCGCAGTGGCACTCGGTGGTTCCCCTGGGCGCCGACGGCGCGCCCCTCGGGCCGGTGCTGACCTGGTTGGACACCCGCCCGGAGGCACTGCCGGGGGCGACGGGCCCGGCCGACCCGGACGCGTTCCACCAGCGCACGGGCGCGTGGTGGCACCGCTGCTACTGGTCGGTGCGGCTGCCCTGGCTGCGGGAGCAGACCGGCACGCGGATCGCCCGGTTCGCCGGCCTGGCCGAGTACGTGCTGGGCGAGCTGCTCGACTCCGCCCCCATGTCGATCTCCCAGGCGTCCGGTACGGGCCTGCTGGACCTGCGGACGCTCACCTGGGACGCCGAGGCCTGCGCGCTGGCCGGCAGCCGGCCCGACGAGCTGCCGGAGCTGGCCCCGACGCGGTGGCGGGGCCGGCTGCGCCCCGCGTACGCGCGGCGCTGGCCGCAGCTCACCGACGCGCCCTGGGCCTGCCCGGTGGGCGACGGCGCGGCGTCGAACGTGGGCTCCGGCTGCGTCGAGCCGGACCGGGCCGCGGTGACCGTGGGCACCTCGGCGGCGGTCCGGCTGGTGCAGCGCGTTCCGGCGGGCGAGGAACTGCCCGCGCTGCCCGAGGCGCTCTGGCGCTACCGGGTCGACCGCGACCACGTGGTGACCGGCGCCGCGTACTCCTCCGGCGGCAACCTCTTCGCCTGGGCCGACCGGGAGCTGCGGCTGCCCGCGGGCGCCGAGCTGGACGCGGCGCTGTCCCGGCTGCCGCCCGACGGCGGCCTGCCGGTGAACGTGCGGTTCGGCGGGGACCGGCCCCCGGGCCTGCTCCCGGCCGGCTCGGGGGAGCTGCGGGGGCTGAGCTTCGGCACCACGGCCGTGGAGATCCTGGCCGGGCTGATGCGCGGCCTGTGCGACCTCGTCGCGGGCGACCTGGCCGTGCTGGAGTCCACCGTCGACAAGCCGGTCGAGGTGGTGCTCGGCGGGGGAGCGATGACCGCCTCGCCCTGGTGGCGCGCGGCGTTCGCCGCGGCGCTCGCACCCCGGGCCGTGTGGCACGGACGCGATCCGGAGGTCGGGGCGAGCGGCGCGGCGCTGATCGCGCTGGGGCGCATCGGGGACGCCACCCGGCTCGCCGACATCGGCCGGACGGACGAGACCGCCTCACCCTCCTGAGTCGCACCTCAGCCCGGCCCGTTGACACAGCTCGCGGGCCTGATTGGATGGACTCCGCTCCCCGGCTCGCGGCGGACGCGAGGGGACGTAGGAGGCACGTGTGGGCGCAGGTCCGGACCCGGCGCGGGGCGCGGTGCCCCACCACCGCCGGCGCCGGTTCGACGTCCGGGTCGTCCCGCACCGCCGCCGCTCGCCGTTCCGGTTGCGGGACTGGCGGATGCGCACCAAGCTCGCCACCGTGCTGGTCATCCCCTCGGTGGCGTTCCTGGTGCTGGCCGGGGTGCAGACCCGGGCCCTGGTCGGGCAGACCACCGCGCTCGGCGACTTCGCCCGGCAGGTGGGCATCGGCCGGGAGATCACGGTGCTGGTGCACCAGCTCCAGCAGGAGCGGGACCGCGCCGCCGGTGAGCTGAGCGAGCTGCGGCGCAGCGGCGCGGGCGCCGACCGGGACGCGGCCATCATCGCGCTGAAGCCGCTGCAGAGCGCGACCGACCAGGCCCTGCGTGAGCTGCGCCGGGCGGCGGAGCCGCTGGCCGACGCCGACGCGTCCTGGCGGGTCGCGTACTCGGAGGTGCTGGAGGCGTACCAGCAGGTCGTCTACATCCGGGCTGCGATCCCCCCGGCGGTGCTGGGCAGCGACACCATCCTCAGCAACTACCACCGGGCCGTCGACGCGCTGCTCAGCCTCCTCGCCGAGCCGTCGCCCGGCGAGAACCAGCCCGCCCTCAGCGACGCGGTGCTGCGCTACGTCCAGCTCGCCCGGGTCAAGGAGCTCTCCTCCCGGGTCCGCGCCCGGCTCTACGAGGCCGCCCGGTCCGGCCGGTACGGCGTGGAGGACCAGGTGGTCCTGACCGACCTGCGAGCCCAGCAGCTCACCGCGCTGGGCGCGTTCCGGGTCGCCGCCACCACCGCGCAGATCCGCCGCTACGACGAGATCGCCGCCGACCCCGCGTTCCTGGCCGCCGCCCGGTTGGAGGAGCAGAGCCTGCCGACCGGCGCCGCCCCGCCGGCCGTGCTGCCCGCTCCACAGTGGTGGGCGGCCAGCGAGCAGCGCCAGGAGCTGCTGCGCCAGGTCGAGGCGTCGGTGCTCGACGACGCCGTACGCCAGGCCGACGAGGTGAGCGCCGCGCAGCTGCGGGCCACGCTGCTGGTCATCGGCGTGATCGTCGCGGTGCTGCTGGTGGCCCTGCTCATCTCCGTCCTGGTCGGCCGGTCCATCGCCCGCTCCATGCGGCTGCTGCGCGGCCAGGCCCTGCGGATCGCCCAGGTCGAGCTGCCGGACGCCCTGGACCGGCTCCGCACCGTGACCGGCGGCGTCCCCACCATCGAGGTCCCGCCGGCGGTGGTCCGCTCCCTCGACGAGATCGGCGAGCTGGCCGAGGCGTTCGTCGCGGTGCACCGCAGCGCGGTCGGCGTCGCCGTGGAGCAGGCCACCACGCGACGCAACGTCAACGCGATGTTCGTCAACCTCGCGCGGCGCAGTCAGGTGCTCGTCGAACGCCAGCTGGAGCTGCTGGACGACCTGGAACGCGAGGAGAGCGACCCGGACCAGCTGGAGAACCTGTTCAAGCTCGACCACCTGGCCGCCCGGATGCGGCGCAACGACGACAGCCTGCTGGTGCTGGCCGGGACCGAGTCGACCCGCCGGTGGAACCGGCCGGTGGGGTTCGGCGCGGTGCTGCTCGCCGCCAGCGCCGAGATCGAGCAGTACCAGCGGGTGCGCCACGAGGCGGTGGCCGACCTGCACATCGTCGGGCACGCCGTCGGTGAGCTGGTCCACGTCCTCGCCGAGCTGCTGGAGAACGCCACCTCGTTCTCCCGCCCCGACACGGTGGTGGTGGTCACCGCGTGCGCCGACGGCGCGGGAGCGGTCGTCGAGATCACCGACGAGGGCCTCGGCATGAGCCCGTCCGCCCTGGCCGAGGCGAACGCCGTCCTCGCCACGCCGCCGGCCGCCGACGTGGCGACCGTCGAGCGGATGGGCCTGTTCGTGGTCAGCCACCTGGCCGCCCGGCTCGGGGTCGAGGTGCGGCTGCGCGCCGGTGCGACCGCCGGCCTCGTCGCCCGGATCCGGCTCCCCGGCGACCTGCTGGCCCCATCGGTGCCGACCGAGGCGGACGCGTCCCCGGCGCGGATGCTGACCTCCGCGGTCGCCGCCGTGGCCTGGGCCGGCGCGCCGGCCCCGGACGAGATGCCGGTGGCCGGGCGGCGCCCGGAGGCCGTCGCGCCCCGCCAGGCGCGGCCGGTCCCGGTGCGGGCGGAGGACGTGCTGGCGCCGGCGGGCGGATCGACCGTGCCGGCCGGGGGAGGCTGGTGGTCCCGCCAGGGGCCGGCGCCAGCCCCCGCGCGGGAGACCTCGCCCACCCCGCCCGCCGTCCCGGTGACCGGCGGGACCAACGCCCGCGGACTGCCCGTACGGGTGCCGATGGCTCAGCTCTCCGCCGTCACCCGGTCGGCGCGACCGGAGCAGCCCGCGGTACGCCACGACCCGGACCCGGAGGCGGTCGGCGGCATGCTGTCGCGGCTCTACAGCGGCGTCCGGCGGGCCGAAGCCGAGGACACCACCGAGATATTCATGCCGCCCGGCGGCGTGCGCACCGAAGGGGGAGATCGATGACGACGTTGAGCCAGGAGGCCCGCGACCTGAGCTGGCTGGTCAGCGCCTTCGCGCAGCGGGTGCCGGGGGTGGCGCACGCCATCGTCGTGTCCTCCGACGGCCTGCTGGTGGCGGTCTCCGACAACCTGCCGCGGGACCACGCCGACAAGCTCTCCGCGGTGACGTCGGGGCTGATGAGCATCACCGCGGGCGCGGCGCAGATGTTCGACGGGGACGTGGTCAAGCAGACCGTCGTCGAGATGGGACGCGGATACTTCCTGGTCATGCAGGTGCGCGACGGGTCCATCCTGGCCACGCTGGCCGGCGCGGACGCCGACATCGGCGTGGTCGGCTACGAGATGGCGCGGCTGGCCAAGCAGGCGGGGGAGATGCTGACCCCGGCGCTGCGGGCGGAGTTGCAGCAGGCCCTGCCCCGCTGATGCCGGGCCGTGCGCCGGCCCGCCGTCGGCGGTGCGGTGGCGGCTCCCGCCGGTGTCGCGCCGACGCCCGCCGGGGACCGCGGTGACCGCCGACGCCCGCCGGTGACCGCCGACGCCCGCTGGTGGCCGGCGCCGCCGCACGGCCGGCGCGGGTGCCGGCGTCAACGGTGCCGCTCGCGGTAGTCCTGTGGCGAAACGCCATAGGTCGCCCGGAAGAGCCGGCTGAAGTGGGCCTTGTCGGCAAAGCCCCACCGCGCGGCGATGACGTGGATCGGCTGCCCCGCCATCAGCGGGGTGGCGAGGTCCCGCCGGCAGCGTTCCAGCCGCTGCCGGCGGACCAGTTCCGCGACCGTGACGTCCTCGTTTTCGAACAGCCGGTGCAGCGACCGCAGGGAGATGTGGTGGGCGGCCGCGATCGCGCGCGGGGTCAACTCCGGATCGTCGAGGTGCCTCTCGACGAAGTCCCGGATCCGTACGCGCAGGGTGCGTTGGTGGACCTCGTTCGGCAGGATCTCGGCAGCGTCCAGCCGGTGGGCCAGCGTGCCGGCCACCAGATCCATCGTCATCGCGCCCAGGACGACGGCGTCGGAGGCGTCGTACTGCTCCGGGTACGTCACGAGGCGACGCACGAACTGGGCGAGCAGCGCGGCCATGCCGGTGTCGGACGGGATCGACGTGGCGAGCAACCGGCGGACCTTGTTCGCCGGCAGCGGCAGCGCCCGGTGCGGGATCACGACGGAGATGGACCCGGCGAGTTCCGGCCCGGTCGAGAGGTGGCGAGCGACGAACGGGCGGCAGTTGTCGAGGAACGTGAACGACGCCGGTGCGACGGTCGACTCGTTGCGGTCCTGGCTGATGGCGCTGTCCCCGGCCGTCGTCAGCACGAACTGGTAGGTGTCCGGCTGGCTGGTGCGTACCAGCCTCGAGGTTCGCCTGGTGTGCAGGGTGGGATAGCGCAGGGCGGCGAGCTTCACGGTCCCGAGGTCCACGCTCTTGGCCTCGGCGAGGAAGTCGTTTAGGTGTGGGCTGCTGATGACGGTGGGAGCGGCCTCCTGCTCGATCACCTCGTACCAGCAGGCGAACCGGTCGCGCGGCGGAAGCAGCGACGTGTCGAGGACCTGGCATGGCAGCACCCCGTCACCCACCCTCACGTACGCCGATCCCGGGGATCGTACTCACGGGTGCCGGGTGGAGGTTGTCCGGGCGCAACGAGGTGACCGGTGGCGGCCACGGCGCCGTCGTGGGTGGTGGGTGGCGGTGAGCCGACCGGCGCGGACGGGCGCCATGCTGCCGGCGACGCACCGGCCCGCCCCACGGGACGGCCGGCGCGTCGCCGACCGCTCACCAGGGCAGCGGCCCGTCCTCGTCGAAGTAACCCCCGCTCGGCCCGTCGGCCGGCAGGGTCGCCAGCCGGATGGCGACCGACGCCCCCTGGCGGGGGGTGCGGTCGCCCTCGCCGCCGTTCATGTCGGTGGCGCAGTAGCCGGGGTCGGCCGCGTTGACCTTGATGGGTGTCTCCCGCAGCTCGTTGGCGTAGCAGACGGTCACCGCGTTGACCGCGCTCTTCGAGGCGTTGTAGGCCACCATCGGCAGCCGGGAGTTGGGCGACGTCGGATCGGTGGTGAGGGTCAGTGAGCCCAGCCCGCTGGACAGGTTGACGATCCGTCCGGCCGGTGCGCGGCGCAGCAGCGGCAGCAGCGCGTTGGTCACCGTCACCACCCCGACCACGTTCGTCTCGAAGGTGTCGCGTACCGCCTCGATCGGGGCGGCGCTGGGGGCGACGCCGAAGTCGAGCAGCACCGCGGCGTTGTTGACCAGCACGTCGAGCCGGCCGTGGGCCCGCTCGACGGTGTGCGCGGCGGCGCGCACCGACTCCGGGTCGGTGACGTCCAACCGCACCGTCGACACGTCGTACCCCTCGGCGGCGAGCTTCTCGGCCGCCTCCCGGCCCCGCGTCGCCGACCGGGCGCCGATCAGCACCCGCAACCCCGCCGCGGCCAGCCCGCGGGCGATCTCGTACCCGATTCCCTTGTTGGCCCCCGTGACGAGGGCGACCTCTGCGCTCATGCCGCAACCCTGCGGCGCCCGGGTCGGGGCCGGGAAGGCACCGGCCGTCCAGGGACCGACGGTCCCTGGACGGCGCTCGTGGGGGCGGCATCATGGTGGGATGGATCGCGCCCTGCTCGCCGACTTCCTCCGCAGCCGACGCGCCCGGGTACGTCCCGAGGAGGTCAGCCTGCCCTCCGGCACCCGTCGCCGCACTCCGGGGCTGCGTCGGGAGGAGGTCGCCCGGCTCGCCGCGATCTCGGTGGACTACTACAACCGACTGGAGCAGGCCCGGGCGCCGCGGCCGTCCCGGCAGGTGCTCGCCGCGTTGGGACGCGCCCTGCTGCTCTATCCGACCGAGCGGGCGCACCTGTTCCGCCTCGCCGGCGAGGTGCCCGACCCGCCGGCCCGCCCGGACGACGTCGTGCCGCACGGGTTGCGGCACCTGCTCGACCGGCTCACCGACACCCCCGCCTACGTCATCGACGCCCGGTACGAGCTGCTCGCCTGGAACTCGCTGGCGGTGGCCGTGCTCGGCGACCCGGACGACTGGGCGCCGGACGAGCGCAACCTGGCCTGGCGGATGTTCCGGGGCCGGCCCGGCCCGGTCCTCGACCAGGCCGGCGCGGGGGCCGTGGCCGCGCGGTGCGTGGCGGACCTGCGCGCGGCGGCCAGCCGCTACCCGGACGATCCGGCCCTGGGGCGGCTGCTGGCCCGGCTCCGCGCCGACAGCCCCGAGTTCGACCGCCGTTGGCGCGACCACGGGGTCTGCGTGCGCGACGTCCCGGACCGCGTCGTGCTGACCCACCGGGCCGTGGGCGAGCTGGCGCTGGACCGCGAGGTGCTGGAGCTGGCCGAGGGCGGGCAGCGCCTGGTGCTGCACACCGCGTCGGACGGCCGGTCGGCGGAGGCGCTGCGGCTGCTCGGCGTCATCGGGGCTCACTGGCGGACGGCGTCGGCGAGCTGACCGACGCGGACGTCGCCGTGAGCGCGCAGCCGGGCGGGCCCGCCGCGAGGCCGCCCACCGGCGCGGCGGCCCGTCCGGCCGCCGGCTGGTGCGGCGCCGTCGCGGTCAGAGGCCGTTGGCGGCGATGACCTGGCGGTACCAGTGCGCGCTGCGCTTGAGCACGCGCCGCTGGGTCGGGTAGTCCACGTAGACGAGACCCCAGCGCTGGTCGTACCCCTCGGCCCACTCGAAGTTGTCCAGCAGGGACCAGACGTGGAAACTCTCCAGGGGCACGCCGGCGGCCACGGCCCGGTGGGCGGCGGCGAGGTGGTCACGCAGGAAGCTGATCCGCCCGGCGTCGTCGACCGTGCCGTCGGCGCCGAGCACGTCCGGGGTGGGCAGCCCGTTCTCGGTGACGGTGAGCGGGATCGGGCCGTAGTCGCGGGTCACCCGGGTCAGGATGTCGTACATGCCCTCGGGGTAGATCTGCTGCCAGTCGGCCTCCGAGGTGGGCCAGCGCCGGGTGGTGTCGCCGTCGGGGGTGACGTAGTACGGCGTGTAGTACTGCACGGCCAGCAGGTCCACCGGCGCGGAGATGGTGACCAGGTCACCGTCGCGGATGCCGCGCACCATGCGGCTGTCGGGCCCGAGGTCGTCGAGCACGTCCTGCGGGTAGCGGCCGGTGAGGATCGAGTCGAGATAGAGGCGGTTCTCGTAGCCGTCGTAGAGCCGGGCGGCGCGGGCCGCCTCGGGCGACGCGTCGGCCGGGTAGCAGGGGTGCAGGTTGAGGGCCGGGCCGATCCGGCCGGGGCCGGTGGCGCGCAGCGCCGCGACGGCGAGCCCGTGGGCGAGCTGGAGGTGGTGGGCGACCAGGTACGCGGCGGCCGGGTCCTGCCGGCCCGGTGCGTGGTGTCCCCAGAGGTAGCCGTTCTGCACCACCGTCTTCGGCTCGTTGACGGTCAGCCAGACCGGCACCCGGTCGCCGAGGGCACGGAAGACGATCTCGGCGTAGTCGGCGAAGCGGTGGGCGACATCGCGCGACTCCCAGCCCCCGGCGTCCTGCAGGGCCTGCGGCAGGTCCCAGTGGAACAGCGTCGCCATCGGGGCGATGCCCCGCTCGTGGAGCCCGTCGACCAGCCGGCGGTAGAAGTCGAGCCCGCGCTGGTTGGGGGCGCCGGCGCCGTCGGCCTGCACGCGGGGCCAGGAGATGGAGAACCTGTAGCTGCGCAGGCCGAGGTCGCGCATCAGGTCGAGGTCCTCGGCGTACCGGTGGTAGTGGTCGGCCGCGACGTCGCCGGTGTCGCCGTTGCGCGTGCGTCCCGGCGTACGGCTGAAGGTGTCCCAGATCGACTCGCCCCGGCCGTCCTCCTTGGCCGCGCCCTCGATCTGGTACGCCGAGGTGGCCGCGCCCCAGCCGAAGTCCGGCGGGAAACGCAGGTCGCCGGCGGGCGTGTCCGCCGTGCGCGGCGCGGGACTCTCGTCCCGGTCGGCGCAGCCGGCGACCGCGGCGGCGCTGGCGGCGGTGGTCGCGGCGGCGCCCAGCCCGGTGCCGGTGGCGGCGCTGGCGGTGGCGGTGGCGGAGATCGCGGCGTGGCGGAGCAGCCGCCGCCGGGTGAGCATCGACATGGGGTTCTCCTCGTGGGTTGCGTGGCCACCGCCGGGCCGGGAGCGCTCCCAGCATAGCCAGGAGCCGCCAACCGGTCGCCGCCGGCCGATCCGGTCGGTGCCGGCCGGTGCGACGGCGCTCGGAGATGGTGGGAAGGGGGTGCGGCGTGCGCCCGTGGGCGGCGGTGCGGGGCGGGGCGCGCGGTGGCGCGCCGGCGCGGGACGGCCGGCCGTGCGGGGTGCCGCGGGATCGGCGCGCCGGCGGGTCGCCGGTGGCGGGACGTCGCCGGGTGGGCGGTGCGGCCGGACAGCGGACGAGGCCGGTCGGAAGGGCGACACGGCCAGTCCCGTCGGCCTCTTTTCCCATCGTGCAAGGAGGTTTAGTGTGGGGACGGGGGAGGGCAACCCCCGTCCCCACCGTTGCTGCACACGCACGGGCGGAATTGGCGTCCTGTCGTGCGTGTCGCGCGGGAGCCGGGCCACGCGAGTGGCTTGAGGATCCACCTCCCTCCACGTTGGCGGGATGACGGCTGACGGCGGCGTCCGGGCTGGCCCGCCGTCAGCCCTCGGGCTGACTCCCCGGGCTCCGTCGGACGGACCCCGGGTGATCTTCCAGTTGGAACCTTGTCGATGGAAGCGCTCCCATCGACGATGCTGCGACTGTAACGCCCGTCACGGCTTTGTGAAAGACCCAAAACGAGATCGAAACAAGTGACTGCTCCGTGCGTCCGCGCCATTGTGGGAGCGCTTCCATGCGTGGCACACTGACGCCACCGCGACGCGGAGCCAGATCGCGCGAACCGTGGGTGGCCGAGGGCAGCCGGTGTCTCCGGTACGGCACCCGACGCGGCCGGCGCAGCCCCCGCAGGGGCGCCGCCCGCCGTAACCCCGGCCCGGGCCGGGGTCGACCACCATCCCCGGGCGCCTGGAATCCCCCTTCGTGGGCAGGCGCCCCGCCGGGGCCTTCGTCCCCGGCCAGGTCCGAGGAGACACCGCGCTCATGAGACATCTGGCAAGACGTCGCCGCCTGGCGATGGTCGCCGCCACCGCGCTCGCCGTCGGCGGGGTGACCCTGCCGGCCGGTGCCGCCCAGGCCGCCCCGGCCTGCGACGTGGTCTACGCGACCAGCGACTGGAACAACGGCTTCACCGCCAACGTCACCATCAAGAACCTCGGCGACCCGATCAACGGCTGGACGCTGAAGTTCGCCTTCCCCGGCGACCAGCGGGTGACCCAGGGCTGGTCGGCCAAGTGGAGCCAGACCGGCAAGGAGGTCACCGCCACCAACGAGTCGTGGAACGGCAGCCTCGGCACCGGCGCCTCGACCAGCATCGGCTTCAACGGATCGCACAGCGGCAGCAACCCGAAGCCGACCTCGTTCTCCGTCAACGGGGTGACCTGCGGCGGCACCCAGCAGCAGCCGCCGACGGTCGGGCTCAGCGTGCCGGCCGGCCCGTTCGAGGCCCCCGCCGACGTGCCGCTGACCGCCACCGCCAGCGACCCGGACGGGACGATCAGCAAGGTCGAGTTCTACCGCAACGGCCTGCTGGTCAACACCGACACCACCGCCCCGTACGGCTACACCCTCGAGGACCTGCCGGCCGGCGCGTACACCGTCCAGGCCAAGGCGTACGACAACGCCAACCTGAGCGCCACCGCGGAGAAGTCCTTCACCGTCACGCCGGCGTCCGGGCCGGTGCTGGTCGCCACCCCGTCGGCGGTGAGCGTGAGCGAGGGCGGCAGCTCGGCGGTCAACCTCAAGCTCAGCGCCGCGCCGACCGCCAACGTCCCGGTCTCCCTCGCCCGCACCGGGGACGCCGACATCACCGTCGCGCCGACCTCGGTGACCCTGACCCCGAGCAACTGGAACACCGGGGTGAACGTGACCGTCGCGGCGGCGGAGGACACCGACACGCTCGGCGGCACCGCCACCGTCACCGCCTCGGCGACCGGGTACGCGCCGCTGGCGATCACCGCCACCGAGATCGACAACGACAACGGCGGCGGGGACAACACCTACGTCAAGCGGTTCCTCGACCAATACGGCAAGATCAAAAACTCGGGCTACTTCAGCCCCGAGGGCGTGCCGTACCACTCCATCGAGACGCTGATCGTCGAGGCGCCCGACCACGGCCACGAGACCACCTCGGAGGCGTTCAGCTTCTGGCTCTGGCTGGAGGCCAACTACGGGCGGGTGACCCAGAACTGGGCGCCGTTCAACAACGCCTGGACGGTCATGGAGAAGTACATCATCCCGTCGCACGCCGACCAGCCGAGCGCGGGCGCCGCCGGCACCCCGCAGTACGCGGCCGAGCACGACCTGCCCAGCCAGTACCCGTCCCAACTGGAGCCCTCCGTGCCGGTCGGACAGGACCCGCTGCGCAGCGAGCTGCAGTCCACCTACGGCACCGGTGACATCTACGGCATGCACTGGCTGCTCGACGTGGACAACACCTACGGCTTCGGCCGCTGCGGCGACGGCACCAGCCGCCCGACGTACATCAACACCTTCCAGCGGGGCACCCAGGAGTCGGTGTGGGAGACCGTGCCGCAGCCGTCCTGCGACACCTTCGCCCACGGCGGCCGGTACGGCTACCTCGACCTGTTCATCAAGGAGGCCAACGCCCCGGCGAAGCAGTGGAAGTACACAAACGCCCCGGACGCCGACGCCCGCGCCGTGCAGGCCGCCTACTGGGCCCTGACCTGGGCCAAGGAGCAGGGCAAGGAGGCCGACGTGGCGGCCACCGTGGCCAAGGCCGCCAAGATGGGTGACTACCTGCGCTACGCCATGTTCGACAAGTACTTCAAGAAGATCGGCAACTGCGTCGGCGCCAGCGCCTGCCCGGCGGGCACCGGCAAGGACTCGGCGCACTACCTGATGTCCTGGTACTACGCCTGGGGCGGCGCGTACGAGCCGAACCAGAACTGGTCGTGGCGGATCGGCTCCAGCCACAACCACTTCGGCTACCAGAACCCGTTCGCGGCGTGGGCGCTGACCAACGTCAACGAGCTGAAGCCGAAGTCGCCGACCGCCGTCGCCGACTGGACCAAGAGCTTCGAGCGGCAGCTGGAGTTCTACACCTGGCTCCAGTCCGCCGAGGGCGGCATCGCCGGCGGCGCGACCAACAGCTGGGGCGGCAACTACGGCCAGCCCCCGGCCGGCACGTCGACCTTCTACGGCATGTACTACGACGTCGACCCGGTCTACAACGACCCGCCGTCGAACCAGTGGTTCGGCATGCAGGCCTGGTCGATGCAGCGCATCGCCGAGCTCTACCTGCAGACCGGCAACGCCAAGGCCAAGGCGCTGCTGGACAAGTGGGTGCCGTGGGCGATCGCCAACACCACGCTGGGCGCCAACTGGTCGATCCCGTCGGACATGAAGTGGACCGGCCAGCCGACCACCTGGAACCCGACCAACCCGCAGCCCAACACCAACCTGCACGTCGAGGTCACCGTGAAGGGCCAGGACGTCGGCGTCGCCGCCGCCTACGCCCGGACCCTGATCGCGTACGCGGCCAAGTCGGGCAACGTGGCGGCGAAGGACACCGCCAAGGGGCTGCTGGACGCCCTGCACGCCGCCAGCGACGCCCAGGGCGTCTCCACCACGGAGAAGCGCGGCGACTACCGCCGCTTCGACGACGTCTACGACGCCGGCACCGGCCAGGGCCTCTACGTGCCGCCGGGCTGGACGGGGACGATGCCCAACGGTGACGCCATCGCCGCCGGCAAGAGCTTCGTCGACATCCGTTCCTTCTACAAGAACGACCCGGCTTGGCCGAAGGTCCAGGCGTACCTCAACGGCGGCCCCGAGCCGGAGTTCAACTACCACCGGTTCTGGGCCCAGGCCGACGTCGCCATGGCGTACGCCGACTACGGCAAGCTGTTCCCCAACGGCTGAACCAGCTCCTCCGGGTGGGCGGCGCCGCTCGCCCACCCGGAGGCCGACCGGGCGAGGGGCACGTGAGCCCGGTCGGCGGACGGCCTGACTCCCACGGTCAGGCCGGGGTGGGCCGGCCCTTCGGCCGACGCAGCGGAGCGGACCGGCCCACCCCACCACCCGGATACGCAACGGGCGCGAAAAAGCCCGCAAAAACAGGTCTCGCGGGATCACGCGCGGGACCGCGACGGAGTAACGTACGTCACCGGAGAGGCCGCTCCCCCCGTGGCGGCCTCTCCCTCTATGTGTCCGCCGCCACGGCGGGCCGCGCCGGGGCGACCGGGTGCCGCAGCCCCGGATGGCCGGCCGGCAACGACCGGCGCACCACCACCCAGCTCACCGCCAGCGCGGTCGCCACCAGCGGCCAGGTCAGCGCCACCCGGGCGACCGTCAGCGCGACCACCTCGTCGCCGAGCCACAGCGGCAGGAACACCGCCACCCGCAGCACGTAGGTGGCCGCCCACACCCAGCTGCCCCGGCCGTACGCGCGCAGCAGCGCCCGATCACGCCGCCACCGGCCGCGCTGCCCGAGCGCGACGCCCACCACCACCCCCAGCAGCGGCCAGCGCACGACGATGCTGACCACCCACGCCAGCGCGCTCGCCGCGTTGGAGAGCAGCTGGACGAGGAAGAAGTCCTCGGCGCGTCCGGTGCGCAACGCGACCAGCGCGGCCACGCAGACCGCCAGCAGCCCGACCAGCACCGAGCGCGGCCGGTCGCCCCGGCGCAACCGCCAGCCGGCCAGCACCGCGCCGGTGACCACCGCCGCGCCGACGCCGCCCCACAGCGAGTGGCCGCCGAGCAGCCAACCGGCCGTGAACGCCACCGGTGGCAGGGTGGCGTCGACCGCGCCCCGGCGCCCGCCCAACAGGTCGGCGAGCGTCTCCGGTCGATCCGCCGGGGCGGTCTCGCGCTCCGGTGTCCTGGTCACCGCACCTCCTCACGTCCGTCGTCAAACGTAGTCGCCGCCGGTGGGCGGGCCACCGGGCGACCGGGACGGGCCGGCCGCTACGGTGTGCGGGTGCGAGCGACGCCGAGGGGTTGGACCGCGGTCTGGTTGGTCGTCCTGGCCATCGTCCAGGCGGCGGCGTTCCTCGCCGTGTGGCGGGTCGCCGTGCACGCCGAGGTGGGCCAGTGGCTCGACACCGTCGCCCTGACCGGCAACCGGATCGGCCAGGACCGCATCGACGGCCCGGTGGACCGGATCCTCAACGCCATGTCGGTCGTGTCGCTGCTGGCGGCGACCGCGGTGATCGGCTTCATCGCGCTGATCCGGGGTCGCATCGCGCTCGCCGTCACGGCCACCCTGCTGATCGCCGGCGCCAACGGCACCACCCAACTGCTCAAGTACGGCCTGACCCGGCCGGACTTCGGCGTCGACCCGGAGCGGATCTACGCCGGCAACAGCCTGCCGAGTGGGCACGCCACGGTGGCCGCGTCCGTCGCGGTGGCGCTGGTGCTCGTCCTGCCGCGCAAGGTACGGGCGCTCGGCGCCTTCCTCGGGGCCGGCTACGCCGCGGTCGCCGGGGTCGCCACCCTCTCCGCCGGCTGGCACCGGCCCAGCGACGCGGTGGCGGCGTTCCTGGTGGTCGGGGTGTGGGCGGCGCTGGCCGGGCTGCTGCTGCTGGTCACCCAGCGGGAGCAGGCGCAGGTGGAGTCGGCCGACGCGCACCGGGTCGCCGCCGCGGTGCTCGGCGTGGGCGGCGTGCTGGCGGCGGTGGCCTGCGGGCTCGCGTTGGCCTGGTTGGTCGACCTGCGCGGCACCCCGCCCGACGAGCTGGCCCGCCGGCCGCTGTTCGTCGGCTACGCCGGCAGCGCCGCCGGCATCGCCGGGACGATGGGCGTGGTGATGGCGCTGGTGCTGGCCGCCGTGCACCGGCTGGTGCCCCGCGTCAAGGGCTGACCGCGGCTTTGCCGCCTCGCGCCCGGGGCCGAACCCGCGTCAGCGGGAGTAGGTGCCGACCATCGTTCCGCTGGCGAGGTCCCGCTGCACGAGCGCGCGGTGCACGTCGGCGGCGCGCGGCGTGTCGGGCAACTCCAGGGGCCGGTCCAGCGCGTAGAGCCGGAAGAAGTACCGGTGTGGGTCGTCGCCCTGCGGCGGGTGCGGCCCGCCCCACCCGGTCGTGCCGAAGTCGTTGGGCCACTCCCGGCCGCCCAGGGGCACCCCGCCCTCGGGCGCCCCGGCCGAAGTCGGCGCGATGCCCGTCACCAGCCAGTGCAGGAACGGGGTCTTGCCGGCGTCCGGGTCCTCGACGAAGAGGACCAGCTCGGTCGCGGACTCCGGCACCTGCGACCACTCCAACGGCGGCGAGATGTTGCCGCCCTCGCGGGCGAAGCGGCTCGGCAACGTGTCGTGGTCGTTGAACGCGGTGCTGCGCAGCATGATCCCCGCCATCGGTGGTGCTCCTCTCCTCGGCCCGGCCGCGCGTACCCGCCGGACGGCCGCCGAAACGGCCCGCGGGGCGTGATCGGCGGCGTGAGAGGGTCTGCGGTGGCGGGTGCGGACGGGGGGAGGACCGGTGGAGCGGGTACGGGCGGCGTTCCGGGACGAGTGCGGGCGGCTCGGGGAGGTGCTGCGCGGCGTCGACGAGGGCGATCTCGACCGCCCCACCGACTGCCGTCCCTGGACGGTGCGGGAACTGCTGGCTCACGTGCGCACCGGCGCCGGGCGCCTGGTGGACATGCTCGCCGCGCCCGCGCCGCCGCGTGCCGAGGTCGACGCCGCCGGGTACTACGGCGCCGCCAAGTTCACCCCGCCGGTGGACGCCGCCCGCGTCGACAGCGGCCGGCGGGAGGCTCGGGAACTCGACGGCCCGGCCCTGGTGGCCGACTTCGACCGCGCCTGGCGGGACGCCCTCGACGCCGTGGACGCCCAGCCGCCCGGCCGGGTGGTGCGCACCCGGCACGGCGACGCGATGGCGCTGACCGAGTTCCTGCGTACCCGCGTGGTGGAGGTAGGGGTGCACGGCCTGGACCTGGCGGCGGCGCTCGACCGGGAGCCGTGGCTGACGAGCACCGCGGCGGAGGTCGTCGCCGACCTGCTCACCGGTGGCCGGCCCGTTCCGGCGGAGCTGGGCTGGGACCGGCTCACGCTGATCCGCAAGGCGACCGGCCGGGCGCACCTCACCGCCGGGGAGCGGGCAACCGTCGACGCCGCCGGCTTCCGCTGGCTCTCGTTCGGCGGCTGACCCGACCCCGGTGCCGCCCGTCGGCCGGACCGCCCACCGCGCGACCCGTCGTCGGGCACCGACCGCCGGGGACGGCCACCGGATCAACGGTGCCGTTCGGCGGCCGGGGGCAGCGGGTCAGGTCGCGGCGAGCGGGTCCGCCGCCGCGCGGGGCGCGGGCACCCGGGGGACGGCCTTGCGCAGGTGGTCCAGCACCACCGGGTCGATCCGGCCGGGCACCAGCCGCTCCTCCAGGTTCTCCATGCCCGCCCAGGCGAAGAGCGCCTCCTCCGGCTGGTCCGGGTCGACCGGCAGGCCCAGCGCGGTCAGCAGCGCGCCGACCTCGGCGGCGACCGCGCCCGTCAGGTCGAGCAGGGTGGCCGGGTCGGGCCGGCCGAACAGCAGGGTGTGTACCGCGAGCAGCCGACCCAGCTCGGCCACCGGATCGGGGTGGTCGTCGACCCGCAGGTCGACCAGGACGTCGCTGGTGCCGCCGTACCCACCGCCGCGCTCGACCACCAGCAGCCCGGCGCTCTGCCGGCCGCGCCGGTCGCCGCCGGCCTGGTCCCCGGCGCGCAGCGCGGCGAGCAGCCGGTCGGGGAACGGCAGCGCCGCCCCGCCCAGCCAGGCGTCGCGCACCGCGTCGATCACCTGCGGACCGGCCAGGATGTTGCCCTGCGCCGCCCAGCCGTCCCCGGCCTGGCCGCCGGCCCACGGGTGGCAGGCCGGGCCGGTCCAGGTCGCGCCCGCGCCGGTGGCGGCGACCACGCCGACCTGGCGGTGGTCCCGGTCCGGGTCGGCGGCGACCAGGCCGGCGACCACGTCGGCCGCGGCCACCCTGGTGCGCAGCAGGGTCAGCCCCTGCGGCCGGTACGCGAGGTTGACGTGCGCCTGGGTGGCGAGCGCGCCGACCTCGGCCTCGGCGGCCGGGACCAGCGCGCCGGCGGCCAGGAACCTGCTGGCCACGACGACGCCGTGCAGGCGGCTGTCGTCGGATCGGGCGACGAGCGAGAAGGTCACGCATGGAGACTAACGCCCTCCACCCCGTGCGCATCCGTGCTGTTCGATGCATTGGCGGTGTCCCGACGGGTGGCCGGTTCGGGCCGGATCTTGCTCGGCGGCGCGGCGAGCGGGCACCATCGATCGATGACGACGCGATGGGGCATGACGGTGCCGCTGGACGGCATCCCGCTCGCCGACCACGCCGCGGTCTACGCGGCCCTCGACCGGGCGGGTTTCACCGACGTCTGGTCCGCCGAGGTCAACGGGGCGGACGCGTTCACCCCGCTGGCGCTCGCCGCCGCCTGGCAGCCCCGGCTGCGCCTGGGCACCGCGATCACGCCGGTCTTCACCCGGGGGCCGGGCCTGCTGGCGATGAGCGCGGCCGCGCTCGCCGAGGCCGCGCCCGGCCGGTTCGCGCTCGGCATCGGCGCGTCCTCGCCGGTCGTCGTCCGCGACTGGAACGCGGTGCCGTTCGACGAACCGTTCCGGCGTACCCGCGACGTCCTGCGGTTCCTGCGCGTGGCGCTGTCCGGCGAGACCGTCGACGGGAAGTTCGACACCTTCGCCGTGCGCCGGTTCACGCTGGACCGCAAGCCGGCCGTGCCGCCGCCGCTGCTGCTCGCCGCGCTGCGCCCGGGGATGCTGCGGCTGGCCGGCGCGGAGGCCGACGGCGTCATCCTCAACTGGCTCGGCGCGGACGACGTGCCGCGGGCGCTCGCCGAGGTGGGCGAGCGCCGTCCCGGCTTCGAGGTGGTCACCCGGATCTTCGTCTGCCCCACCTCCGACGCCGCGCACGCCCGCGCCCTGGGCCGCCGGCTGATCACCAGCTACCTCACCGTCCCCGCGTACGCCGAGTTCCACCGCTGGCTGGGCCGGGAGGAGGTGCTCGGGCCGATGTGGCGGGCCTGGGCCGCCGGGGACCGGCGCGGCGCGGGCGCGGCGGTGCCCGACGAGGTGGTCGACGCACTGGTGCTGCACGGCTCGCCGGAGCACTGCCGCGAGCAGGTCCGCCGCTACGCCGGCGCGGGGGTCGACGTGCCCGTGCTGGCCCTGCTGCCCACCCCCGAGCTGGCCGCCGGCGGCACGGCGGTGCTGGGCGACCTGATCACGCGGTTGGGCGGGGGTGGGGCGCGGTGAACCTCACCGACCGGGTGGTGGTGATCACCGGCGGGGCCGGCGGCATCGGCTCGGCCCTGGCGCGGCGGTTCGCCGCCGAGGGCGCGGCGGCCGTGGTCGTGGCCGACCTCGACGCCGACGCCGCCCGCGCGGTGGCCGCCGGTGTCGGCCCGGTCGCCCGTCCCGCCGCCGTGGACGTGACCGACGAGGAGCAGGTCCGCGCGCTGGTCGCCGACACCGAGCGGCGGTACGGGCGGATCGACCTGTTCTGCGCGAACGCGGGCGTGGCCACCAGCGGGGGAGTGGAGGTCGACGACGCCGGCTGGGACCGTGCGTGGCGGGTGAATGTGCTCTCGCACGTCTATGCCGCCCGGGCGGTGCTCCCGGCGATGCTGGTTCGGGGCGGCGGCTACCTGCTGCACACCTGTTCGGCGGCGGGCGTGCTGACCGCGGTCGGGGACGCGCCCTACACGACCACCAAGCACGCCGCCGTGGGCTTCGCCGAGTGGCTCTCCGTCACCTATCGTGACCAGGGGCTGCGGGTCAGTGCCCTGTGCCCGCAGGGGGTGGACACGCCGATGCTGGCCGAGGGGCTGGCCGCCGGCCACCTCGGCGCTCGGGTGATCGCCGCCTCCGGCGCGGTGCTCGCCCCGGACGAGGTCGCCGACGCGGTGGTCGCCGGCCTCGCCGAGGAGCGGTTCCTCATCCTGCCGCACCCGGAGGTCGCCGCGTACGCCCTCCGCCGGGCGGAGGACCCCGACGGCTGGCAGGCCGGCCTGCGTAAACTCGTGCGCCGCCTGCGGGCGTAGTGCCCCGACAAGTGGCGTGGTCACCGATCACGACGCGGGGCGCCGATGTCGCGTGCGCGCTTGAGCCGCCCGTCGCCGACCGGCGTCGGCCTCGCTCAGCGCTCCACGTCGAATGACAGTGGCGCGGTGGCGGCGGCCCGCAGACGCGCGAGGATGGCGATCCGGGCGCGGCGGTAGGCGGCGGGGTCGTCGTGCAACAGCGAGGTGCCGTTGGCCATCTCCAGCAGCGCGATCAACTCGTAGGCGAGTTGGTCGGCGTCCGTCGTCTCCGCGAGGTCGCCCAGTTGGCGTGCGTCCTCGATCGTGCGGGTCACCAGCCGTGTCCAGTCGAGGCTGGCGGCGGCCACCGCCTCCCGGACGGGGCCCGGGCGAGCGTCGAACTCGGCGGCGACGGTGAAGAAGAAGCATCCCCCCGGGAACACCCGCCGCTCCGAGTAGTTCAGCCAGGCATCGCACAGCCGCCACAGTCGACGCAGGCCCGACGCGGTGGCCAGGGCGGGCTGGACCACCTCGTCCAGGTACACCGCGGACGCCGTGCGCAGGGTGGCGAGCTGAAGCTCCTCCTTGGAGCCGAAGTAGCCGAACAGTCCGCTCTTGCTCACGCCGAGGTCGGCGGCGAGCCGTCCGATCGTGAGGCCCTCCAGGCCGTCCTTCGAGGCGATGTCCGCGGCGCGACGAAGGATCGTCGCGCGGGTGCGCTCGTCGCGCGGCCGACCCGCCATGCCGGAGCCCTCTCCTTCTGTCGCTGCGCCGATTCAGCGTACGGGCGTTCGGTCTGTCTGGCCCAGCAGGCGCTACCATGCTTTTCAAGCACGAACGATCGTGCTGAAAATCGGGAGAGTGACGGGGATGTCCGAGATCGAGGAGGGCCGCGTGCTGCGGACCCGTTGGACGCCGGGGCCGGCCGTCGACGCCACCGGGGCCGTGCTCGTCGCCGTGACCGCGTTCCGCGCCGACCGCGCGCGGGACCTGCCGGGGATCTACCGGGCCGGCATGCGCCTGCGCGACGCCTGGCCGGACCTGACGGGTGCGGTCGGGATGTGGTTGTGGACCACACCGCTCAGCCGCCGGTGCGGCTCGGTGTCGGTCTGGCGGGACCAGGACGCGTTGCGGCAGTTCGTGGCCTGGCCCGACCACGTGGTGATCATGAAGCGGTACCGGCGGCGCGGCCGACTGACATCGACCACGTGGACGACGGAGCGGTGCGAGCCGTCAGTCATCTGGCGGGAGGCCCGCCAACACCTCGCGGAGCGGTGAGCCGGCGAACGATCGGTCGCGTTCCTCCCTGCCGATCCGGACTCACCCAAGACCCGACGTCGCGGCCGAGCGCTCCCGCGCCCACCGGTCGGCGGGCCGAGGGCGCGAACCGGGCGTCGTGGCGCGAGAACGCCCAGACGACGAGCGCGGCGACGCCGTAGGCGGCGCCCAGCAGGCTGGTGAGGGCCCAGCCGGCCGTCGAGTAGGCCCAGGTGGTGCTCACCGCGCCGAGGGCGGAGCCGAGTGAGTAGAACACCATGTACGCGCCGATGGTGCGGCTGGCCGCCTCGGGCCTGCCGGCCGTGACGAGGTGTTGGCTGGTCACGTGTACGGCCTGCACGGCGAAGTCGAGCGCCACCACTCCGATGACCAGCAGCGGCAGGGAGTGGGGGGCCTGTGCGGTGAACATCCAGGAGAGGATGAGGAGGAGAAGCGACCATCCGGTGACCGGAGTCGCCAGTCCCCGGTCCGCCCAGCGGCCGGCTCGCGCGGCACCGAGGGCCCCGGTGAGCCCCGCGATGCCGAGGAGGCCGATCTGGGTCGCCGAGAGGTTCCATGGCTCGTCGCTCAGCGGCAGGGCGATCCCGCTCCAGAGCGTCCCGAACGAGGCGAACAGGAAGAAGCAGAGCAGCGCGCGGCCGCGGAACGTGCGGTCGGAGAGGGGCAGGCGAAGCGCGGAGCTGACCGCGCGCAGGTACCCGCGATCCCGCTTCTGCCGCGCCTCGCGGGGAAGAAGGGCCAGGACGGCGCCGGCGATTGCGAGTGACGCGAGTGTGGATGCGGCGTAGACCGTGCGCCAGCCCGCTGCGTCGGCGAGGGTTCCGGCGACGGTACGGGCGGCGAGGATGCCGATCACGACGCCGGAGGTGACGGCCCCGATGTTGCGTCCGCGTTCGGCGGGACTCGATACGGCCGCCGCGTAGGCGACGGCGATCTGGACCACGACGGAGAACAGTCCCGCCAGTGCCGCTCCCGCCAACACGCCCACCGATGTGTCGGACAGTGCGATCAGGCCCGTGCCGATCGCCGTGAACGCGACGTGGGCCGCCATCAGCAGGCGACGATCCGCCAGGTCGCCCAGTGGGACCAGCGCGACGAGGCCCAGCAGGTAGCCGATCTGCCCGATCCCGACGATCCAGCCCACGTGCTGCTCGGGGATGGCCAGGTCGGCGCCGATGCGCGCCAGCAAGGGCTGTGCGTGGTAGATGTTCGCGACCGCGACCGCGGACAGCGCCGCGAGCAGCAGTCGACGGCCCGAGCTGAGTCCGGCGGGTTCCATCGCGTCTCCGATCAGTAGCAATATGCAACTGATCGGAGGCTAGGGCATAATGGTTTCGGATCGCAACTCATCGGAGGTTCTTGTGACGTCCCAGTCGGCCGGCCCGCAACTCGCCTCCGCGCACTGGACGGACCCGGAGTGCCCCGTGGCCCGCGCGCTCGACCTGGTCGGAGACCGCTGGAGCCTGCTCATCGTGCGTGACGCGATGGACGGCGTTCGCGCGTTCACGGACTTCCAACGCAGCCTCGGCGTCGCCCGGAACATCCTCAGCGACAGGCTCCGCCGGCTCGTTGCCCACGGCATCCTGGCCCGCGAGATCGCCCCGTCCGGCAAGCGCCAGGAGTACGTGCTGACGGAGGCCGGTCATGACCTGTTCACCGCTGTGCTCGCCCTGCGCCAATGGGGTGAGCGCCATGCGTTCGCTCCTGGCGAGGCGCACTCCGTTCTCCTGGACGACACCGCTGCCGTCGTGCCTGAACTGCGTCCGACCGGCCGTGGTGGGCACAACCTGTCCGACCGCAACACGCAGGTACGGAAGGTCGAGAGGCGTCACCGGTCAGCCGGGTGAAGTGATCCGGCCGACCCCTGTGCTCGCCGCCCGGGAGCCTCCCGCGATCACGGCCTGCGGACGAACTCGATCGCGACCGATGCGAAGAACGGCTCGACGCTGACGCACTGCCGACCGCGCACCACAGCCGCCCTACCGATCAGGCTCGATGGCGTTCAGGGTGGGGACGGTGACGACGGCGGCGCCGGTGACCGGTGGGTCCCGTGGCCTCGTACCTCTGGCATCCCGGCGGTATGTGGCCGGTCCTCGATGCCCGTAAAGCTTTGGGCAGAAATTCGTTCTAGAACATATCTTTGGTTTTGGTCTAGGCTGCGGCTATGGCGGAGACGGTGACGGCGGTCGTGACCGGGGCCAACCGCGGCATCGGTTTCGCGGTGGCCGCCGGGTTGGTGCGACAGGGCTGCCGGGTGGTGCTGGTGACCAGGAACCGGGCGCGGGGCGAGCAGGCGGTGGCGGCGCTGGGGGTGCCCCCGGGCGGCGCGGGTGGCTCGGCGGAGTTGGTGGTGGGCGACCTGTCGGTGTTGTCGTCCATCCGGGCGGTCGCGGCCGAGCTCCACAGTCGCTGCGACCGGATCGACGTGCTGGTGCACAACGCCGGTGTCTGGCCGACCCGGCTGGTACGCACCGAGGACGGCTACGAGCAGTCGTTCGCGGTGAACCACCTGGCGCCGTTCCTGCTCAACCACCTGTTGGAGGAGCGGCTGAGGAGGGTGGTCCAGGTCAGCGCCGGCCTCTACGTCAAGGGCAGGGTGGACCCGGATCGGACGCCCAGGGGTGCGGACTTCCACCGGATGCGCACCTACTGCGACACCAAGCTCGCGAACCTGCTCACCGTGCCGCTGTTCGCCGAGCACTGGAAGGATGCCGGGGTGACCATCGACGCGGTGCACCCCGGCGTCATCAGGACCGGCCTGGGAGATCCCGGCGGCGTGCCCGGCCTGCTGCTCAAGGCGATCAAGCGCCGGTGGGAAGCCCCGGCGGTCGGCGCGGCGCGGGTGGCGCGCCTGGCGTTCGCGCCCGGCGGGGAGTCCGGCCGCTACTTCGACGGTGACCGCCAGGTGCCGCTCGCGCCCGTGGCGGACGATCCGGCCCTGGCCCGGCGGCTGTGGGACCAGGGGATGGCTCATGTCGCCTAAGCAACAGCGGGGCGAGGCGACCGCCGAACGGTTGCTTGCCTCGGCGCTGGACGTGTTCGAGTCGGCCGGCCAGCCCGGCTTCACGGTCAACGCGGTGACCGCCGCCAGCGGGGTCAGCCTTGGCAGTCTCTATCACCACTTCGGCAGTTTCGACGGGCTGGCCGCGGCGCTGTACAGCCGGTGTATGGCGGCGCTGTTCGACGAGCTGATCGCGGCGCTGAGCCGGGCCCGGACCGCCCGCACCGGCGTCCGCGCCATCGTTACGGCCTACCTGCGCTTCACCGAGGAAAACCCGGCCGCGGCGCGGTTCATCCACGCCTCGGCCTACGCCGGCTACCTGGCCGCGCACGCCGAACAGGTGGCGGCTGCCAAGGCGCCGCGCATGGCGGCCGTCGCCGGCTGGCTGCGACCGCGGATGGAGGCCGGCGAGATTGCCACCCTGCCGGAGCCACTGATCGAGATGCTGCTGATCGGGCCGGTGGCCGAGACCACCCGCCGGTGGCTCGCCGGCGTGCCGGGCATCGATCTCGGGCAGGCTGCCCGCGTTCTGCCCGACCGGATCTGGCGTTCGCTCGCGCCGGACTGAACAAGACGAAAACAGGGCCGGGGTGTGGTGTCGGCGTGCGGAGCCGACCGCCGCGTGGTCGGTCACCGCGCAGAGGACCAGCAGGCGCGTGCGGGGAACGGGTCAACCAGACGCCCCGGCGCCGTACCGGTCGCGTACCGGGCGACGTCGGCACGGTGCCGCCGCCCTCCGGTCGGGCACCACCGTCCTAGGCTCGACCGGTGCGTCGGACGAACCTGTACACCGTCGACGGTGCCCTCGGGCTGGGCGTCACCGGTCGGCGTTCGCCCGACCTGCGCCTCGAGGTCGCGTCCGGCCGGCGCCTGCTGCTGCGTCAGCGGCACCGCCCGGTCCTGTTCGGCAGGGCGCACCACGGGAACCACGGCATGCACGTGTACCGGACCGGGGACTACGTCTCGCCGCTGCCTCCCCTGCGAGCCGACGACGCGGGGCGGACCGGCCCTTCCGGTGGTGCGGCGTGGCACGACCGCTGGGCGCACCGGTTCGCTTCCTGGCTGTACGACGCCGACGCGGGGCCGCTGCACGACGGGCGGTGGGCCCTCGGCCCCCGTCGGCTGCCGCCGTACTGTCTGCGCGGCGACCTCACCAGGGACTATCCGGCCGCCTACCTCGACTGGCTCGGCGTGGGTTGGAACGGCGTGCTTCCCCTGCGGCGGCTGCCCGGCGCCGACGCCGCCCGCGTCAAGGCCTACCGCAGGCAGGCACGCGAGCGGGTGCTGCCGCCGATCCTGCTGTGGTCGGTGAGCGCGTTCGACGGCTATCTGCTGCTGGACGGCCACTGCCGTCTGGTCGCGGCACTCGCCGAGGAAGTCGATCCGGCGGTCCTGGTCCTGTCCCTCGTGGCGGATCCCGAGGTCGAGCGGAACGACCCAACGGCCGCCCACGCCGCGCTGACGGATCGGGTGATCGCGCAGGCCGCGCGGAGCGGTGCCGACCCGCTACGGGCGGCGGAAGCGCTCGCCCACCGGTTCGCCAAGGCGTGCGCCGCCCAGCCGGAGGAGGGCAGGACGCGGGCCTGGCCCGTCCGAGGCGGCGCGCCGGCGTGGGAGCAGCAGGTCGCGAGCGCGGCCGGGGCGTGGGCGACGACCGTTCGAGGCTAGGCAGCGTTTCGATAGGTCGGGTCAGAGCCACTCGTTGATCGCGACGAATCCCGGCTCGCCAGCTGTCTCGGCGTGGCCACCCGTGGTGGCCGGCATCGGGGCCTCAGCCGTCCCGGTCGAACCCGTCGAGCAGGGCGGCGGCCTGCGCCAACTGGCCTTGGTGGAACACGGGGATTCCGGCGCGGACCAGCAGGTCGGCGGCCAGGCCGCGCCCGGGAACCGTGCGGCCCGTGAACGACCCGTCGTGCACCCGGCTGGTCCCGCACGTGGGACTGCGGTCCACGAGGACGGCGAGGACCACCCCGGCCGCCCGAGCCCGGTCCACGGCCCGTCGCGCCGCCAGCCGGAACAGGTCCGTGACATCCTGCCCGGTCACCTCCCGCACCCTGCCGTCACCGTCGAGCACCTCCGCGGCGACGCCGCCGACGATCTCGGCCGGTGGCCTGGGTACCGGCAGCCCCACCGATAGTTCGGGACAGAACGACACCAGGCGGCCCTCCGCGGCCCAGCGGTCCCAGATCGGCGAGCAGACATCCACCCCGGTCGCGTTGAAGCGGATCGGGGAGCCTCCCAGACAGCCGCTCACCAACACCCTGCGCACCGGGGCACCGTAACCGCCGCGGGCCAGCCGTCCTTGCCAGGGGTCCACGGTTGCCGGGTTCCGTCGCCAGCGACCCATGCCTGCCGCGTGGTGGCGGAACGGGTGACAGGTGGCTTCGTCACGGTTCGAGGGTGTGCGAGCGTTCGAGGAGGCGGAGCATCGCCCGATGGAACTCGTCGCGCTGCCGCACGGACCACTGCTCGGTGAGGTGATCGAACACCCTCTCCTGCCACGCGTGGGCCTCCTGGAGCAGCACGTGGCCGGCGGCGGTGACCGACACCTCCCTGCGACGCGCGTCCACGGCCGAGGGGCGCATCTCCAGGTAGCCGGCGCCGGCGGCGTCCCTGACGAGGCGAGAGGCGCCGCTCTGGTCGATGCCGATCTCGCGGGCCACGGCATTGACGGTCGCGGCGCCCCGACTTCCGACGGAACGCACGGCCTCCGTGACGAGCACGTGGCGGCCCCGCTGTGCGGCGCGACCGTCGCCGGGGGCGTTCCACCGCCGGGACCAGTGCCGGACGAACTCGAAGAGGACCTGGCCGGGGCCGGTCGCAGCCGCCGCCTCTCCCGAACCTGCGCAAGGGCCAGCGGCGAGATCAGCAGCGGGCCGCGAGGCGTCGTCGCTGCTCACTCGGTCGCCGCCAGTTCGCGGCAGATATGGGCCAACTCCAGGGCGGCCCTGAGGTCGGGCAGTCGCAGGGCCGCCGACACCCGGTTCCCGGTGGTCCTGAAGACCGTGGCGACCCGGGTCGGGGCGGTGCTCTCGGGCCAGGTCGCGTCCTGCTCGACGACCATCAGACGATGGCTGACGGGATGCCACGACCGCGGGACCAACCTGATCCCCGACCGGGCCACCCACTCGGCGAACGCGGTGGGGCCGATCGGGCCGGCGCCTTTCGGGCCCAACACCACGATCGGGTCGCTGACGGCGGCCTCGGCCGCGGCCAGGTCGCCGTCGTTGACTGCCGCATGCCAGCGGTTGACTGCTGCTTCCAAGACGGGTTCCACGGGGCGATTGTATGCGTATCGCATACGAACTTCACTCCGGGGGTCGCCGGGCCGACCCGTCAGTGGTCCGCGCGCCGGTCACCCGACCGGACGCCGCGCAGGCGTCCGTACGCCCACGCCACCAGCGCGAAGAGGCCCCAGAGAACCAGGCCCCAACTCGTCGGCGGAGTCCAGGCCGACAGCGACCCCGCGATGTCCGCCTCACTCAGCGAGGCGCGCGGCTGCGTCCCCGACAGGGCCAGCGCGGCGAAGCCGACGGCGGCGAGGCCGCACAGCACCGGCACGACGGCACGACGGAACATGAGCGCGGCCAGCAGGGCCGTTGCCAGCCACAGGGACGCCCCGGACAGGAAAGCGGCGGCGGTGGTGGCGCGGTCGACCGGAGAGGGCTCCTCGCCGAAGAACGGCGCGGAGGCGACGACTGCCGCGTACCAGGACCACACGGCGCCGGGCAGCGCCAGGATCAGCAGGATCCAGGGTTGCGCCCAGTGGCCTCGTTCGCGAGGGGCGGCAGATTGCGCGACGGCGCCGTCGTGCCGCCCGCCCTCCTCTTCGCTGATCATTCCCCGATCATGGTCCGGCACGGCGCGGGCCGCCTGAGTGGCCGTACTCAGCATGCTCGCCTCGTACGTCGGTGCCGCGCCGCGGGAAGTCCGGCGGCGCGGGCCATGGGTGGCCCGTCACGCACGCCGGGGCAGCCGTCGGCCCGGGCAGCGCTCGCGGCACGTACCCTCGTGCCATGTCTCGTCCACTGCGGACGCTCGGTGAACTGATCCGACGCGCGGTGTCCCACCGCGACGTCGACCTCTACGTGCTGGCCGTCGGCGCGCTCGTCTTCACGGTGCTCGGCTCGGCCGGGATGGCCAACGCGGCCGCCCTGTCCTCGGCGACGCTCGGCCTGCTGACCTTCCTCGCGGTGGCGCAGATCCGGTCCAGGCGGCAGATCGCCGAGATCGCCGAGAGCCGGACGACCACCCACACCGACGTGCTGCGGACCGGTTTTCCCGAGGACCTGGCGGCCCGGCGCCAGGAGGCCAGGTCGCTGCTGCTCATCGGCAGGTCGCTGGGGCGGACCATCGCCACCACCCGCGTACACCTGCGTCGGTCCCTCGCCGCCGGCGCGCACGTCCGGGTGCTGCTGGTCGACCCGGACGACGACGGCGCGGTGCGGGCGGCCGCCAGCTCCACCGCCGACTCCGCCCGCGTGGAACGTCTGCGCAGTCGCATCCGCGCGTCCCTCGACGAACTCGCCGGCCTGCGGGGGGCAGGTGGGCAGCTCGAGGTGCGCGTCACCACGGCGGTGCCGCACATCGGCGTCAACGCCGTCGACGTCGAGTCCGAGCGGGGCTTCATCGTCGTGCAGCACTACGAGTACCGGCCCTCGGCGGACGCCGCGCCGATCCTGCGGCTGGACACCCGGGACGCGTACTGGTTCCCGCACTTCGTCGCCGAGGCCAACCGGATGTGGGAGGACGCCCACCCGTGGCCTCCCACCGTGGAGCAGGCGGTGCGACGGGCCGCGCGGCCGGCGTTCGCCGACGACTTCGGCCCGGAACTGCTGGCGGTGATGTCGCGCGCGCGGCACCTGCTCATCACCGGCGTCACCCGCAACACCCTGCTCACCAGCGAGTACAAGCGGTTCGAGCAGTGGCTCACGTCCGGCTGCGTCATCCGGTTCCTCCTCGTCGATCCGGACTCACCCGCGATCGACGTCGCCGCCGAGCGCTACTACGCACACCGGTCGGCGGACAGGACGCGGGAGCGGGGCCGGCACGCGCTCGGCCTGCTGCGCGAGCTGCGGCGGTCGACCGGCGGGGACATCGCCGTCCGGCTGACCCGGCATCCACTGGCGCTGGGCCTCGTCGCGGTCGACCCGACCGAGGAGACCCGGTCGCCGCACAGCGCCGTGTTCGGTGAGTACTACACGTACCAGGCACCCGGCGAACCGAAGTTCGCGATCCGGGCTGACGACGGCCCATGGTGCGGCCACTTCGTCCACGAGGCGGAGGCGCTCTGGGAGGGCGCGCTGCCCGTCGAACTGTGAGCACGAAGCCGCGGGCGATCATCGCCGGTACGGCGGTGCCGTACCGGCGATGATCGCGGGACCGTGGCAGCGCCCGGGAGCGCTGAGGATGACGGCTGGACCGGTGGACAGAGCGAGTGCCCCGCACCGGGTCAGGCTGTGGCCCGGAGGTGTTCGTGCGCCCATTCCTCGAAGGTCGTGAGGGGGATGCCGAGCGCTCGGGCGAATTCCGGGCGGGCGGGTTGCCCGGCCACGTTCACGTGTGCGTGTGAGACGCCTGCCCACACCGGCATTCCCGCGGCGATCGCTTCCTCCTCGGTCATCTCCGGCGCGGTCAGCTCGGTGCCCAGTGCACGGGACAGGATCTTGGAGATTTCCGTCATGGTCAGGTAGTCGCTGGCCAGTTCCAGCTCGACCCCGTTGAACCGATCGGGTTCGGCGATGGCTGCGGCGGCCGCACTGCCGATGTCATCGACCGCGACGAGGGAGAGCCGGGTCTGTGGCTTCAGCACAGTCACCAGGCCGCCCTCGACGCCCCGGGGGAAGAGGTACGCCGAGGAGGGCAGGAAGTTCTCCATGAACCAGCCCGGCTTGATGAGCGTCCAGTGCGTGAAGCCCGCCTCGCGTACCCGGTTCTGGATGCTGGTCTTGGTGGCGTAGTAGGGCTCCAGGGGCGCCCAGCGCCCTTCGACCCAGCCGGCGGTCTGGGTGTGCTGTCCGGCGCCGGAGACGGACGTGTGCACGAACTGCGGCACTTTCGCGGCCAGCGCGCCCTCGATCAGGTTGACGGCCTGGATCAGCTCACCCTCGAAGTCGATGGAGGCCCCGTTCATCGCGGGCATCTGCACCGAGAAGACGGCTCGGGCTCCTTGCGCGGCCCTGACCAGCGAGTCGCGATCGTCGAGGTCGCCGACGACCAGTTCGGCACCGAGCGCTTCGACGGCCCTCGCCCGGTCGGTGGCGGGGTTGCGGACCAGTGCCCGGACGGGGACGCCCGCCGCGAGCAGGGCACGGGTGGTGGCGCCGCCCTGCTGTCCGGTGGCGCCGATGACCAGGACGGGTGCGGGATCGGTGGGCATGAGGGCTCCTCCTGGATTGCGCGGCCATTAAACGGCGGGGCCCACCGTTTGTGCTTGGCTACTATACGGAGGGCCCCGCCACTTAGCAAACCTCGAGGTGACCAATGCCGGTCCAGCGTGCAGACGCCCGGCGCAACTACGCGCGCCTGCTCGCCGTGGCCGAGCAGGAGATCGCCGCGCACGGTGCCGACGCATCCCTGGAACAGATCGCCCGCCTTGCGGGAGTCGGGTCAGCCACGGTGCGCCGGCACTTTCCCAGCCGCCACGCACTGCTGGAGGCGGTCTTCCGTGAACGGATCGAGACCCTGTGCGCGCACGCCCGCGACCTGGGCGGCAGAGCCGATACCCGGGCCGCGCTGCTGGAATGGCTCAGTGCCGTCACCGCGTCCGCCGCGACCATCCGAGGACTGGCCATCGCACTGACCCGCGACAGCGCGGCGGACCCCGCCGAGGCGCACGAGCACTGCGCTTCGGCGCGGCTCACCGAAGCGGGCGAACCACTGGTACGCCGCGCAACGGACGATGGCGCGCTGACGCCCGGCGTGACCATCACCGACCTGATCATGCTGATCACCGGTATCGCCCTGGCCACGGAACACCATCCGGACCCCGCTACGGAGGCGGACCGACTACTCGCCCTGACCGTGGTGGGAGTCAGTCCCCGTCAGAGGTGAGCGCAGCGCGTACGGGTGTTGGTTGGCGCACGCCGCGAACCTGTCGAGGCGGTGCCCTCACGCAGATGTCAGAGGGGGCTGGCGATGGTCGGATCATCAGCGGTGAACTCGGCTGCGGGTGAGCCCGCGCAGTGTGGTGCGGGCGGTCGTCAGGCCGGTTAGCTCACGCTCGATCTGGGCGAGTTCAGCGGTGAGTGTGGTGATCTGCTCCCCAGCCGGTTGGCGGTCTGACTCGCGGTGGCCTCGCGGCGATGAGGTCCCGGTCCGGCGTCTGGCCGCTGCGCGTCGCGTCGCCTGGTGACATCCGTCATGGTGCCCGCCCAGCTGACGGCGACGCTAGGGTCGCTGCGGTGTGGCGAATCGTGTGGCGGTATCTCGCTGTGGCGGTCCTCGCGCGCCTGGCCGACGAGGGTGCCCGCGTGGCGTTGCTCCTCCTGGCGCTGGCGGTCACCGGCAGCACCGTCTTCGGTGGACTGCTCGTCGCGGCGTTCATGGTCCCGCATGTGTTGGCCGCCCCGGTGGTCGGCGCCCTCGCCGACCGGGTGCGCCGGCGCACGCCGACGTACGTGGCGTTCCTGATGGCGTACGGCACCGCGATCGCGGCGTGCGCGGTGTCGGCCGGGCGGCTACCGGCGCCTGCCGTTCTCGCCGTCGCCGTTGCTGGTGGATGTTTCGCGCCGCTGGCCACCGGCGGTCTCTCCAGCCTCCTGCGCGACCTCGTCCCCGCCGACGACCGGGACCGGGCGTACGCGCTGGACGTGATGACCTACAACACGGCCGGGGTGTGCGGGCCAGCCGTGGCGGCGCTGCTGTCGGCCGCTCTCGGGCCCCGTCCGGCGACGGTGGTGATCGCCGGTTGCGCATTGGTCGCCGGCCTGTGCATGGCAAGCCTCTCCCTGCCGGACCGGCCACCCGCCACCGGCGCCCTGAACATTCGGGCCATCGGCGGAGACGCGCTCGCCACGATCTGGCGAACACGATCATTGCGCGCCGTCACCGTCGCGACGAGTCTCGCCGCGGTGAGCGCCGGCGCGACGCCGATGGTGGCGGCGCTGCTGGCAGCGCGGTACCACGCCGGCTACGCCACCGGCGCGTTGCTGTCGGCGATGGCGGTCGGTGGGCTGCTGGGCTCGCTGGCGTACGCGCGGCGTCCGGTCCGGTGGCTCGGGCCGGAACGTGTCGTGATGACGTGCATCGCGGCCAGCGCCGCGCCGCTCGCGATGCTGCCGCTGGTGCCGGGTGTCGTCGCCGGCCTGCTGGTGTTCGCGGTGTCCGGCTTCTTCCTGGGGCCGCAGGCGGCCGCCTTGTTCGCCAGCCGGGACCGGCACACGCCGGCCGTCGTACACACGCAGGTCTTCACGCTCGGAGCCGGCCTGAAGATCACCGCGGCGGCCGCCGGCGCCGCTCTGGCCGGTGCGGGCGCCGCGTTCGGCGCGGACCGTCTGTCGGTGGCTGTGGCCGGATTCGCGGCGGCGGCAGCCGGCATCGGGATGGCGTTCCTACCGGCCCGACATGCAGCTGGCGCACCCGATGACATTTAGCTGCCGCGCAACACGGGGAGGAAGGGCGGGAAAGCGGGCCGAACATCTGAATGTGCGGACGCGGCGGCTCCCACCCGCTACGACACCGCATCCCACTCAGCTAACCAGCACCCTTCGTTATCACCGAATCTGAGACAGAGCCGGTTCTTCTGCAGTCCCCGGCGGATCACAATTGGCCGGACATGGGCCAGCTACTCCAGTGGGTGTTCGGCGGCAGCGTCGGCGGGTAATACGTCGGGTCGGCGGCAGCAAGCACCTGCGCCACCTCACCGGACCAGAAGCGCGCGGCGGCGCGGCGGCTCGTGGACCACGCCACCGGCCCACCGGTGGGTCACCTGCGGAGATGACCCGTCCGGCTGCCGCCCGTCGCTCAGCGATGCCAGCGCAGAGGGCCGGGGCGTACGGACCAGAGCAGCCGGCGCAAGCGGGGACGGGACGCCCGCAACTCGGTCACGTAGGCGCTCGCGGCGGCGGCAGCCCGGTCGGCTTGTTCCACCGTCGCGGTGCCGGGCGCGAAGGCGACCTGGTTGAGCAGGGCGGCCAGCTCGTCGATCCGAGCGTCCCGGCCGGCGGTAGGGTGGGCCGCCGTCGCGTCGGCGAGGGCGCGGTGGGCCTGGGCGGCGACCTCGGTGGCGGCCAGGTCGTCGCCGACCGGCCGGCCGGCCAGCCGCAGCGCGTCGGTGACCTCCCGCCAGGCGCCGGCGATGCGCTGGCCGGGGTCGCCCCGCCCCAGCCGCGCCCGGGTCTGCGCGCGGCGCATCAGCAGCAGGACGAGCAGGGCGGCCACCACCAGCAGCAGGGTGCCGCCCGTGCCGCCGCCGACGAGCAGCGCCGTCGACGGCCTGCCGTCGGCCGGTGCGCCCGGCGCGGCCACGGGCTCCGGCGGCTGCGTGGGTTCGACGGTGGGTTGCGGCACCTCGGACGGGGGCGGCTCCTCGGGCGTCGGGCGGAAGTCCTCCTCGACCGGGCGCGGCTCCTCGTCGGGCCGGGGCAGCGGGTCGAACGGCACCCAGCCGAGCCCGTCGAAGAGGACCTCCGGCCAGGCGTACGCGTCGCCGGCCCGGACGGGGCCGTCGCCGGTGGAGCGGAAGCCGACCACCACCCGGGTCGGTAGCCCGGCCAGCCGGCCCAGCACGGCGAACGCCGCGGCGAACTGCTCGGAGGTGCCGCGCTGGCCGCCGGCGTTGCGCGGTCCGAAGAGGAAGAAGTTCAGGTTCGGGTACGCGTGCCCGCTCGGGGCGTCGGCGACCAGGCGGTAGTGCTCGGCGAGGAACTGCTCCACGGCGGCGGCCCGGGCGTACGGGGCGCCGTTGGACTCGGCGAGCTGGGCGGCGAGGCGGCGCAGCGGGTCGGGTACCCCGTCGGCGACGCGCAGCACCCGGGCCACCTCGTCGCCGGCCGGCACGTCCGCCGTGCTCAGCAGGTTGTGGTCCGGCGTCTCCACGGCCGAGGTCACGGTGTAACGCAGGCCGGGCGTGAGTCCCTCGGGCCGGATCAGTGTCCCGGTCGCCGGGTCGTACGCCACCCGTGCCCCGGTCACCTCGCGCGGGGTGGCGACGGCGGGCAGCAGTCGCCCAGTCAGGTCGGCGACGGTGATCTCCTGGCGTACGGTCCGCACGGTGCTGTCCGGGGCGGGCACGGTCGCCGGCAGGATCCGTCCCGCGTTGCGGTACGTGGCGCCGACCCGCCAGGTCACCCCGTCGTAGTCGCTGAGCACGGCCAGCCGGATCGGCGCCGGGCGGCCGGCGGCCTGCGGCCCGGCCTCCGGGTCGGGGGTCGGCGCCGGGGTGGGCGCGCCCGGCCGGTCGGTACGCACGTCGAGCAGCTTCTGCCCGGGGTTGAGCGCCCAGCCGGAGATGCGGATGAGCGGGCTCTCGTCGAGCGCCTCCACCTGCGGTGGCTCGACGTAGCGGCGGGGGTCCACCGGCCGGCCGTCGACCTGGCCGGCGAGGGCCGGGCCGAGCAGGGCGGCCAGCGCGACGACCACGGCCAGCCCGGCGGCGGAGGCGGCGGCGAGCCGGGCCCGGACGGCGGCGCGGACCGCCGGCGTCAGCCCGGCGGTCGGGTCACCGCCGGCCGTGACCGGGCCGGCCGGCGGGACCGCCAGGCCGAGGGCCGCCACGGCCACGAAGGCCAGCGTGGGCCCGATCGCCGGGTCGGCGTTCGGGCCGACGACGTAGAGCGCGGCGGCGTAGAGCAGCACCGCCGGCAGGTAGCCGAGCAGCACCCGGCCCGCCCGCAGCGCCACCTCCGCGCCGGCGAGCCCGGCCAGCCAGGCGGCGACCAGCGGCACCAGCACCGTGTCCGGGGTCGGCTCGACCGGGATCATCGCCGTCAGCAGCCGGGGGATGCCGTTCGCGGCGGCGTCGGCGGTGACGTCGGCGAGACCGCCGGGCAGCTCGGCCCGGGTCGCGGTGAGCCGCAGCGACCAGGCCGTCCAGCCGGCCATCGCGGTCACCGAGACCGGCGCGACCAGCCACGAGGGCAGCCGGCGGCTCGCCACACTGACCAGCACCGAACCCACCGCGGCCCCGAGCACCAGCCGGGTCAGCAGCGGGCCGGCGTAGACCCGGCCGAGCACCGCGCCGGCCAGACCGATCATCGCGATCAGCGCCAGCGGCACCGGGGCCGCGCGCAGCGCCCGTCCCAGCGCCCGCCTCGCCCCGCCGCCGGCGGTTCTGTCGCCGACACCGGTTCCGCCGGTGCCGGGCCCGCCACCCGAGGCCGCCCCGACTGCGCTGCCGATCCCCGCCGGCCCGCCGGCTCCCGGCCCCGCCGGCCCGCCGGCTCCCGGCCCCGCCGGCCCGCCGGCTCCCGGCCCTGCCGCGGCGCCGGCCGCCGTCACCACCGGCGCACCCCGTCCCACTCGGCGGCGAAACCGGCCCCGTCCGGGACGTCGACCACGACCAGGCCGGCCGTGCCCGACGGCGCCGGCTCCGCCGCCCCGAAAATCCCCACCACCACCGACGGGTACGCGGCGCGCAGCGCGCCCACCGCACCCAGGTCGCCCCGGCCGCCCGGACCGGTGAGGAAGACCAGCGTGTCGCCGAGCCGCTCCCGCCGCAGCCGGGCGGTGGCGGGCTGGATGACGTCGTCGTCGGCGGCGAGCCGTGCCGCGGCCAGCCGGTCCAGCGGCGCACTGTCGAGCGCGACGGCGTCGCTTGCCGAGTCCGGCCCGGACGGCTCCGGGGCGACCATCAGCAGCACCACCGGCAGGTCCTCGCGGTACGCGGCGGTCACCACCGAGGCGGCGGCCTCGCACGCCGACTCGAACGACTCGGCCACCCCGTCCACCCGCTCCGGGTGGGCGGCGGCCCGGTTGTCCAGCAGCACCACGATCCGGGGCAGACTGGTGTCCACGTTCTCCCGCACCATCAGCTCGCCGACGCGGGCGCTCGTGCGCCAGTGCACCCGGCGCAGCTCGTCGCCGACCACGTACTCGCGCAGCGAGTCGAAGGTGATCGACCCGTGCGGCACCTTGTCCACCCGGCCGTCCAGGCTGCGTCCCGCCCCGGTCGGCACCGCGTTCAGCGGGTGGATCCGCGGGTGCACCCAGACCGGCACCGTGCCGCCGTAGGGGCGGGCCAGCGCCACCAGGCCCAGCGGGTCGCGCCGGGTCACCCGCAGCGGCCCGACCGGCACCACCCCACGGCGGAAGGTCGGCACGTCGTAGCGGACCGTGGTGTCCCGGCCCGGGCGCAGCCGCAGCAGCGGCACCGGGACCACCCGGTCGCCGCACCGGTCCTCGGCCACCAGGCTCGCCGCGCGCAGCCGGCCGGCGTTGCGCACGGTCAGCGTGATCGCGGCTGGCTCGCCCCGTGCCACCCGGTCCGGGTCGGCGCTGCGGGTCACCTCCAGCCGGGGCCGCCAGGCCGCCGTCGCCACGGCGTAGCCCACGGCGGTGCCGGCAGCCGCGCCGAGCAGCGTCAGCTCGGGGTACGCGAAGCGGAAGCCGACGCCGAGCAGCACGACGGCGGCGACGAGCAGCCCGACACCTCGGGCGGTGAGCGCGGACACCGGCGTGGCCGGTCAGCCCTGGACCGGGGCCGGCTGGCCCGAGGGGAGCGGCACCGGCACCGAGGCCACCGCCTGACGCAGCACCTCGGCGGCGGTCACCCCGCGCACCTGCGCGTCCGGGGTGAGCAGCAGCCGGTGCGCGAAGACCGGCTCCGCCAGCGCCTTCAGGTCCTCCGGCATGATCCAGCCGCGCCCGTCGATAAGCGCGTACGCGCACGCCGCCCGGGTCAGCGCGATCACGCCCCGGGGGCTGACCCCGACGCGCACCTGCGGGTGGGTGCGGGTGGCTGCGGCGAGTCGCACCGCGTACGTGTAGAGCGGCTCGGCGATGTGGACCCGGCGGGCCATGCGGACCATTTCCCCGACGGTGGCGGTGTCGGTGACCGCGGTGAGTGCCTCGGGGGAGCGGACCGTCGCCCCGCGCAGCACCTCCACCTCGACCGCCTCGTCGGGGTAGCCGACGGAGAGCTTGACCAGGAACCGGTCGAGCTGGGCCTCGGGCAGCCGGTAGGTGCCGTCCATCTCCACCGGGTTCTGGGTGGCCACCACCAGGAACGGCTGCGGCACCGGGTGCCGGACGCCGTCCACGGTGACGGTGCGCTCCTCCATCACCTCCAGCAGCGCCGACTGCGTCTTCGGCGACGCCCGGTTGATCTCGTCGGCGATGACGATGTTGGCGAACACCGGCCCCGGATGGAACTCGAAGCCCCGGGTGGCCTGGTTGAAGATGGTCACCCCGGACACGTCCGACGGGAGCAGGTCCGGGGTGAACTGGATGCGCCGCCACTGCCCCTTCACGGTGGCGGCGATGGCGCGGGCCAGGGTGGTCTTGCCGACCCCGGGCACGTCCTCCAGCAGCACGTGCCCCTGGGCGAAGAGCGCCGTCAGCGCCAGCCGGACCACCTGCGGCTTGCCCAGCACCACCGCGTTGACGTTCTCGGCCAGCCGGGCGGCGAGGGCGGCGAAGCCCTGCACCTCCGGCTGGGTGAGCGGTTCCTGGGGGGTCACGTCGGTGGTGCTCCTTGCCTGGGTGGGTCAGCAGGTGGGCAGGACGTTGATGTTGTCGCCGCCCTCGAGGTTGAGCCAGGCCCACGGGATGTAGTTGCGCCCGGAGTACTCGACCTGCACCCACCAGGTGCTCTGCTTCTGGTTGTTGTAGATCCAGGAGTCGACGTTCTCGCCGGCCTTCTTGCAGTACGCCTTCAGCCGGGTGCCGGGCTTCGCCCAGCCGACCTGCCGGTCGTTGTCCTGCCGGGTGACCGAGAAGACCTCGTTGCCGTTGCGGCCGTCGACGTCGGAGTCGCAGTACGTCCGCTGGGCGCCGTCCGGGCCGTTGTTGCAGGTCGCGATCCCGTAGAGGGCGTCGGTGGCCTGGGCGCGGGTGGCCGTGCCCTTTCCGGCGGCGTTGCTCGCGGTCACGGTGAAGGTGTACTTCGTGCCGGGCGTCAGGCCCGTCATCGTGATGCCGGAGCAGTTCCCGGTCTTCGCCGGCTCGCCGGGCGTGCTCAGCGTGCAGGTCGCCCTGCCGCCGCCGGCGTCCACGGTGAACGTCACCGTCGCCGAGGTGGCGGTCGCCGACGAGCCGGTCACGGTGATGCGGGGCTCGGCCACCGTCCGGGCGGTGGCGGTGGCCTCCGGACCGGGGCCGGCCTCGTTGACCGCCTTCACCTTCACGGTGACGTTCTGGCCGTTGCCCAGCCCGTCGACGGTGGCCCGGGTGTCGGTCACCTCGCTGCTGCGTCCGCCCACGTCGAGCAGGTACTTCGTCACGGGGCGGCCGTTCGCCTCCGCCGGCGACCACTGCACCGCGACGGTGCCCGGCCGGTCGGCCACCGTGGTGGCCCGCAGCTCGGCGGGGCGGCCCGGCGCCGCGTACGGCACGACGGTGTTGCTCACCGGGGAGGCCGCCGAGCCGGCGCCCCGGTCGTTGACGGCGACGACGGTGAACGCGTACTGCGTGCCGTACTCCAGCTCGCCGGCCGGCACCACCAGCTCGGTCTTGCGGGACTCGCCGGCCGGGGCGTTGGTGCCCGCCGAGGTCGCCGTGACCACGTACTTCGCGATGGTGTTGCCCTGCCCGTTCGCCGCCGGCCAGCGCACCAGCACCGTGCCGTCCGGCCGCTCCTGGGCGGTGACGCTGGCCGGCGGGTCGGGCACCGCGGCGGTCGGCGTCACCGGGTTGCTGGTCCGCGCCGGGCCGTCGCCCTTGGCGTTGACCGCGTGCACCGAGAACCGGTACGTCTCGCCGTTGGTCAGGCCCTTGATCTCCACGGCCCGTTGGTTGGCGCCCACCTGCACCCGCTGGCCGGCGCCCTCCACCACGTACCTGGTGATCTCCGCGCCGTTGGCCGGGGCCGGCCGCCAGCTCACCCGGGCCTGCGCGTTGCCGGCGGCGGCGGTGACGCTGCGCGGCGCGCCGGGCTTGCCGACCTTCGGCTTCTTCGGCGGGGGCGGCGGCGGGGGAGTGGGCGGCGGGTCGCCGCCGAGCACGTCGTTGGCGTACTTGTCGACCTCGCGCACCTGGTGCCGGTCGTCCACCACCCGGGCGGTCGCCGAGTCGGGGGCGTTGATGAACAGGTGGTTCTCCCGCACCTCCAGCTCCAGCGGCCCCGTCCCCCGGCTGCGGATGGTGTCGACCAGTCGGCCGCCCGCGTCGAAGGCGTAGACGGTGCCCGACGCCTCGTCGGCGCAGTAGAACCGGCCGGCCCACGCCACGGCGGGGCTGAGCCGGTCGCCGGCGCCCGGCACGGTGAACGCGCTGACCTCGCCGTCGTCGCCGACCACGTGCACCCGCCGCTCGCCGGGCACCGTCACGGGCACCGTCGGCCCGCTGGTCCGCGCCGGCAACGCGCCGGGAGCGCTCATCGTCAGCGGCGTCGATCGCAGCTTGCCCCGCTGCACGGTGACCAGCGTGCCGGCCGTGCGGTCGAGCACCGCGACGCCGTCGTCCAGGGTGGAGACGACCAGCTCGTGGCTGGCGTCGGCGACGTCGTACGTCTCGACCTGCTTCGGGCTGAGGCCGCCCCCGGCGGGGGCCGAGGCGGGCGCGGAGGGCAGCGCGGCGGCGGTGATCGCCGAGACGGTGCCCTCGCTGGGCACCGCGATCCAGAGTCGGCCCTCGCCGTCGAAGGAACCGCCGGTGATGCCCGGCGGGTAGCGCACCGGCTCGCCGACCGGCGTCAGGGACCGCGGGTCGAGCTGCCGGACGATGCCCTGCACGGCGTCGACGACGAACGCCGCGTCCTCGTGCAGGGCGACGTTGACCCCGAGGCCCGGGGTGGTGCGGGTGGTCGCGGTGATCTGCAGGGTGGCCAGGTCGAGCGAGCTGACCTGACCGGTGTTCAGGTCCCGCAGGATCAGCAGCCGGTCGGTCTGGGTGACCTGCATCGGGTGTCGGCGGGCGCCCGGGATGCCGACCCGGGTGTCGACGCGCGCGGTGACCCCGTTGACCCGGGCCAGCTCGCTGCGCGCGGTGCTCCACAGCCAGGAACTCGCGTCGTGGCTCGCCACCGCGTTGTCCGCCGCGCCGAGACCGAGGACCGTCAGCCCCATGGCGGCCAGCAGCGCGGCCACCGTGCCGATGGTGACCAGCCCGCCCCGCATGCGGCGGGAGCGGGGGCGCGGGGTGCCGGCGTCCACGGCGTCGTCGATGCTGGCCACTACCGGCTGCCTCCCGTGTGTCCTGGCAGGTGGCGCCTCGTCCGGCGACCGTCCTCTGAGCCGGGTGCCATCATATGGCCCGGCCGGGGGCGGGGGAACCCGCAGTGTCCCGCCGTCAACACCCAGCGTGCGCACCTGCACGCCGGACGTCTCAGGTCGCCGGGGTGCTGTTCTCCCGCTCGGTGCAGACCTGGCCGGACGTGGCGAACGAGTCCGTCGAGTAGACCGCGAGCACCGTGAAGCAGTAGTCCACCCGCGAGTTCAGCCCGTTGACCGTGTAGCTGGTCTGGCCCGGGTCCACCGTGGCCAGCACGCCGAGCTTCTGCCCGGCCCGGCCGCCGGCGACCATGAACGGCACCGCGCTGCCCGTCGGGTCCGTCCAGGTCAGGGTGATCGTCGCCGAGTCGTCCCGCAGCCTCAGGCCGCCCGGCGGCGGGCGGGTCGCGCTCGGGGCGGCCCCCGTGGCCGTCGCCGCCACCGGCGAGGCGGGCCCCGACGGCGGCGCGGCCTCCCGGCTGAGCAGCAGCACGCCCACCCCGACGAGCGCCGCGAGCGCCAGGACCGTGACCACCACGGCGACGATCATCGCTGTCCGGTTGCGGCCGTGCTCCTCGGGCTCCCCGATCATCGGGTACGCCGGCGGTGGGCCGAGGGGCCCCTGCTGGAACGCCTCGGGCGCGTCGGGCCGAGGCACCTCCCGCATGGGGAACGTCTCGATGTCGGGGTACGCCGGCGTCTGGTCGCGGCCCTCCTGCTCGTCCGCGACGTCCCGGTCGTAGGCGCCGACGTGGTCGTGCCTGTCGCCGGTGGCGGTCGGGTCGTTCGGCGCCTGCGGGGGAGCCGTGCTGCTCCACTGCGGCGCGGTCGTGCTCCAGAGCGGCGTGGGCACCCCGCTGACCGGCTGCGCGTACTGCGCCGGCCCGCTCACGGGGTACCCCGGCGGCCCGCTGACGGGCGGGTACCCGGGCGGCCCGCTGACGGGCTGCGGTGGGGCGCTGACCGGTACGGACGGTGGCGGCGGGAGCACCGGCGCCGCGCTGGCCCGGGGCGGGGGCGCGCTGACCGGGCGGGTGGGCCCGGGGGGCGCGCTGGCCGTTGACGTCGGTGGTGCGCTGACGGGCGGCGCGGACGGTGTGCTGACCGGCGTGGCTGGCGCGGGCGTGTGCGGCGCCGGTGCGGCGTGCGGTGCCGCAGCCGGGGAGGCGGCCAACGACGGCGTCTCCGGCGGTGCGGGGCTCGCCGGCGCGCGGGTGTCCGCGCCCGGCTGCGGCGTGCCGCCGGCGCGGGCGATCTCCTCGGCGAGCAGGGGCCCGATCTGCCGTACCTGGATCGTCGGCCTGTCCCACCCGGAATCGGACGGCGGCGGCCGTTCCTGCGTCTCCGGCCGGGCCGGATCAGCCGCCGCTGGCGCGGGCGGCTCCGCCAGGTCGGGGGCGGCGGACGATGCCGCGTGTCGCGGGGCCGGTACGGCCGGCGGCACGGGTGGGTTCGACACCGCTGGCGCGGCCGGCGGTGCCGCGTGTCGCGGGGCTGGCGCAGCGGGCGGCCCGTCGCCCGTCGCCACGGCGGGGAACGACGACACGGGAGACTCCACCGCGGGCGTGGCCGACGGCGGGACGGCCCTGCCCGTCGCGGCGGGCGCGGCCGTGCCCTGCGCCGCCGGCGGGGCAGGGCGGGGCGGGCTCTGCGGGGCGGGCGCCAACGGGTCCCGGTTCGCGGGCGGTTCGGCCGGCGCGGGCGCCCACGGAGACCTCGGCGGCGTCGGCGCGGCCGTGGCGCCCGGTCGCTGCGCGGGCACCACCGGAGGTGGTGGCACGGGCGCCGGCGGGACCTGCGGTGCTCGCGCGGCCGCGGTGGTCGACGGCTGCGGCGGCGCGGATACGGCGGCGTGGTGCGGTACAGCGGGCGCGCTCCGCGGTGCCGGCACCACCGGCGGCGGGGGGATCTGCTGCGCCGGAGCGCCGTGGTCCACCTGCCCGGCCCCGGCGGCGTGCGGCGGGGCGGCCTGGCCGGTCCCGCCCATGGGCGGCGGGGTCGGTGGGGCGGGCGGCGCCGGGATCTGGGCGCGCCCGGAATGCGGCGGGGTGGGCACCGTGGGTGGGGCGGGCGGAGCCCACGCGGTGTCAGGCGGGGTCGGCACCGTGGGAGGCGGCGGCACCTGGGTGGCCTGCGGCGGGGCCGGGTACGCCGGGGCGGCGGACGGCGGGTACGGGGGCCCGGCGGTATGCGGCGGCACCGGCGCGGCGGGGGTGGCCCGCGACGGGACGGCGGGCGGAGGCGGAATGGTCGGCGGGGCCGCCACAGCGGGTGGCGCCGGCGGGCCGCTCGCGACGTGCGGTGGTGCCGGCTGCGCGGTCGAGGGCCGAGAGGGCTGGGCGGCAGCGGCCGGCTCGTGCGGTCGCCAGGCGGTGGACAGGGCCGCCAGGGACATCGTCGGCTCGGAGAGCGCCGACAGGTCCGGCAGCTCGCTCGGCTGGGGGGCGGGAGCGGCGTCGCCGAAATACTGCCGGGCCGTGGTTACCGCCGGGTGGTCGGCACCGAGCACGGCGGGCCCCAGGGTGGCGACGCGCGTGTAGTTGCGGCGAGCCTCGTGCCGATTGCCCAGTTCGTGTGCCACGGCGGCCAGCTCGAAGGAGAGCGCCAGCATCAGCGGGTCGGCGTGCGGCCAGCGGCGCTCGCCGGCGGCGAACGCCTCCTCCAGCACCCGGCGGGCGGCCCCCGGATCGTCCGCCTCGCGGTGCAGACGGGCCAGCAGGTGCGCGGTGCTCAGCACATCCGGGTGATCCGCGCCGTACGGCGGCCGGGCGGACTCGACGGCGTCGGTGAGCAGCCGACGGGCGGTGGTGAGATCGCCCGCGGCGCGCAGGGCGAGGGCCTGGTGCTGAACGGCGGCCAGGGGAGAGGGATGGGACACGTGGCCATGCTGCCGGGTAAGGGTGGCCGAACGCTACCCGGGCCGCCGCTTACCGCCGGCTGGAATTGAGCGGCGGACCCCGTCCCACCTGCGCCGGCCCACCTGGCGGAAGCCGATGTGCATGATCCACCCGGGGCGTGTACAGTAACTCCCCGTGCGGCCCGCCGGGGCCGGCCGACGAGTGAGTTGATCACCTCGGTCGACGCGGTAGGCTGGACGAGCAAGTCCGGGTGGCGGAATGGCAGACGCGCTAGCTTGAGGTGCTAGTGCCCGTATAGGGCGTGGGGGTTCAAGTCCCCCCTCGGACACAAACTTGCGGCACCCGTGCCGTCTCCGACGTACTGGTGGTCAAGCGTCCTTGACCACATGAACCTGATCTTCGCGACCACGTGCGCTGGCCATGTGTTGGCTGAGGGTGGTGGTCGCTGTGGCTGAGCCCTCGGTGGCTTCCGTCGTCCCTCCGGTCCTGCTTCCGGACCAGGCCAGGTCTGCCCGGACCGGTGCTGACCGCCCGCTGCGTCGGGCGCCCCTGCCGATGCCGGCACTTCCGCAGCAGCGCATCGAAGCGAGGATGTATCGCCTGGCTTCGGTGGATAGCAGTGGACGGATTCGTGATCGGTCGATCATCGGAGCAATGGGCTGGGAACCCGGTGCCCGTCTGGACATCCGGCAAGGTGGAGGCGTCATCGTCGTGCGCCGCGACCCCCAGGGAGTCTTCACTGTCACCGGCCAGGGGCACCTGTTGCTGCCGCCTGCGGTGCGGCGCTGGTGCGGCCTCGCAGCGGGCGAGCGCGTCCTACTATCCGCGGACCCCGCCGCGAAACTGCTCGTGGTGTACCCGCCGATTGCCTTGGACGAGATGGTCGCCCAGGCCGAGCGCGCGGTGCTGGGTGGTGATCCGGCATGAGCGCGGGCACGGCGGGCAAAGCGGAACTGGAGGCTGCCCGGCTGCTGCTGTCGCGGATGGGCATCTCCCCAACGGACCTGCTAGCAGCGTCGTCGGACCGTCCGCCGGCACCGACGTTCGCCGAGTACGTGCCGGTCGTGGCGGCTGCCGTCACCGCGGGCACGCGGCGCGCGTACGGCTCGTACTGGAAGCGCGTGGTCGAGCAGTGGGGCGCGAGGCGCATTGACGAGCCGACGCCGTCGGAGATCGAGCGGTTCGCGGAGTACGTCAAGACGCATGTCGTGGCCCGGCGTAACGCCCGGGGTGGGCGCAGTGCGGCGGAGCATCTGATCGCGTCGTTGCGCTGCCTGTACCGGCGGTCGGTCGCCGACGGGCTTCTGTCAGAGGCGGACAACCCTGCGTTGAAGGTGGCGAAGCCGCGGCGGTTGCCGAGCACCCGGCGGGCGTTGGCGGACACTCGCTTGGCGGAGATCAACGAGGTCGCGGCGAGCACGGGTGACGATCCGGCGTTGGACAGCTTGCTGCTACGGCTGCATACCGAGACGGCATGCCGTCGGGGTGGGGCGTTGGCGTTGCGTCCGGTCGACCTGGACCCCGATCAGTGTCTGATTCTGCTGCGGGAGAAGGGTGAGACGGTGCGGTGGCAGCCGGTGTCGCCGACGCTCATGCGGTACCTGCAGCGGCACGCCGAGCAGCGGCACGCGACGGAGGAGGGGCCGTTGTTCCGGTACCGCAGCGGGCAGCCGATCACCTATCGACGGTACGACCATCTGTGGGTGCGTATCGGTGAGCACCTGCCCTGGGTGCAGGCGCAGCAGATCAGCACTCACTGGCTAAGAGGGCATCTGATTCGTGTAGTGGCTGTTTCATGTTCGGCCGTTGCGGTGGTGGGGTTGGTTCGTTGGTCGCGGCGTGGGCGTGCAGCGGCGTGGGTATCGGTCGGACTTGTCGGATGAGCGGTGGGCGTTGATCGAGCCGGTGCTGACAGCGTGGCGGACGGCGCGGGTGGGCCTGGGGATCAGCCGGCCGGTGCATGACCTGCGGGAGATCGTCAACGCGATCCTGTACGTGGCCAGAACGGGTATCGCCTGGGAGTACCTACCGCATGACTTTCCGCCGACGAAGACGGTGTACGACTACTACGCCAAGTGGGAAGCGGACGGGACCACGCAGCGGATCCACGATCTGCTGCGGGAGGGGGTTCGGGTCGCTCGCGGCCGCCGCGAGAGCCCGTCGGCGGTGGTCCTGGACTCGCAGAGCGTGAAGACTTCCAGCAACGTCGGCGAGGACAGCCAGGGCATCGACGCGGCGAAGAAGATCAAGGGACGCAAGCGGCACATCGCCACCGACACCCTCGGACTGCTCCTCGCCGTGATCGTCACCGCTGCGTCGGTGCAGGACTCCACCGCCGGCCGGCAGCTGCTCACCAGCGTGTCCGCGGACCATCCGACCGTGGTCAAGGCGTGGGTCGACGGTGGCTACAACACCACCGTACGGGCGCACGGCGCCCGGCTGGGAATCGACGTCGAGCGGGTGCCCCGTCCTGCCGGGAAGGGCTTCCACGTCCAGCCCCGGCGGTGGGTCGTGGAACGGACCTTCGGTTGGCTGATGCAGTACCGGCGGCTCGTGCGTGACTACGAGACCCTGCCCCAACGCACCCGGGCGATGATCCATTGGGCGATGGCTAACACAATGAGATGCTTCTATAGCTGTCAAGTGGTGCTGGTGGCTGAATGGGCGCCGTTCAGGGTCCGGAAGAGTTGCCGGCTGATGTAGCGCTTGAGGCTG
>NZ_JBIDDA010000003.1:0-40640 GCF_043204915.1 Micromonospora sp. NPDC047670
GACTGGGACGACGACGAGCACGAGGTGCACCGCTGGTGCCGGCTGCTCGGCTGGTACGGGATCCCCGCCGACCGCGGCGACCTCGCCCTGCGCCGACCGGCGGCGGGCGGACTGCCGACCGGGGTGAGCATCGTGCACCCCGGCGCGAAGGCGGCGGCGCGGCGCTGGCCGCCGAGCCGGTTCGCGGCGGTCGCCCGCGAGCTGGCCCGCCGGGGGCACCGGGTGGTGGTCACCGGCACCCCGGGCGAGCGGGCGATCGCGGCTGAGGTGGCGCGCGGTGCCGGGCTGCCGGACACCGCCGTGCTGGCCGGGGAGACCGGGATCGGCGAGCTGGCCGCGCTGGTCGCCCACGGGCGGCTGGTGATCAGCGGGGACACGGGCATCGGGCACCTCGCCACCGCGTACGGCACCCCGTCGGTCCTGCTGTTCGGCCCGGTGTCGCCGGCGCTCTGGGGCCCGCCGCCGGACCGGCCGTGGCACCAGGCCCTCTGGGCGGGACCGCTGGCGGGGCCGGCGGACGCCGTACCGCATCCGGCGCTGGCGGCGCTCGACGTGCCGGACGTCCTCGCCGCCGTCGACCGGGCCGAGCGCGGTCGGGGCGGCCGGCGCGTCCCGGCGGCGCGGGCCGACGGGGCGACGGCGCCCGTCGGGTGACCCCCGCCACCCACCGGTTACCCCCGGGTAGCCTCGGCCGTAGCCTGAGGCGATGAGCGCGACGGGGGAATACCGGCAGGAGTTCGTGGACGTGGACGGGGCCCGGATCGGGCTCCAGGTCTACCCCGAACCGGACGGCGTCGCCGACGCCCCGCTGGTGCTGATCTCGCCCGCGATGGGCGTCCGCGCGCGCTACTACCGGCCGTTCGCCGCCGAGTTGCGCGCCGCCGGTCTCGCCGTGGCGGTGGCCGACCTGCGCGGCACCGGGGAGAGCACCCCGCCGCCGAGCCGCGCCTGCCGATACGGCTACGCCGAACTCGCCGCCGACGTGGGCGCCGTGCTGGCGGCGCTCAAGACCCGGCGCGACGGGCGGAAGACGCTGCTGCTGGGGCACTCACTCGGCGGGCAGGCCGCGCTGCTGCACCTCGCCGTGCACGGCGACCACGACGTCGACGGGCTGGCCCTGGTCGCCGTCGGCCTGCCGTGGTGGCGCACCTACCCGGGGCTGCGCGGGTACGGCGTCCTGCCGTACACCCAGGGGATCGCGGCGACGGCCCGGCTGCTCGGCGTCTGGCCCGGTTGGGGCTTCGGCGGCCGACAGGCGCGTGGGGTGATCCGGGACTGGGCGCACACCGCGCGCACCGGCCGTTTCCCCCGCCTGGACGGGGTGGACGCCGACGCGGCCGTGCGGAGGCTGCGCACCCCCGTGCTCGCGATCAGCGTCGACGACGACCAGTACACCCCGCACGAGACGCTCGACCACCTCTGCGCGAAGCTGGCCGCGGCGCCCGTCGTGCGCGAGCGCTACACCGCGACGCAGGCCGGCGCCCGGATGGACCACTTCACCTGGGTACGCGCCGGAGCGCCGCTGGCGGCCCGGGTGGCCCGCTTCGCCGCGGACCTGCCCGCCCGCTGACCGTCCGTACGTGCCCCGGGCGGCTCCCCGCCGCCCGGGGGCACGCTCACTCGTCGGTCTCGACGGGCACCATCTCGCCGTCCCGCTCGACGCGGGTCTCGCCGTGCTCGGGTGGCGGCGGCACCTGGGCGGTCGTCTTGCGCGGATCGTTGCCGGGGTGCATCAGCACCGCGTCGGTGGAGGCGGTCTTCTCCCGGCTCTCCTCGGGCTGCGACATCCTCTTCCCCCCTCGCTCATTTCCTCCGTCAGGCGATCTACCCGCCACCGGCCCGCCGACTCCTCCCGGCCGGCACGCCGGGTCGCCCCGGCCGGGCGGCGACGCCACCGCCACCCGGTCTTCCCCGGTATCCGCGCGGCCGTGCCGTATCAGCAGGTGACGGACGGGATTAGCCGACCGGGCGGCGGGTATGCCGCACCGCCCGACACGGTGGAAGGGGATCAGATGTCCGAACGGCACACCGCACTGCGCTCGATGCACGATCTGGGCCTGGCGGCCTGGTTCGGGGGCTCCCTGATGGGAGCGTTCGGCGTCAACGGCGCGGCGGCACAGATGAACGACTCGACCCAGCGGTTGCCGATGGCCTCGGCCGGCTGGGCCCGGTGGACCCCGGTGAACGCGGCCGCGATCGGCGCCCACCTCGCGGGCGCCGTCGGCGAACTGGTGACGGAGAGCCCCCGGGTGGCCGCCCAGTCCGGCGTCGGCCGGGCCAGCACACTGAAGACCGCGCTGACGGTCGGTGCGCTGGCCGTGACCGGCTACAGCCGGCTGCTCGGTATGAAGCTGGAGAAGGCCGGCGGCCCGCCGGTGGAGGGGGTCACCGAACCGAACTCGCAGACGCCGTCGAACGTGGCGTCGAGCCAGCGGCAGATGCGGATGCTCCAGTGGGCGGTCCCCGCGCTGACGGGGGCGCTCATCGTGGTGACCGCCTACATGGGCGAGCAGCAGAAGCCCGGCGAGGTGTTCCGGGGCATGCTCGGCCGCGCGGGCGGGCTGCCGAAGGGGATGGGCGCGCTGATGGCGATGGGCTCGACCAAGAAGAAGCGGATGTCGATGTCCGGCCGCTGACGCGGGCGACGCGCCCCCGGCGTCCCGCCGACTCCTCGGCGGCGGGGCGCCGCTCGGCGTGTCCCCGGGTCCGGGTGCGCCCGTACCGGGCGGCGCGTGCCCGCCCGGTGGCGCCGGCGCAGGCATGACCTGCTCCGGGACGGGCAATCGGGCCCGGTATCGGCGGACCGACCAGCGAGGTGACCATGGCGGCAGGAGACGGACGCAGCGGGAACAGGCGCACACCGGAATCGACCACGCCGTGGGTGACCAGGGACGGCCTGGACGCGGAGCCGCCCTGGGGCACCGGTGAGCACGACCCGATGGACGAGGGCAGCGAGGAGACCGCCGTGCCGGAGGGGCGGCGCGGGGACCGACGCGCCGGCGAGCCGGCGGGACCGTCGGGGCCGGCGGGCCGGCACGGCCTCGGATCGATCGAACCGACCCGTACGATGCCGGCCGGTCCCGGCGCGCCCCCGGACCCGGCGCCGTCCCGACGGACCTTCCCCGATGCCGCCGACGTCGAGGAGCGGACGGAGGACGCGCTGCGGACCCGGGGCCGCCGCTCCTGAGCCACCTGTTCCCCGCCCGGCGGGGGTCAGGCTCCGGGACCCGCCGCCCGCAGCAGCCGGAGCTGACCGATCTCGGCGGCGTTCTTCATCAACTCGGCGTTGACCCAGCCGAGCATGTGCGTGACCGTGTACTCCGGGTCGTCCTGCGACGGAAACGGCGCGGTGCGGTCGAGGTCGGCGTCGGTGAGTCCGTCGAGGACGGCATGCCACTCGGCGCGCAGCCCGCGCAGCCAGGCGACGGTGGGCTCGCCCGCGCCCGGCCACCGGACGTCGGTGCGCTGCCGGGGCCCTCGCCCCCGCAGGTGGTCCACGGTCACCGTCCACCACCAGCCGATGTGCCAGGTCAGCCACGCGATCGTCGGGACCGGGACCGGGTCGGGCTCCGTGTCGGCCCAGTCGGGTGTCCAGCCGCCGTCCGCGCCCCGGCGTACCGTCCAGCAGTGGCCGGCCGGCTCCCAGAGGAAGTCCGCCGGCTCGAGGCGCTCCAGGTGGTACTCGAACAGCGACCAGGTCAGGTCGAACTGCCAGCGCACGAGAGCGCGAGAGGAAACCGACATCCGACGATCATGTCGGAGGACTGTTACCCGGTTCGACCGAATTAGTGGCCCGGGCAGCGGTCAGCCGTCCCCGGATCAGCCGCCGGCGGTCCCCTCGCTGGTGACCCCCGGCTCGTCGGACGCGACCGGGTGACCGGTGTCGTCCACCACGCCGGGCGCCATGCTGCCGCCGTGCGCCTCCTGCGCCTCCCGGGTCTCGCGCGCCGCCGCGTCCCGCGGTACGCCCGGCATCCCGTCTCCCGGCCGCTCCTGCCGCTCGGTCATCTGTCGTCCCTCCCGTCGCTCGACGCCACCGGCGGTACCCGACCCGCCCCACGGGAAACCTCCCGCCCGCGAGGTCACCCTGCTGGTGGGCCGGGCCACCCGCTGCGGGGAACGCGGTTCGCGCGCCCGCCGTCAGGAGGCGGCGGCCGCCCGCGCCGGGCGTCCCACCGGCTCGACGCCCAGCAGCCCGGCCAGCCGCTCCGCGTCGCGCTGGGCCTGGTCGCCGCAGCAGTTGTTGAACAGCACGTGCAGCTCGCCGGCCTGCCCGGCCAGCTCGGTCAGCAGCTCCGACCAGCGGCGCAGTTCCTCGTCGCCGTACGCGTAGCGGAACTTCTCCTGCTTGTCCCCGGTCCCCCAGGCGGCGCTGTGCCCGTGGAAGCGGACGACCGCCAGCTCCGCCGTGGCGAACAGGATGGGCGGCACCGACGACGGATGCCCCTGCGGCATGTCCACGCAGACGAACGACACGTCGCGCGCCCGCAGGAAGCCGAGCGTCTCCACCGCCGCCGTGCCGTCGAACCACGATCCGTGGCGCAGCTCGACGGCGACCCGCCACGGGCGGCAGCGCTCGGCCAGCTCGGCGATGCGCCGCTCGGCGGCGGCGCCGCGGGCCAGCCACGGCGGGAACTGGAGCAGGACCGCGCCGAGCCGGTCGGCCGCCGCGATCGGGTCGAGCGCCGCCCGGAACCGGTCCCACAGCTCGTCGTACGCGGCCGCGGGCAGGTCCCGGCGGCGGATCCGGCTCGGCCCGCCGGCCGGACGCAGGTCGCGGGGCAGCGCCGCCACCGGGGTCGGGTGGCCGGTGAAGAGGCTGAACGCCTTGACGTCGAAGGTGAATCCCTCCGGCGTGGCGTCGACCCACGCCTGCGTCGTCTCCGGTACGGGCACCGCGTAGTAGGAGGTGTCCACCTCGACCAGGGGGAACCGCCCGGCGTAGAAGCCGAGCCGGCCGGCCGGGGTGTTCGCCGCGCGCGGATACCACCCGGAGCGCAGCAGCATCTGGTCCGCCCACGACGACGTGCCCACCTTGATCACACCCATGTAGTTCACTGAACCCCGGATCGGACGAATCGGCAACCGCTGGCCGAAACCGGCTTCGGGTGCCGTCCCTGTCGGTGGCGGGCCCTAAGGTGACTCCCGACTTGCGGACCGGAGAAGGGCGACGGGATGACCATGTCCGAGCAGCTGACCGGAGAGCGGGCCGAGCTGGTGCAGACGCTGCGCCTGCACCGCGGGTTCCTGCGGCAGACCGTCGCCGGGCTCACCGACGAGCAGGCGGCGACCCGCAGCACGGTCAGCGAGCTGTGCCTGGGCGGGCTGATCAAGCACGTGGCGACGGTCGAGCAGCGGTGGGCGCGGTTCGCGGTCGGTGGCGCCGAGGCGATGAACAGCGAGCCCCTCGACTGGGCCGGGCAGTTCCGCATGAACGACGGCGAGACGCTGGCCGGGCTGCTCGCCGACTACGACCGGGTGTCCGCCGCGACCGACGAGCTGATCGCCACGCACGACCTCGACGCCGCCCACCCGCTGCCGCAGGCGCCCTGGTTCGAGCCCGGCGCGATCTGGTCGTTCCGCCGCGTCCTGCTGCACCTGATCGCCGAGACCGCCCAGCACGCGGGCCACGCCGACATCCTCCGCGAGGCGATCGACGGCGCCAAGACCATGGGCTGAGCTGCCCGGAGGGCATCCTCCGCGTCGTCTCCGGCCCGGCGTTTGTCGGGCGTCACACCCGATCCGTGTGACGCCCCGAGGGCGGGTGGCGCTGAGGGACACGAGATGAAAGCACACCGGATGGACCAGGAGACCGTCGAGCGGCTGCTCGGCGGTCCGGTCGTCGACCCGCAGGACGCTCCGCGCCCTCTCGCGTCGCTCCTGACAGCGGTCCGCGCCGCGCCCCGCGCCGGTGAGCTCGCCGGGGAGGACGCCGCGGTGCGGGCGTACCGGCTCGCCCGCTCCGGCACGCCCGCCGCCGCGCCGGAGCGGGGCCGGGTCCCGGTCCTCGCCCGACTCGGCGTCCGCGCCGCGCTGGCCGGCGTCGCCCTCGCCGTCACCGGCGGGGTGGCCTTCGCCGCCACCGGCGGCGCGCTGCCCAACCCGCTGGACGGCCCCGCCCCGGCCACCACCCCCGCGCCCGTGCCGCCCGTGCCCGCCCCGGTCATCTCCCCCACGGCGGCTCCCGGTCAGCCGTCCGCGTCGGCCACCACGGTGGACGGTCGGCCCGAGCCGAGCGCGTCGGTGGCGGTGCTGTGCCGGGCGTTCCGGGCTGGCGGGGAGGATCCGGGCCGCGTCCTGGACAAGCCGGTCTTCGGCGACCTCGTCCGCGCGGCCGGCGGGCGCGGCAAGGTGGCCGGCTACTGCGACCGCCTGCTGCGCGACGACCCGGGGCGCTCCGACGCGCCGGGTGCCACGCCGACGGACCGGCCCGAGGCCAACCCGACCGTCCGGCCGTCCGGGCGGCTCACGGCATCGCCGTCGGCTCCGGCCGGCCGGCCCTCGGCGCCGGGCGCCGTCCAGGTCACGCCCGGCACCGTGCAGGTCTCGCCCGGCTCCGTCCAGGTGTCGCCCGAGCCGGGCCGCCCCACCGCGAGCAGCGGCGACGGGCGCTGACCCGTGCCGCCCGCGCGGCCGTGGCCCCGGCCGCCACGGCGTGGTGGTGCGACGCCGCCACCGTGCGGTGACGGCCGCTCCACAGCAGGTGCCCGATGTTGGACGTGAGCGTCTCCACCGGCGTGCCGTCCGGCTTCAGGGCCAGCGTCGCGGGAGAGCGCGTGCAGCCGCTCGCCGTCGAGGGTGAGCAGCCAGCGGGACAGGAACCGGGTGTCGAACGAGAAGAGCCCGACCGGCGCCTGCCGATCAGGTTCCATGTCCCCCTGCGCGTCGCTGATCGCGAACGCGTTGCCCGCCAGCACGTGCACCCGTTCCTGCCTCATCGGTCGGGGTGGCGACCGGAGCCCAGCCCGCGCAGGTGTTCCGTCGCCGACGTCGTCATCGCACCCCTGGCAGGCTGGCACCGGCGGGGGTGAGCCCGGCTCACCCCGAAGGGGTGGGATCCGGCGGGTCGTTTGGCCGGGTGCTGAGCGGGCAGGCGGGCGGAGCCGAAGACCGGAGGACAGGAGACATCCCATGCGCGCGCTGCGGTTGCCGAACTGGAAGTCGGAACCCGAGCTGGTCGAGGTCGACGAGCCGACCCCCGGTCCCGGGCAGGTGGTGGTGAAGATCGGCGGCGCCGGCGCCTGCCACTCGGACCTGCACCTCATGCACGACTTCGAGGCGGGCGCGGTGCCGTGGAACCCGCCGTTCACGCTCGGGCACGAGAACGCGGGTTGGGTGCACGCCCTCGGCGACGGGGTGACCGGGCTGACGGTGGGCCAGCCCGTTGCCGTGTACGGCCCGTGGGGCTGCGGCACCTGTGCCCGCTGCCGGGTGGGCGTCGACCCGTACTGCGAGAACATCGCCGAGGCGCCGGTGCCCGGCGGGGGCGGCGGCCTCGGCCTGGACGGCGGCATGGCCGAGTACATGCTGGTGCCGCACGCCCGGCACGTGGTGCCGCTGCCGGAGGGGCTCGACCCGGTGGCGGCGGCGCCGCTGACCGACGCGGGCCTCACCCCGTACCACGCGATCCGCCGCTCCTGGGAGAAGCTCGGCCCGACCAGCACCGCCGTGGTGATCGGCGTCGGCGGGCTGGGCCACGTGGGCGTGCAGATCCTGAAGGCCACCACCGCGACGCGGGTGATCGCGGTGGACACGCGCGAGGAGGCGCTGAAGCTCGGCGAGGAGTTCGGCGCGGACCTGAGCATGCTCTCCGGCGGGGACACCGCCCAGGAGATCCGCCGGGCCACCGGAGGCCGGGGCGCCGACGTGGTGCTGGACTTCGTCGGCGTCGACGCCACCCTCGCGCTCGGCGCCGCCGCCGCCCGCACCGTCGGCGACCTGACCATCGTCGGCATCGGCGGCGGCACCCTGCCGGTGAGCTACTTCGGCGTGCCGTACGAGGTGAGCATCCAGACCACCTACTGGGGCAGCCGGCCGGAACTCATCGAGGTGCTCGACCTGGGCGCCCGGGGCCTGGTGCGGCCGAAGTCGAACACGTTCCGGCTCGACGAGGCGGTCGTCGCGTACCGGAAGATGCGCGACGGCACGCTGGAGGGCCGGGCCGTCGTCGTGCCCTGACCACCGCCCCCTAAAGTGATCATGTGGTCGCGGCGCTGGAGCTCTACCTGGACACCGACGCCACCCGACGGATCCGGGTGCTCTGGGACGCGCTGGAGTCCGAGGGCGTGCAGAGCATGCGCTCGCTTCTGGAGCAGCGCCACCGGCCGCACGTGTCGCTCGCCGTCGCGCCCCGCTTCGATCCGGAGCGGGTGGCGGCGGCGCTGCGCGACACGGTGGTGGCCGCGCCGCTGCGGCTGAGCTTCCAGCACGCCGGGCAGTTCGTCGGCCGCGTGCTCTGGCTGGGCCCGACCCCCACCGCAGAGTTGCTCGCTCACCACGCGCGGGTGCACGGCCGGCTGGCCGAGGCCGGGATCGGGCTGGTCGAGCACTATCAGCCGGGGCGCTGGGTGCCGCACTGCACGCTGTCGATGCGGGTGCCGAACGCGCTGATGGCCGCGGCCGTGCGGCGCTGCCTGGAGGTGCTGCCGCTGGAGGCGACGGTGGTCGGCGCGGCCCTCACCGACCACGCCCGGGGCATCTCCGTCCCGCTGCCCTAGGGCCCGGCCGCCGGAGCCGGCGGCACGTCGAACATCCGGCGCACGCCGTCCAGGACTCCGACCGCACGCCGCATCGTCGCGGATCCCCACCGCCGTCCGAGGCGCCGTCGGCCCCCGGCCACCGCCGGGCGCGGCGACCGGGTGGGGGCGTCGTCGCGGTCAGCTCGCCGGCCACTTCGGAATCGACGGTCGTCCCCCGCCCATCGCCACCCCCATCGTCGACCGTCCGCCCGTCGCGCTCCACCGCGCCCCGGGCCAGCCCGACAGGACAACTGAACGCCTCTGTCGCACTGTTAAGGTGTGCTACATGCTCGACGTACGGCGGATGCAGGTTCTGCGCGCGGTGGTGACCAGCGGGTCGGTGACGGCGGCGGCGACCCACCTGGGCTACACCCCGTCCGCGGTCAGCCAGCAGATCGCCGCGCTGGAGAAGCAGGCCGGCGCCGCGCTGCTGGAGCGGTCCGGCCGGGGGGTGCGCCCGACAGCGGCCGGGCTGCTGCTGACCGAGCACGCGGCCGTCATCAGCCGGCACCTCGCGGAGGCGGAGACCGCCCTCGCCGAGCTGCGGGCCGGGCGCACCGGGCGGCTGGCCGTCCGTTACTTCGCCACCGCGGGCGCCGCCCTGGTGCCGCCGGCGTTGGCCCGCTTCCGCCGTGACCACCCGGACGTCCGCGTCGACCTGCGGCTGGTCGACCCCGAGGACCCGCTGCCGCAGGTGCAGCGGGGCGAGGCCGACCTGGCCATCGTCGTCCACCGCCGGGGGCAGGCCCGCGACGGCGTGCGACTCGTCCACCTGCTCGACGACCCCTATCTGGCCGTACTGCCGCCGGGGCACCGGCTCGCCACCCGGCCGGCCCTCGACCTGGCCGATCTCGCCGACGAGCCCTGGGTCGGCAGCGAGCCCACCGGCCCGTGCCGGGAGGCCGTGCTGGACGCGTGCGGCGCCGCGGGCTTCAGCCCCGACGTCGCGGTGGAGAGCGAGGACTACCCGACGACGCAGGCGTTCGTCGCCGCCGGCCTCGGGGTCGGGGTGGTCCCACGCACCGCGTTGGACAGCCCGCACCCCGACGTGGTCGTACGCCCGCTGCGCAACCCGCGGCCGGTCCGGGCGATCCACGCGGCGGTCCGGGAGCCCGCGCTGGACCAGCCCGCCCTGCGCGGCCTGCTCGACGCGCTCCGGCACGCCGCCGCCGCGCGCGGCTGACGTCCCGGGCCGCCGGGGCCCGTTCCATACCACTCTCCGTCGATGTCTTGACCCGGAGCGGCACGGCACCTACCGTCATCAGACGTCTTACGTCTTATGACTTTCGCCTGGAGGTGCCCGTGCCCCTGCCCCGAGCCGTACCCCTCGCCCTCGCCACGGTGCTCGCCGCCGTCGCCGGCGCGCTCGCCACCCCGGGGGTCGCGTCCGCGGCGCCCGCCGGCGTGACCGCCACCGTCGGCGCCGACTGCGCCACCAACCGATTGACGCTGCTGCTCGACAACCGCAGCACCGCGTCGCAGACCTTCACGGTCACCTGGCCCAACCGCTCCGGTTCACCGTGGACCCGCACCGTGGCCCCCGGCGCCGCCAGCGAGCTCTACTGGACCCTGGCGGCGGGCACCCCGTACACGCTGCGGACCACCACCCCGAACGGCCTCGACGAGCAGATCGACGGCATCTTCCACTGCGGCACCGGCATGTCCGCGCTGGTGAGCGTCGACTGCACCGCCGGCCGCCTCCAACTGGCCCTGGAGAACCGCACCGCCACCAGCCGGACGTTCACCGTGACCTGGCCCGGCCGGTCCGGGTCGCCGTGGACCCGCACCGTCGCCGCCGGCGGCAACACCGTCCACTTCTGGACGGTCCCACCGGGCACCGCGTACGAGCTGCGCACCACCGCGACCGGCTTCGACACCACCCACCGGGGCACCGCCACCTGCGGCCTCTCCCCCGGCACCCCGCGGCTCAACCACACCACGCTGATGAGCAGCGGCACCGTCATCCGCGGCCTGAACGGCCCGAACGGCCGGTACGACGGCACCGCCGCCTCCGTCCGCATCCCGGGCCTGGCGGTCACCGGCAACGGCACGGTCATCGCCGTCGCCGACGCCCGGGTCGACGGCTCGTACGACCTCGGCGGCGGCACCAACAACATCCAGCTCGCCATGACTCGCAGCACCGACGGCGGCCGCACCTTCGAGCAGCCCCGCGTCATCCTGGCCCCGCCGACCACCAGCGAGGGCGTCGGCGACCCGAGCCTGCTCGTCGACCGGGTGACCGGGACCGTCTACTGCTTCTACACCTACTCGCCCCGTCCGGGCATCAGCTTCTGGTCCGGCGCGTCGGGCAGCAACGCGGCCGACGACCCGAACAGCCTGCACCTGCGGTACGTCACCAGCACCGACCACGGGGCGACCTGGAGCGCGCCGGTGGAGCTGAACCCGGCGGTCAAGGACCCGGCCTGGCGACAGGTGTTCTTCTCCTCGGGGCACGGCATCCAGACCAGCAGCGGCCGGCTGGTGCAGCCGATCGCTTACCGGGACGCGGCCGGCACCAGCCACGCCGCCAACGTCTACAGCGACGACCACGGCCGCACCTGGCGGCGCGGCGGCTCCGCCGGGGCGAACGTCAACGAGAGCAAGGCGGTCGAACGCGGCACCGGCGCGATCGCGCAGAACATGCGGCACAACAGCACCCGGAACCGCCACTACTCGACCTCCGCCGACGGCGGCGCCACGTTCGGGGCCACGACGGCCAGCGCCGAGCTGACCGACCCGCTGTGCAACGCCGACGAGCTGTCGTACCTGACCCCGGCGCAGGTCGGCCCGAACGGGGCGCCGGTGCGCACCCGCACGGCGCTGTTCAGCAACAACGCGCACCCGACGGCGCGGGAGAACCTGACGGTGCGGCTGTCCACCGACGACGGGGCGAGCTGGCCGGCCCGTGCGTTGGTCCGCCCCGGGGCGGCCGGGTACTCGACGATGGCGGTGCTCGCCAACGGCGAGGTCGGCAACCTCTACGAGATCGGCGCGGGTCAGATCGTCTTCGCCCGGTTCACCGTGGACTGGGTGCGCGGCGCCTGACCGCGGCGCGGCCCCGGCACGCCTCGCGCGCCGGGGCCGCCTCCGGCGAGCAGCGGCGGGGAACTCGGGCGGCCCGCGCCTTGTCCGCGTCCCGGCGGCGGGTGGATCCTTACAGAATCGACAGAGATGGATCTATCGGAGGTTCGGATGCGTCGTCTCCCGCTCGCCCTGCTCCTGCTCGCCGCGCTGCTGCTCGGCCTGCCGGCGCCCGCCCACGCCGCCCCCGACCGCGCCGACCCCGACCGCGCCGCGGCCGCGCTCGCGGCGGTACGCACCGCCGGCACCGCCTGGGGGCTCGACCCCGCCACCGGACGGATGACCCTGACCGTCGACGACACCGTCTCCGCCCGGGACGTGGCGGCACTGCGGGCGACCGCCGCGCGCGCCGGGGCGCTGCTGCGCCGGGAGCCGGGCCGGCTGCGCATCCTCATCGCCGGCGGCGAGGCCGTCTACGGCGGCGGCGGACGCTGCTCGCTCGGCGCCAACGTCCGCAGCGGCACCACCGCCTACTTCGTCACCGCCGGCCACTGCACCGTCGCCGCCTCGACCTGGTACGCCGACGGCGCGCAGACCACCGTCCTCGGTGCCCGGACCGCCACCAGCTTCCCCGGCAACGACTACGGGCTGGTCCGCTACACCAGCCCGATCGCCCGCCCCAGCGCGGTCTACACCCACCCCGGGCTGCTCACCGTCTACGGCGCCGGCAACGCGTACGTCGGCCAGGCCGTCTGCCGCAGCGGTGCCACGACGGGCGTGCGCTGCGGCTCGGTCACCGGGCTCAACGCGACCGTCAACTACGCCCAGGGCACCGTGTCCGGCCTGATCCGGACCAACATCTGCGCCGAGCCCGGCGACAGCGGCGGGCCGCTCTACGTCGCGGCCACCGGCACCATCCTCGGCATCCTCTCCGGAGGCAGCGGCAACTGCACCACCGGCGGCACCACCTACTACCAGCCGATCACCGAGATCCTCGCCGCGTACGGCCTGACGATCCCCTGACCGGCCACCCGCGGGGCCCGGCCCGATCCGCGCGACGGGCCGGGCCCGACGGATCAGCCCTTGCGGCCGGTGGTGGCGATGCCCTCCACGAAGTGGCGCTGGGCGAGGAAGAACAGCACCAGCATCGGCACGGTCGCGATGACGCCGCCCGCGAGCACGATCTCCCACTGCTGCTCGCCGCCGTAGCCGAAGCGGTCCAGCACCACCTTCAGCCCGCGCGGCAGGGTGTACAGCTCCTCGTCGCGCAGGTAGATGAGCGGCTTCATGAGATCCGTCCAGCTCGCCTTGAACTCGAAGACGAACGCCACCAGCAGGGCGGGGCGGATCAACGGGAAGGCCAGCTTCCAGAACAGCTGCGGATAGCTCGCCCCGTCGACCCGGGCCGCCTCGAAGTACTCGCGGGGCAGCGAGAGCAGGAACTGCCGCAGCAGGAAGATGTAGAACGCCGAACCGAACAGGTTGCCCGCCCACAGCGGCACCTGGGTGCCGGTCAGCCGCAGCTCCGACCAGATCAGGTACGTCGGGATCATGGTGACCGCGAACGGCAGCATCATCGTCGCCAGCACCAGCCCGAACAGGACATCCCGCCCGGGGAACCGGAAGTACGCGAACCCGAACGCCACCCACGCGCTGGACAGCGTCACCGCGACCGCCGCCGCGACGCCGACCACCAGGCTGTTGAACAGCCAGGTGACCATCGGCACCGCCTGCCACGCCTCGGTGTAGTTCTCGGGCGCGAACGGAGTGGGCAGGAACCCGGTGGAGAAGACGTACTCGCGGGGGCGCAGCGAGGCACTGATCAGCCAGACGAACGGCAGCGTGAACACGACGGCCGCGCCGACGAGCGCGAGCACGAACAGCACCCGCTGCCAGACCGGCCGCCGGGCCTCCCCGGCCGCGGGCCGGCGCTCGGCGGCCTCCGGCGCGGCGGGTACGGGTGCGGCGACCGTCCGCTCGACCGCGGCCGTCACGACCGGCCTCCCTCGGCCCGGCCCGCGCGGCCCACGCCGCGCCGCCCCCTGTCCCCCGTCACGGTCGGTCTCCCTCGTAGTACACGAACCGGTTGCTGAGCTTCACCTGCACGAGCGTGATGACCAGGATGATCAGGAAGAGCAGCCAGGCCATCGCGGAGGCGAAGCCCATGTGCAGGAACTGGAACGCCTCCTGGAACAGGTGGATGACGTAGAACGAGGCGGCGTCGCTGTTGAACGAGCCCTGCGTCTGCCGGTTGCCGAAGTACATGGTGTAGACCTCGGTGAACATCTGCAGGGACGCGATGGTGTTGACGATCAGGGTGAAGAACAGCGCGCCGGAGATCATCGGCAGCGTCACGTGCCGGAACCGGGCCCAGCCGCCGGCGCCGTCGATGCTCGCCGCCTCGTACAGGTCACGCGGCACGTTCTGCAGCGCGGCCAGATAGATGATCACGGTGGAGCCGAGGCTCCACAGGCTCATCAGGACGATTCCGGGCATCACCCAGTCCGGGTCGGTGGTCCAGCTCGGGCCCTCGACCCCGACCAGGGCGAGGCCCCGGTTGATCACACCGTCCTGGGTGTTGAGCAGGAGCAGGAACAGGATGCCGACCGCCACCGCCGGGGTCATCACCGGCAGGTAGAAGACGGTGCGGAAGAAGCCCTGCAAGCGCCCCACCCGCTTGAGCAGCAGGGCCAGCCCCAGCGAGATGGCCATCACCAGCGGCACGTGCAGGACGGTGTAGTAGACGGTGTTGCCCAGGCTGCGGGCCACCATCGGGTCGGCCATCAACTCCCGGTAGTTGTCCAGGCCGGTGTACCGGGGCGCGCTGAACACGTCGTACTCGGTGAAGCTGAGCCAGGCGCTGGCGATCATCGGCCCGGCGTTGAACACCAGGAACCCGACGATCCACGGTGCCAGGAAGACGTACGCCCAGCGCGCCTCCCGCCGGGCCAGCGGCGTACGACGCCGCCGGCCGGCGGGGGCGGGGACGGTCGTGGTGGCCATCCCCGGGCCTACTTCGACGCCTTGTCCAGCGCGGCGGTCGCCTCCTGCTGGGCACGGGCCAGCGCCTGCGCCGGCTGCGCCTGGCCGGAGAGCACCCGGTTGACGGCGTCCGTCCAGGCCTTGTCGAACTCGGCGCCGGCGGGCGAGGCGGGCATGGCGAACGCGGCGTCCTGCACGGAGCGGATGGTGGCCACCGCGTCGTCGAAACGCTTGTTGCCGGTGGGCTGGTACAGCTCGTCGAAGATCCGCTTGTCGGCGGCCACGTTGCCCGTGTAGACGCCGGTGAACGGCTGGCCGGCGGCCTTGCGGGCGTCGGCGCGGGCCTTGGCCGCGGCGACCCAGGTGTCGGTGGCGGTCACCTTCTTGACGAAGGCGCAGGCCGCGTCCGGGTTCTTGGCGCCCTTGGGGACCACCCAGGACTGCCCCGAGGAGAGCGTGACCGGCTTGCCCTGCCGGTCGACGAACGGCTTGACCACCAGCTCGGCCTTCGGGGTGTTCTTGGCGGCCTGGTTGAGGAACCACTCCTCCATCGGCCAGGCGACGATCTGGTTCCTGGCGAGGGGGTTCTGCGCGCCGAAGAAGTCGAAGGTGTCCCGGAAGGACTTGAACCTGCCCCAACCGCCCTGGTCCTGGATCAGCTTGAGGCCGGTGGTGAGCGCCTCCACGACCTTCGGGTCGTCGAGGTTCGCCCTCGTCCCGTCGGCGGAGATCATGTCGACGCCGTTGGCCTTGGCCCACATCGGCAGGAACTCGGGGATCTTCGGGTCGATGCCGATGCGGGACAGCCGGCCGCCGGAGACGGTGGCGAGCTTGGCGTTCAGCGCGGGCAGCGCCGCCCAGTCCCCCAGGTTGACGTCGTCGGCGGTCAGGCCGGCCTGCCGGAGCAGCGCCTCGTTGAGGTAGACCACCCGGACGCTGGAGAACTCGGGGATGCCGTAGACGGTGCCGTCGAGGGTGACCTGATCCCTGGCGGCGGGCCGGTACTGCCCCATGTCGATGCCCTGCTTCTCGACGCAGTCCGTCAGCGGCTGGATGGAGCCACGCTTGGCGTACGTGCCGATCAGCTTCCGGTCCATGTAGACCAGGTCCGGCGGGTTGCCCGAGGCCACCGCGGAGAGGAACTGCTGCTCGTCGAAGGCCCCCTCGACGATCTTCAGGTCGACGTCCGGGTGATCGCGCTTGAACGCGTCGACGCGCGTGGCGGCGATCTCGTCGGACAGGCCGAAGCCCATCGTGCTCAGGGTGCCCCTGGTGGCCGTGCCACCGCCTTCGTCGCCGTCGCCACCGCCGACGCCTCCGCAACCGCTGACCGCCAGGGCGACCACCCCGACGAGCGCAGCCGCGCGCACCATCCGTGTCATGAGCTTCCTCCCGAGAGCCGGCGGGCGGCTCTGCCCGCGCGAGCGCACCTTCTCCGCTGCGCGCGATCTTCAAACGTCCACGGAGGAGTTCGCGTCCGTGCACGCTCGGCGGGGCGGCCCCGGCGGCCCCCGGGTGGTCAGGCGGCGTGGGGGGTGAGCAGGTAGTCGTCGGCCTCCGGACTCCACCGCAGGTCGACGACGCCGCTGGTGGCGGCCGCCTTGCAGAACTGGAGGAAGCTGCGGTAGCCGAGCTTCTTCTCGCTGAAGTCGGGGCGCGCCCGGCGCAGCTGGTTCTTGAGACCGGACAGCGCCACCGCCCCCTCGTCGCCGGCCAGGTCCGACACCACCGAGCCGAGCAGCCCGAACGCCACCTCCCGGTCGCCGTGCTCGGGCAGGCCGACCTCGGGGTCGCCCTTGGCGGGGCCCTCCCCCAGCTCGACGACGTTGTGCTGGGCGAGGTGCCGCAGGAGTTCGCCGAAGGTGCGGAAGCCGTAGTCGGACTCGCTGAACGTCGGGTCCTTCCTGAGCAGGGTCCGCTTCAGCGTCGAGGCGGTCACCTCGCCGCTGGAGCTGCCCTGGAGGCCGGCGACGGTCTGCGCCACCAGCACCGCGAGCGTGTCCACGTCGCGGGCGGCCTCCTCGACCGCCGGCTGCGCCTCCGGCTCCTGCTCCGGTTCCGCCGGCGGCAACTCCGGGCCGGACGGCCGGGCCGGGCGACCGCGGCGGGCCCGCGGCGGGGCGACGTCGACGCCCTCCAGGCGGTCGTAGTAGAGGAACTCGTCGCACGCGGGCGGCAGCAGCGCCGAGGTCGACTTCTCCACCCCGACGCCGATGACGCGCTTGTTCAGCTCGCGGAGCTTGTGCACCAGCGGGGTGAAGTCGCTGTCGCCCGTGCAGATCACGAAGGTGGAGATGTACCCGCGCTCGAAGGCCAGCTCCACCGCGTCCACGGCCATCTTGATGTCGGCGGCGTTCTTGCGCGAGGCCCCCATGCGCTGGGGTATCTCGATGAGTTCGACGTGGGACCGGGTGAGCATCCGGCGATCCTCGTCGAAGTACGACCAGTCGGCGTACGCCCGGCGCACCACCACCCGGCCGCGCTCGGCGAGGGCGTCGGCGATGGGGCGGAGGTCGAAGGCCGCGCCGCCGAGGTGGTCGCGCGCCCCCAGCGCGAGGTTCTCGTAGTCGAGGAACAGGGCGATTCGGTCCTCTTGATCCACGCACGCCACCCTACGCCGGACACCGCGCCGGCACCGGGCGACCGGCGGGCATGGGCGGTGATTTCGCCGGAGCGGACGGCCCGTGCGGGGCGCGCCGGTAGTGCTGGGCACACCCCGGGAGTACGCCCAGACGGCTGGGTCGGCTCCCGCGCCCCGATTAGCGTCTGCGGCATGACGACAGCCTCCCCTCCGCACCTGGCAGAGGCCCTGCGCCGGCCCGGCTACCTGCTCTCCCCGTGGCCGTGGCGCGCGCTCGCGTACGTGGTCACCACCGTGCCGGTCGCCGGCGTGCTCTCCGTCGGGTTGCTCGTCGTCGGGGCACCCCTGTTGGCGGCGGTCAACGCCGTGCGGCAGGGCCGCCAGGTCGAGCTGCCCCTCGTGCTGTTCCTGACCGTCGGCGCGCTGATGGTGCTGGCGGCCGCCCCGGTCGTGAGCATCGCGGTGACCGCGGTCGAGCGGCAGCGCCTCGGCATCGTGGACCCGCGCCCGCTGCCCGCGCACCGCTGGCGGGGGCTGGCCGCGCGCTACACCACCGCCGCCGCGTGGCGGGAGGTCGCCCACGCGTTCTGGCTGGGCAGCCTGGTGCCGCTGCTGTACTGGGTGTTCGCGCTGCTCGCACTGCTCGACCTCACGCTGGTGGCCAGCCCCTGGCTGGCCGGCGACGCCGACGAGGTCATCGTGGTCTGGACCACCGTAGACACGCCCGGCGAGGCCGCACCGTACGCGGTCGTCGGGGTCCTGCTCGTCCCCGTGCTCTGGTACGCGTTGGGCGCCCTCGCGGCGGTCCAGGCGGCGGTCGCCCGCTGGTTGCTGGGCGGGCCGGCCGAGGGCGCGGCGCTGCGGGAGGTCACCCGCTCGCGGGCCCGGCTGGTCGACGCGTACGAGGCCGAACGCCGCCGCATCGAGCGGGACATGCACGACGGCGCGCAGCCCCGGCTGACCAGCCTCACCCTCCAGTTGGGCCTGGCCCGGCTGGACGTGCCGGAGGACTCCCCCGCCGCCCGGCCGCTCGCCGTCGCGCACGACCAGGCCAAGGGTCTGATGGCCGTGCTCCGGCAGATCGTGCACGGCATCCGCCCGCAGAGCCTCACCGACCTCGGCCTGGCCGGCGCGGTCCGGGAGCTGGCCGACGAGGCCACCATCCCGGTGACGGTCCACGCGGAGATCGGGCAGCCGCTGCCCGAACTCACCGAGAGCACCGCCTACTACGTGGTGTCCGAGTCGCTGAACAACGTCCTCCGGCACGCCGGCGCGACCCGGGCCGAGGTCCGGCTCACCCGGGCCGACGGTGATCTCGTGGTGGAGGTCTCCGACGACGGGCACGGCGGTGCCGACCCGGCGCGCGGCACCGGCCTGACCGGCCTCGCCGACCGGGTCGCCGCGGCCGACGGGCGGCTGCTGCTCGCCAGTCCGCCCGGCGGCCCTACCCTCGTACGCGTGGAGCTGCCGTGCCGCCCGTGACGCGGGTCGTGCTCGCCGAAGACGAGGTCCTGCTGCGCGAGGGCCTGGTCGCCCTGCTGACCCGGTTCGGCTTCGAGGTGGTCGCCACCGTCGGCTCGGCGCCGGCGCTGCGGGACGCGGTCCGGGCGCACGAGCCGGATCTGGTGGTGACCGACATCCGGATGCCGCCGGGCCTGCGCGACGACGGTCTGCGCGCGGCCGTCGCCCTGCGCGCCGAACGTCCCCGGCTCGCGGTCATGGTGCTCAGCCAGCACGTGCAGGCCGAGTACGCCTCCGCGCTCCTCGACAGCGGCGACGGCCGGGCCGTCGGCTACCTGCTCAAGGACCGCGTCGCCGAGGTCGCCGAGTTCGTGGGGCACCTGCGCACCGTCGCCGCCGGCGGCACGGTCGTGGACCCCGACGTCGTACGACGGCTGCTGCACCGCCCACGCGACCCGCTCGCGGCCCTCTCCGCCCGCGAGCGGGAGGTCCTGATGCTGCTCGCCGAGGGCCGCTCCAACGCGTCGATCGCCGCGAAGCTGCACGTCACCGAGGCGGCGATCGGCAAGCACGTCGGCAACATCCTGACCAAGCTCGGCCTGCTGCCCAGCGACGACACCAACCGCCGGGTGCTGGCGGCCCTCACCTACCTGCGCGCCGGCCCGGCGCGGCACTGACCGACACGGCAGGCGCGGCAAGGACGGCGGGGGCACACCGAAATGTTGCGCTCCCGCTGTCCCGGCGTTCACCCGCACCCCATTAGCATCGCTGTCCATGAATACGATGAGCAGTACCCGCTCGGGGCCCAGCAGGCTCGCGCTGGCGTTCGCGCTGGCCGTCGCGCTGATGGCACCCGTGCTGGTGACGACGGCGGTGGCGTCGGCCGCCACCACGCTGACCGTGGCCCAGGCGCTCGCCGCGCAGGACGGCCGGACGGCGACCGTGACCGGCTACGTGATCGGCCAGCCGACCAGCAGCACGACGGTGCTCAGGTCGGGCTTCACGTCGGACACCGCGATCGCGATCGCCGACGCGGCGGCCGAGACCAGCACGGGCAGGATGCTCTACGTCCAGGTCACCGCCGCGTACCGGAGCACCTTCGGGCTGCTCACCAACCCGGGTCTGCGCGGGCAGCGGATCACCGCCACCGGCACCCTGACCGCCTACTTCAGCCACGGCGGCCTGAAGAACCCGACGGCGATGAGCCTCGGCGGCAGCGCGCCGTCGCCGAGCCAGTCGCCGACGCCGGGCCCGACCGGCACCGCGCCCGGCGGCGAGTACGACGCCACCTACTACGCCAGCGCGATCGGCAAGACCGGCCCGGCGCTGCGCAGTTCGCTGCACTCGATCATCAAGGTGCACACGAAGCTCTCCTACGACCAGGTGTGGGAGGCGCTGCGGGACACCGACCAGGATCCGGCGAACGCCAACAACGTCATCCTGCTCTACACCGGCCGGTCGCAGAGCAAGACCAGCAACGGCGGCGACCCCGACGACTGGAACCGCGAGCACGTCTGGGCCAAGTCGCACGGCGACTTCGGCACCGCCACCGGCCCGGGGACCGACGTGCACCACCTGCGGCCGACCGACGTGTCGGTGAACGCGACGCGCGGCAACAAGGACTTCGACAACGGCGGCAGCCCCGTCGGGGAGGCGCCGGGCTGCTACACCGACGCCGACTCGTGGGAGCCGCGCAACGCGGTCAAGGGCGACGTGGCCCGCATGATCATGTACATGGCGATCCGGTACGAGGGCACCGACGGCTGGCCCGACCTGGAGATGAACCAGTTGGTCAACAACGGCACCGCGCCGTACCACGGCCGGATGTCGGTGCTGCTGCAGTGGAACCAGCTCGACCCGCCGGACGCCTTCGAGAAGCGCCGCAACCAGCGGATCTACGAACGCTGGCAGGGCAACCGCAACCCGTTCGTCGACCACCCGGAGTGGGCGACGGCCATCTGGGGCTGACCCGCCCGCACCGACGCCGCGGCCGGCCCCCGCGCTCCGGGGCCGGCCGCGCGCCGCGCCTAACGGCCGGCCGTGCGCTCGCCGTGGTGGTGGCGCGGCGGGCCGTGCCCGTCCTCGCGGTCGATGCGCAGCTCGCGTTCCAGCTCGGCGATGACCGCCCGCAGGTCGTCCAGCCGCTGGGTGAGCGCGATCCGGTCCACCTCGTCCGGCACGCCGTCACCGTCCTCGTCGTAGTCCGGCGCCAGCCGCTCGGTCATCTCCAGCCGGCGGGCCTCCTCCATCGAGTTGACGATGACGGCGATCAGGATGTTCAGCAGCAGGTTCACCGTGATCATCACGTAGCTGACGTAGTAGAGCAGGGTCCACGGTGACACCGCCATGCCCTGCGCGATGAGGTCCGGCAGCGTCTCCAGCGACAACAGCACGAACAGGGTCAGCAGGGAACGGCCGATGTCGCCGTACTGCTCCGGGTACCGCTCCCCGAAGATCAGCCAGCCCGCCATGCCGTAGACGTAGAGGGTCACCGCGGCCAACGCGAGGAAACCGGCGACGCCGGGGAGACTGCGCCACAACGCCGCTACGATCGTGCGCAACCCCGGCGAGAAGCGCACCAGCCGCAGCACCCTGGCGACCCGTACGAAACGCAGCAGCGCCGAGTCGCCGTGCAGGCCGGGGACGAAGATCGCCGCCGTCACCAGGAAGTCGAAGACGTTCCAGCCGTGCCGGAAGAAGTCCTGTGGCCGGCGCCCGTACGCCAGCACCCGGATGGCGATCTCGGCGACGAAGACCAGCCGGAACAACCACTCGAACCAGCGCAGGGCGCGGCCCGCGGCACCGAGATCCGGGTACGTCTCGACGCCGAGCACCACCCCGTTGGCCATGATGATCACGACGATGGCCACCTCGAACGGCCGCGACCGGGCGATCCGGGCGCACCGCTCCGCCAACCCCGGCCGGCCCCGGTCAGCAGCCGCCGCCGCGCCGCTCCGCTGCGTGGGCACGGACGGCGGGCTCACCGCCCCCGCACCGGCGCGCCGCCCCGTGCGGTGGCGAAGCGGTCGTCAGGCAGGCGCGGGATAGGCATGGGCACAGCCTAGAGCGCCGGCCGGCGGCGGTGTCCCGCCGACTTCAGACGTACGCGTAGCAGCGCCACCCGTCGATGTCGGCCCGGGCCAGGCGCCCGGGCGCGGCCAGCAGCTCCGGGTGCGCCGCGGTCTCGGTGACGGCGGCGCCCGACGCGTTCCGCGACCGGGCGACCGGCGGCGCGGGCTGGGCGCGGTCTCAGACCGGCCGGGCGTACGCCAGCGGCAGCGGAGTCGGCTGACCGTCCCAGGCGCCGGTCAGCGTGGCGCCTGCCGGCCGGCTCCCGCCGTCGAGGCGACGGACGACGACCAGTTCGGCGGCGTCCGTGACGATGAGCGTCGGGTCGTCCTGCACCACCCGACGCACCGCGCCCACGACGGGGGGCTCGGAGTGGGCGGAGCCGCTGGTGGTGACGGTCATGCTCGGCTCGCGGCGTTCCAGCCGGCCGTCGATCTCGATGAACTCCTCCGCCTGGCCGGTGCCGGCGAGCACGGCGCTCGCCAGCGCCGCGGCGTAGACGGGGTCGCCGCACGCGTCGTACACCCAGCGCCGGCCGAGCACCGAGTGCTCGGCGGTGCCGACCAGCCACTCGTCGCCGCCGTCGAGGGGCGCGCCCCGGTACGTCAGCGGGACCTGGTGGACCGGCCCGTCGCCGACCGTGACGAGCATCGTCTCGATGCCGACCTCGCCGGCCGGGTCGTCGAACCGGTAGGCCGCCACGCGGACGGCGTCCGCGCCGGGCGTCCCCCGGAACCATGGGCGGCCGGGCAGCCACGCCGCCAGGAGGTCGAGTTTGGTCGGGTGCAGTTTCGCCCGGTGCAGCAAAGCCATACGGTGAATCGTAGAGGCAGCCTCGCACCCACGCGTACCGCCGCCGGACGCCCGGCGCAGCAGCACCTCGCCGAGCAGCTCCGGCGTCCAGTCGATGCGTTCCTCCTCGCCCCGGAACTTGTCACGGGCGGTGGGCGGCCCGGCTACCGCCCGACCGCGACGTCGACCGGGCCGACGCGCAGGATGCCGTCGTCCAGCGGTGTGCAGCGGACGCCGCCCCTGCCGCGCAGCGCCTTCCACGCGCCGGGGCCGACGGTGGCGTCCATCCAGGCGCAGGGATGCGCCGGGCGGTTGACCCGCAGGCTGACCCGGCCCTCCCCCGAGTCCAGGGTCAGCACCGTCCCGACCAGTTCGTCGACGGCGATGCCGGCGGTGAGGACGTTCCGCCTGACCTGCGCCAGGTCGACGCCGGGCGGCAACGACTCCCGCGCGATCACGGTGACGCTCGCCTCCCGGTGCGCCGGCTTCCCGAAGTACCGGTCGCCGACGATGCCCAGACCCGCCCGGACCCGGACCTCCTCGACCAGTTCGCCGGGCGGCGCCGGCGCCGGGCCGTCCGCGGGCCGGCCGACGTAGCGGTGCACCGGCGAGGCCAGCAACTGGACGATCCGCGGCATGACCCCGAGTCTACGAAGCGGCCACGGCCGGTTCGGCCGGTTGGGCCGGGTCGCTCAGCACCGTGCCGCCGGTGGCCTCTCGGTGAGCCGCGAGCTGCTGCGGCGGGTCACGCTGGCCGCCCGGACGGCTACCGCTGCCCGCTCGCGCAGTTGTTGCTCGTACGCCTGACCGTGTATTCGGTGTCGTCGTGGGTGATGCCCGACGGGGCGCCGTCGAAGTAGCTCTCGACCTTCTCCCAACCCCGGCGCTGCTCGTAGTGCAGGTGCGGCGCGCCGGAGTTGCCGGTGCTGCCGAGCCGCCCGATCTGCTCGCCCTGGGCGACCCGCTGACCGACCCGGACCAGCGGCGGTTCGAGCAGGTGGAGGTACTGCGTCTCCCACTTGCCGCCGTGGTCGATCTTCACCCAGTAGCCGCCGCCGCGACCGCGCGGGCCGTTGGGGTTCTCCGGCGTGCGGCCGCCCAGCGACCCGTTGATCCCCGCCACCGTGACGGTGCCGGCGTAGGACGCGAGCACCGGCCGCCCCCATGCCTCGCCCTCGGTGGGGAACAGGTCGACGTCGTAGTCGTCGTGACCGGGATAGGTGCCGAGCTGCCAGGTCTCGCCGCAGGCGACGGGAAGCTGGAAGAGGGGGCGCGGGCCCGCCGGGCGCAGCAGCGGCACGACGACCACGGCGGCGACGTAGACGACGGCGGCGAGCACGGCCGCGACCGCGCCGATCAGGACGGCCCTACGGGTGCGGCGGGGGGCGCGGCGGTGGCTGCGGGGGGTGGTCGGCTGGCCGGTCGTCACCGTCCAGAGCATGGCAGACGCCCGCAAGGCGTCCGCTGGCGGACGACCCGCGCCCGGCGACCCGCGTCCCACCCGGGACGGCGGCCCGGGCGGGGCCACGCCGCCCGGTGGCTGGTGTCGTCACCGAGACGTTCGGCCCGCCCCAGCAGGTACCGCCGCTCGACCTGGTTCACCGTCAGGGCTGCCGCCTGACGGTGGAGCGTCGCCGCACCGGCCGCGTCGCCGGTCTGCTGGAGCAGGTGGGCGCGCACCGCGCGTTCCCGCCGTGACCCTCAGCCGCTCCAGGCGCCGCCTGACCACCGCCTCGGGCCGGCCGGCGGCCGACCGCCGATCAGCGGCGGGAGCCCGGCCGCGTGGGGGCCGTCACCCGGACGCGCTCCTCCTCGGGGCGGCTGTCGATGTCGCCGAGCTGCTCGCAGACGGTCTTCCGCAGGTCGTCGTAGTCGCGGAAGTAGTAGTCGTTGAAGAGCGTGTAGCCGGTCCACATCAGGTTGGCGCAGACCCGAGCCGGCACCCGGCCCGTCGCCGCGCCCATGCCGACCAGCGCCACCGACGCGATGCTGCCCGGCGCCCTCTCGTTCTGCACGTGGATGGCCTGGAACGCGGCGGCGCACGCCAGCGCCACGTTCAGCGTCTCGCTCACGTTCTGCACCGACTGCTCCATCGTCGGCGTCGAGATCAGGAACTTCGGGTTGGTCGCGCCGGACGGCACGCAGACCGCGCTGCCCACCGGCAGTGTCCCCCCGAACTGGTCGCGGATCGCCCGCTGGACGCGCAACTGGATCCCGGCTCCGAGGTGCCGCTTGATGGCCGCGTCGACACCGCCGTCCATCCGCCCCCGGGAGTTGGTCGGGCTGACCCAGGCGTCGACCTCGCGGGTCAGGATCGAGCCCTTGTGGATCTCGACCTCGGGGGTGTCGGCGAAGGCCGCCCGCCACGCCTGCACCACCTTCGCGTTGACATCTGTCAGCACTACCTTGAGCAGCGGCTTCTCGCGGTCGACGGTGACGGTCATGGCTCACTCCGGATGGGGAAGGGTCGCTCCGACGTGGATCAAGCTATCGCCACCCACCGACACCGTTGTCGTGCCTGTCACCCCTCGACGGCACAATGCCCCCACCTTGATCAACCGTGCCGTCGGACCGGCACGGTCCGCCACTCCGGGAGCCCGCGATGAGCGACACCACCGCCCCCACTCCGCCCGACCCGAGCGACCCGCTCGCCCTCGCCGACCTCTTCACCGGCGGCGGCGCGCCGTGGCTGCCGCTGTTGAAGCCGGCCATCGAGGCGCAACCCGACGCGGCCACGTTCATCGGCCCCGGCCGCAGCACGCAGGTCGTACCCGTCCGGGAACTGACCTTCCAGGCGCTCAAGCCCAACCCCCCGCACAGGTGGAAGGTCGTCGTCTTCGGCCAGAACCCGTACCCACGGCCCGAGAGCGCCACCGGCATCGCCATGTTCGACAACACCTTCCACGACTGGAAGGACAGCCAGTTCGGCCGGGTGGTGAGCATCCGCTGCATCATCAAGGCGGCGGCGATGTGGAAGTACGGCATCCCCAAGAAGACCCCGATCGCCGACATCCGTGCCCTGCTGCGGGAGCACGACACGGTACAACCGCCGGAGTGGTTCCAGGCGATGCTCACCCAGGGCGTGCTGCTCCTGAACGCGGCGCTGACCGCCAGCAGTGACGGGGCGATGGCCACCGACCGGCACACCGCGTTCTGGCGACCGGTCGTCGAGACGCTGGTCGAGGAGATCCTGAAGGCCAAGCAGCACGCCGACGAAGAGGACCGGGGCGTGGTGTTCGCGTGGTGGGGAGCGCACGCCCGCAGCCTCAAGCAGGTCGTGCAGCGGCTGGAGAAGAAGTACCCCGGCGTGGAGGTCCGCCACATCGACCATCCGAACCCCGCCGCCCAGGGCGACATCTTCTGCGACGGCAACCACTTCGCCGACGTGAACGCGGCCCTGCGGACGCTGGGCGCCGACGAGATCGACTGGCTGCCCAGCAAGGGGTGGAGCAGGTCGACGGCGCACGCCGCCGGCACGGACGCGGGGACGGCCGACCGCATGGGAGAGTTCATCGCCTCCACGATGGAACTGCACAAGCTCTATCTGGAACGGCTCGCCAGCGTCAAGGACGAAGGGCTCGTCCTTCCCGCGATCACGGGCGTGTTCGACACCCCGCTCATGGATTTCCGTACGGCCGTCGCCCCGGTGGCCGGGCTGCTGTCGGGCCTCGACTGGCACGTGGAGCAGTCGCACCAGTTCGGCGAGAAGCAGGCGGACGGCGCGGCCGACAGCCTCCCCGCCGACGAGGCCGCGGCCCTCTACCTGTACACCTGCGAGTCGACGTTCTACCGGCAGATCAACGCCACCCTGCGCGACCCGGACCGCAGCCGGATAGTCCCGTACCTGCCGTACCTGCGACTGCTGTTCGCCGCGGTGTCGCGGCTCCCGTCCCGCACCGAGCCGCTGTGGCGCGGGGTGTCGCTGGACCTTCGGGCGCAGTACCCGCTGGGCCGGACCGTGACGTGGTGGGGCGTCTCCTCGTGCACGTCGAAGCTCAGCGTCGCCCAGGCGTTCCTCGGCCGCCGCGGCAAGCGGACCCTCTTCGAGGTGCTACCGGCGCGGGCCGTGGGCATCCGCAGATTCTCCGCGTTCACCGGCGAGGAGGAGTTCATCCTCGCCCCCGGCACACAACTCAGGGTGACCGGCGTGAAGGCCGAACGCGGCGGCCTGTGCACCGTCACGCTCACCGAACTGGCCGAGCAGCGCCTGGTCGCCTGAGCCCCCGCGACGGTCAGTACCCGGTCCTGCCGAGCGGTGGATCGTCCGGCGCCCGCCGGCCTCCCACCGCCCGGGCAGCGGTTCGGGCGGTGGGCGGCCCGACGCGCGTGGAGCGCTATCGTCACCGCATGCCCGAACTGGTCGCGCCCACCGTCCGGCTACACGCCGCCTGGCGCGAAGCCCGTGACGACTGGGGCCCCGGCGTCCACGAGGACGGCTTCGGGCTGCTGCCCTCCGACGAGGTCGACACGCCCGCCGGGTTCGCGGACTGGGTGGACCGGTTGGCGGGCGAGTCGGACCCGGCCAGGCCGCTGGGCGGCGACCGGGTGCACTGCACCTACCGATGGATCGTCGACGGCGACCGGGTGCTCGGCGGAATCGCGCTGCGACACGGGCTCAACGACTTCCTGCTGCGGATCGGCGGCCACATCGGCTACGGCGTCCGGCCGTCCGCACGCCAGCGGGGCCTGGCCACCTGGGCGCTGGGCCGGATGCTCGGCGAGGCACGGGCGCTCGGCCTGGCCCGGGTGCTGGTCACCTGCGAGGTGGGCAACGTCGCCTCGGCGAGAACGATCGAGCACCACGGCGGTGTCCTCGAGGACGTTCGGGACACCGAACTCGGCGCCGTACGGCGGTACTGGATCGAGCTTCGCTCATCGTCCCCTCCGGTCAGCGGCGAGCGGCGGGGCTGCTGAGCTGACCGGACGCGGCGGTGCGCCAACTCCCCCACCACGGCAGGAGCTGGACGAGGCCGAACGTCACCTCGACGGCGAGGAACAGCCACAGCAGCCGGAAGGCACCGTGGGCCAGCGCGTACGCCTGCCACGCCGCGAACAGGGTGCGGGCGACGCCGTCGAACAGCCCGTACGAAGGCTGCACCCGAACGACGCGCAGGACGGCCCAGACGACGACGACCGACCCCATCAGGTTCGCGTACAGGGTCTGGATCGGATCGAGGGCGGGCAGGACGCCCAGCCCGAGCGCGCTGCCCAGCCGCGACAGCGCGCCGTGCAGCAGCGCGTACGTCCACGGCGTCGCGAAGCCCGCCGTGACCACGAGGTCGTACCAGGCGCTCGCGCGGACGAGGCGAAGGTAGGCGGGGCGGGAGGGGGCGAGTTTACCGGTCACGGCGAGGCTCCTGTTGGTCTGGCTGCGGGACGCCCGACGGTAAACCTTGGAGTACGCTCCAAGGTCAAGTCCACGAGCCGGCGGAGCGTCATGCGTATCGGGGAACTGGCCGCGCGAGCGGGTACGAGCACGGACACCATCCGGTTCTACGAGAAGGTCGGCCTCGTCGCGGGTCGCCGGCTGCCCAACGGGTACCGCGACTTCCCACCCGAGACGGTGGCGTGGCTGCACTACGTCCGCACCGCGCAGGCGCTCGGCTTCTCACTGGCGGAGATATCGCGGAACCGCGAGCAACTGCGCGACGCGCCCGACGAGGCGGCGGCCCTGTCGGCGCTCTTCCGGGAGAAGATCGGTGTCGTCGACGCCCGGATGGCCGAACTCGCCGCCCTGCGGGCCGAACTCGCTGCCCGCGTCGACACGGGATGCCCGTTGCGGGCGCCGAGCCACGCCGAGGACACCGCGCCTCACGTCGGGTCGTCCGCCGGTACGCGGCGCACCTGATCGTCCGGCCGGAAGCGCCGTCCGCGCCGGGCCGGGGCGACAAAAGCGATCCGGCCCTATCGCCGCCCGGCGGGGGGAAGGTCCGTGGCGGCACAGGCCTTCCGGTCGACGGCACAGTCGAGGCGGGCGATGCCGTCAGGGTTCCAGACGTACTGCACCGCGTAGTCGCCGGGCTCGCCGGCGAAGCCGGTCATCCGGAACGGCGCGCGGTCGGCCGGCGGGACGACCACCTCGTGCTGGTTCCCCCGGTACCGCAGCTTCAGGCGCAGGCGCCAGGCGCACTCGCAGCGGGTGGCCCGCGACAGCACGGCGCCCACCCAGACCTCTCCCCGGGCCAGCGTGACGCGCTTGGCGGCGAAGTAGGGCGTGCCGCTCCCGGCCGCCGTCGCCACCGGGATCGCCGCGTCGAGGTTCACCTCCATCGCGCCGTTCTCCGCCTCCCCCTGCGGCGGTATGGCGAACAGGGTGCCGGTCCGCACCGCGCCGAGCCGGTCCGCGCAGAAGGCCAGGTCGAAGCCGGGGGTGCGGGGGCCGCAGGGAGCGCGGCCAGGACAGCGCCACCCCGCCGCCGTCGCGGCGGACCCGGACGAACTCCGTCGAGCCACCGCCGGAGAACGTCACGTCGACGGCGGACGCCGCCGGCCGGACGGTGCCGTCGGCGGCGACCGACAGCGCCGCGTCCAACGCCGTCCAGCCACCACCCGCCCGCCGGGCGCGCTGGGGGAAGGCGTACTGCTCGACGGTGCCGTCCCGTCCGGGTTGACGTACACCTGGGTGGTCTCGGTCCGCCGGGACGTCACCTCGACGCGGCGGTCGCACTCGGCGGCCATGCTCCGGCGGCCGCCGCCTGTGGCACCTCCGCCACGCAACCCGGTCCCGCGGCGGTGGCCGCGGACCGTCCGAACGGTGCTGTCAGCGACGCGAGCACCGCCACCGCCGCGCAGGCAGCCGCGAGCAAGCTTCGTCGGCGCATCGATCCCCCGGAGACGTAGGACAGCAGTGCGACGGTCGACCGGCGGGCGTCGCCGAGGCGTCCATCACCTGCGACCTGAAGTGTGCGCATCGATCGCCGCTCATGGCCGCCGTGAACGGGCCAATCTCCGCGGCTATCGCGTCAACAGCTGACGCGTCACATCCGCTCCACGGTCCGGATGCCGAGCAGGTGCAGCCCCTGCCGCAGGGTCCGGGCGGTCAGGTCGGCCAGCAGCAGCCGGCTCTCCCGCAGCTCGTCGGGGGCACGCAGCACGGGACAGCGTTCGTAGAACGCGCTGAACGCGGTCGCCAGCCGGTGCAGGTGGCCGGCGAGGTGGTGGAACTCCAGGCTCCGCTCCACCCTGCCCACCACCCCGGCGAAACCGAGCAACTCCATCGCCAGCACCCGCTCCGCGCGCTCGGCGAGCACGACCGGCGCATCCGGCCGCGCGTCCGTCCCGGCCCGCCGGAACACCGACCGGATGCGCGAGTACGCGTACTGGAGGTAGGGGGCGGTGTCGCCGTCCAGGGACAGCATCCGCTCCCAGTCGAGGACGTAGTCCTTCGTCCGGTCGGTGGACAGGTCGGCGTACTTGATCGCGCCGATGCCGACGGCCCGGCCGATCTCGGCGGTCGCCTCGTCGTCCAGCGCGGGGTTCTTGCTCCGGGCCAGGTCGGTGGCGCGGCTGACCGCCTCCTCGAGCAGTCCGACCAGCTTCACCGACTCGCCGGTCCGGCTGCGCAGCATCCGTCCGTCGGCGCCGAGGATCGAGCCGAACCCGAGATGTTCGGCCCGGGCGGGCGGGCGCAGCCAACCGGCCGCCCCGGCGACGGCGAAGACCATCGCGAAGTGCTGCCGCTGCGGCTGCCCGACGACGTACAGCAGCCGGGTCGCGCCCAGCTCGCCGGTGCGCTGCCGCAGCGCGGCCAGGTCGGTGGCGGGGTAGCCGTAGCCACCGTCGCTCTTGCGCACGATCAGCGGCAGCGGCTCGCCGTCCCGGCCGGTGAACCCCGGCGGGAACACGCAGTCGGCTCCGCCGCTGCGCACCAGCAGCCCGAGCCGGTCCAGGTCTTCGACGACGCCGCCGAGCAGGTCGTTGTACGCGCTCTCGCCGCGGAAGTCGTCCTCGGTCAGCGTCACGTCGAGCAGGTCGTACGCGGTCAGGAAGTGCCGCTCGGACTGCTCCACCAGCAGCCGCCACAACCGCCGCGTCCGCTCGTCGCCGCCCTGCAACGCGACCACCCGCAGCCGCGACCGCTCCCGGAACGCCTCGTCGGCGTCGAACTTCGCCCGGGCCGCCTTGTAGAAGGCGTCCAGGTCGCCCATCGACAGCTCGTGCGCCGCCTCCGCCTCGCCGAGGTCGGTCAGGTGCTCGATCAGCATTCCGAACGGGGTGCCCCAGTCGCCCAGGTGGTTGGCCCGAACCACCCGGTGCCCGAGCCAGTCGAGCAGCCGTACCGCGGCGTCGCCGATGACGGTGGAGCGCAGGTGCCCGACGTGCATCTCCTTGGCCACGTTCGGCGCCGAGTAGTCGACCACCACGGTCTGCGGCGCCGCCGTCAGCGGCACGCCGAGCCGGTCGTCGCCGGCCAGCCCGGAGACCAGCGCGGCCAACGCCCGGTCGGCCACGACCAGGTTGAGGAAGCCGGGCCCGGAGACCTCCGCCGACGCGCAGACGTCGTCCAGCGCCGCGCGCTCCAGCACCTCGGCGGCGATGTCGCGCGGCGGGCGGCCGAGCCGCCGGGCGAGCGCCAGCGCCGCGTCGGACTGGAAGTCCGCGCGCGGCGAACGCCGCACCACCGGGTCGACCGGGCCGCCGGCCACGGTCGCGAACGCCGGCGCCAGCCGGTCGGAGAGCAGCTTTTCAAGATCCATGGGTACGCCAATCTCGCTCGGACCCGCGTCGTCGCGCGGGCCACTGGAAAGGGAGATGCGGGCGGATCGAGGGCGACCGTCATCGACCGGCGGCTCGATCCGCCGGTCGCAGGGAACAGGTCAGCGCGGGCGGGCGACGGATCGCCGGCGTCGCTCCGCACCGACCTGGACGTCGTACGACGTTCCGGTGCACTGAGCGGTCGCGCTGGTCATGGGGGCAGCATAGCGGTCCGGCCCGGGCGGGAACACGCCGAGCCGGACCGGGGTGCTCAGATCACCCGCTCGTTCCCCCCGTCCACGGTGAGCTGCGCGCCCGTGGTGGCCGCGAAGGTCTCCCCGCAGAGCGTGGCGGCCAGGTCGCCGACCCGGGCGCTGGTGATCTCCGTCCGGAGCAGGTTCCGCCGCTTGTACTCCGCCACGGTCAGCCCGTAGCGCCGGGCCCGGGCCGCCAGCAGCTCCGCGCTCCACAGCCCGGTGTCGAAGACCGCGTCGGGATGCAGCACGTTCACCCGGATGCCGTCGGCCGCCCACTCCAGCGCCGCCACCCGGGCCACCTGGGTCACCGCCGCCTTCGACGCCGAGTAGGCGACCGCCCCCGGCCCGGGGGCCAGGGCGTTGCGCGAGGCGACCACGACCACCCGGCCGCCCCGGGGCGCGAGCGCCAGCAGCGGGTGGGTCCGGGCGAACAGGTACGCCACCGACTCCGCGTTCACCGCCATCGTGCGCCGCCAGTCGGCCTCGTCCAGCCCGGCGATCTCCCGGCTCGGCGGGAAGATCCCGGCGGCCGCGACGACGATGTCCACCCCGCCGAAGCGGTCCACCGCCGCGTCCAGGGCGGCGTCGACGGCCGCGGAGTCGGTGACGTCCACGGTCAGGCCGAGCCGGGCCGGCCCGTCCGACCCGGCGACCGCCGGGTCCCGGTCCAGGGCCACCACGCAGGCCCCCCGCGCCAGGAGCGCCTCGGCGCAGGCCCGGCCGATGCCCGAGGCCGCCCCGGTCACCACCGCCACCTCGCCGGCGAACTCCGGCGCCGGGCCGCCCCGCCGCAGCTTCGCCTGCTCCAGCTCCCAGTATTCGAGGTCGAAGATCTCCTGCTCCGACAACGCCCGGTAGCCGCCGACCGCCTCGGCCGCCTCGATCACGTCGACGGTGTGCCGGTAGATGTCCCGGGCCATCGTGGCCTCGGCCGCCGAGCGGCCGGCGGTGAGCAGGCCCAGCTCCGGATCGAGCATCACCCGGGGCGCGGGGTCGAGCACGGTCAGCGTCGCGCTCCGGGCCCGGGAGCGGTTCTGGTCGACGTACCGGCGGTAGGCGTCGGCGTAGCCGGCCACGTCCGTGCCGACCAGCGGGATCCGCTTGGTGCGCAGCACGTGGTCCGGGGTGACCGGGCCACGGGTGGCGACCGCCGCCAGGTCGGGCCGGTCGAGGAACGCCCGCACGGCCGGATCCTCGTACCGGCTGAGCAGCATCGGGGCGCCCGCCGCGGTGGAGACCTCGCGGCGCAGCCCGGCCAGCCGCAGCCGGTCCACCGGCCGGGGCGCGGTGGGCGCGACCCGGGGCCGGGGCAGGGCCATCCGGTCCTCCGCGAGGGTGACGAGCTCGATGTGCCGCCGGTACGCCTCCTCGGCGTCCGCGCCGAAGGTGAACAGTCCGTGGTTGAGCAGGACCATGCCGACCGTCCCGGCGTGGGCGCGCGCCGGATACAGCTCCGCGCAGAGCCGGGCCAGGTCGAAACCGGGCATGACGTACGGGACCACGACGACGCTGTCGCCGTAGACCTCCTCGACCAGCCGGGCGCCCTCCGGCTGGTTGGTCAGGGCGAGCAGCGCGTCGGCGTGGCTGTGCAGCACGGCCGGGTGCGGCAGCAACGCGTGCAGCAGGGTCTCGACGCTCGGGTCCGGGGCGGTCGCGTCGAGGCGGGCGCACCGCAGCTCGTTCATCATGTCGCTGTCGCCGAGCCGCTCCAGCCGCAGCAGCGTGCGCAGCCGGTCCAGCCGCAACGCGGTGAAGCCGGACGCGTCCATGGTCGCCAGGTCGGAGCCGCTGCCCTTGACGTGGAGCACCGCCACCGGCTCCCCGGTGAGGTCGGTGGCGGTCGTCTTGACCGACGTGTTCCCTCCGCCGTGCAGCACCAGGCCGGTGTCGGCGCCGAGCAGCCGGGACGCGTACACGAGTCGCGCGATCGGGTCGGAGTGGTCCGGGGCGTCGGCGGCGGACCAGCGGTTGAGCATCGGGGGTGGCTCCTTGCGGGAGGGTCGGGTGGTCAGGCCCGGCCGGTGGGGTCGTCGGGGCGGCCGCCCGCGGCCGGCAGGATAACCCGACGCTCGGTGACGATGGCGGTGACCAGATCCGCCGGGGTCACGTCGAAGGCATAGTTCAGCGTCCCGGTGCCCGTCGGGGCCACGGCCGCCGCACCCAGGACGGTGATCTCCTCGGGGGCGCGTACCTCGATGTGGACGTCCCGGCCGGTCGGGGTGGCCAGGTCGACGGTCGACTCCGGCGCGGCGACCACCATCGGCACCCCGGCGCGGGCCGCCGCCAGGGCCAGCGGGTAGGTGCCCACCTTGTTGATCACGTCACCGTTGGCGGTGATCCGGTCCGCGCCGACCACGACCGCGTCGACCAGGCCCTGCGCCAACACCGACGCGGCGGCCGAGTCGACCACGAGGGTGTGCGGCGCGCCGATCTGGGCCAGCTCCCACGCGGTCAGCCGGGCGCCCTGCAGCAGTGGGCGGGTCTCGGAGGCGTACACGTGGGTCAGCGCCCCCTGCTCCTGCAGGGAACGGACCACGCCCAGCGCCGTGCCCCACTCGACGGTGGCCAGGGCCCCGGCGTTGCAGTGGGTCTGCACCGCCACCTGCAGCCCCACCGTCTCCACCAGCCAGCGCGCGCCCCGCTCGCTGAGCGCACGGCAGCAGCGGACGTCCTCCGCCAGCACCGCCAGCGCCTCGGCGAGGGCCGCCTCCGCGCCCTCGGCGTCGAGCCGCGCGCGTACCCGGTCGACGCCCCAGGCGAGGTTCACGGCGGTGGGACGGGCGGCCCGGATCGCGTCGACGGCCCGGCGCAGCTCCGCCGGGTCGTCCGGATGCAGCCGGGCGGCGAGGGCCACCCCGAGCGCCCCGGCGACGCCGATCGCGGGCGCGCCCCGGATCGCCAGCGACCGGATCGCCGCGATCAACTCCTCGACGGTCCCGATCTTGAGGAACTCGACCTCGTGCGGCAGCCGAGTCTGGTCGATCGCGACGATCCGACCGTCGCGCCAGTCGATGGTCCGCATCCACACTCCCACTGTCCGGGTCCCATAACCTACGGTGGCGACCCGCTCCCCCGCTACCTCCCGACCGCTCGGTGGGCGCACCCGCGTCAGCGCAGCCGCCGGGCGGCGAACCTGGCCGGCGGCTCGGCGATCGCGTTCTGGGCCGCGATCAGCTGGATCTCCCGGGTGCCCGCCGCGAGGGTCGCCTCGAGCACGGCGAAGACGGAGGCGATGGTGCGTTCCAGTGCCGTCGCGGGCGAGCCCGTCGTCCACAGATGCGCGAGGTACAGCGCCGCGGTGATGTCGCCGCCGCCGTTCGGGTTGATCGGCAGCAGCGGCGTGGTCACCGCCCAGGCGCCCTCGTCCGAGACGGCCACCACCTCCAGCGACCCCGTCGGCACCTCGCCGTGGAGCACGCTGGTGACCAGGACGTGCCGCGGCCCGGTCTCGCGCACCACGTCGACCGCCTCCAGCACCTCCGTCAGCGAGTTCGTCGGGCGGCCCGCGAGGAAGTCCAGCTCGAAGTGGTTCGGGGTGATGATGTCCGCGCGTGGGACGACGACGTCCCGCATGTACTCGGGGATGCCCGGCCGGACGAACATCCCGCGGCCGGCGTCGCCCATCACCGGGTCGCAGCAGTACACCGCGTTCGGGTTGGCCGCCTTGACCCTGTCCACCGCGTCGAGGATGACCGCGCCCATCGCCGGGTCACCCTGGTAGCCCGACAGCACCGCGTCCGCGCTGCCGAGGACCCCACGGTCCGCGATGCCCGCGATGACCTCGGCCACGTCGGCCGGCGCCAGCAGCGGCCCGCGCCACGCGCCGTACCCCGTGTGGTTGGAGAAGTGGACCGTCACGACCGGCCAGACCTCGTGCCCGAGCCGCTGGAGAGGGAATGCCGCCGCCGAGTTGCCGACGTAGCCGTAGGCGACCGAGGACTGGATGGACAGGATCTTCACGGACTCATCATGGCGCTTGCCGCCGGTGCGGCGCGTACCGCCCGCCGTTCCTGTCGGGTGACCCACTCCGGGCCCTTCCTCCGCCGCGCGGGCGGGCGCGGATCACGCGGGGCTGTTCTCCCGGTCGCGGCCTGCCCGCGACCGCTCTTCCCTCCGCGTCGCCAGGACGATGAGCGCGCCGGCGGCGACGCCCGCGAAGTACGGGGACGGCACGAGCAGGACGCCGCCGACGAGACACCAGGCCGCGAGGCCCCAGCCGATCCCGGCGGGGACGGCCACCCCGCGCCCGGCGAGGTGCCATGTCAGGCAGCCCAGGAGAATCAGCGGTACGGCGAAGCTTCCCGGACCGGCCCAGAAGGTGGCCCCGTTCCGGACGGACTCCACCGTCTGGTCGGCGCCCCCGTCCGCCAGCGCGAGCGGGACGGCTGCCCACACCCCCCGGTCCACCCAGCCGGCGATGTCCTCCCGGGCGAAGAAGGTCGACAACAACAGGTGACCTGTGCCCAGCACGAGCATGATGCCGCTCGCCCAGCGCAGCAGTCGCCCACCGGCGTTCATCGGCTGCCCCGTCCACCGTGCTGCGCCGCGAGTTCGTCGCGGTCGCGCCAGGCTCGTTCCCACTGCCGGGTCAGGGCGGGATAGACGATGACGTGTCGGAAGGGCGCGATGGCGGCCATGTAGAGCCGCCCGAACCATCCGTTGGGTTTGACGAGGACGGCCATCCGCAGTTCGTGGTCACCGTTGGGTCCCGGCACCCAGCCCAGGTGCATCACGGTGTGCACGGTCCTGTTCGCCAGCTCACGAGCGGACTCCGTGCCGAGCTCGTAGATCGCCTTCAGGGGCATGTCGTCGTCGTCCTCGCCCCGCGCCTCGCGGAGGTCGGCGGGCAGGCGGCTGCGGAGCGAGGCGACCCGCGCGTCCACACCCGCCTCCGGGTCGTCCCAGCCGAGCAGCGCGCCGAGCTTCCACCGAACGGCGAACAGGAACCGCACCGGCCGGGGCTGCCTCGCGAGCCCGCCGGCCGTGCGCATCGCCGCCAGCATCGCCGGAAAGTCGTCGGGCCCGGCGCCGGGGGTACGGAACGCCCACACGTCCTCGACCTCGAAGTCGGAGCTGAGTTCGTGGATGCGCCACGGAAGGCTGGTGTGCGCGGTGCTCGGAAGTCTCACGGGTGTGCCCTCCCCGGGCTCTCCTCGCGGTGCTGTCGCCGCAAGTTGATCTACTATGCTGCTCAGCATAGGTTATGATGGCCAGCATAGAGGGGGTGGCGTGACAACCCGACGGGAGCAGACCAGCACAGAGAGCCGCGAGCTGATCCTCACCGCGGCGGCGGAGCTGTTCGCGGTCAAGGGCTACCGGCAGACGACATTCGCCGACGTGGCCGAGCGATCCGGGATCAGCCGGGGATCCATCCCGTGGCACTTCGGCAGCAAGGAGGGTCTGCTGCTGGCGGTGCTCGAACGGTCGGTGGACCTGCTCAACGCGAGCCTCGACGGCCCGCCCGACCAGGGCGCCGACCTCGGGCTGGACCGCGTGACGAAGGGGCTCGAGGCGCTGTTCGCGCAGCCCACCACGAAACTGTTCGTCACGCTGCTGGTGGAGGCGCTGGAGCCGGACTCACCCATCCACGACCGCTACGTGGCGATCCACGGCACCCTGCGCGGCCACTGCAAGCGCTGGCTGGATCGGTTCGCGCCGTCCGCCGGCCCGCCCACCGAGGCGCTGGCGGTCGCGATCGTCGGGGCGGGGATCGGCATCCACCAGCAGTGGCTGGTGGCGCCCGACCGGGTCGACATCGGGCAGTCGTTGGCCGCGCTGCGCGCACTGGTGGCGGGCATCCACTGAGGGTCGCCGCCCCGCCGCCGGCGGAACGACGCCGGCGCCTGCCCGCGCGGCGCCTCGGGCCGCCATCGGTGGTCGCTGGCCGGACGCCGCCGCACGCTGTCGGGTGACCCCGGAGCGAACCTCGGTCCTAGACTCGGGCCGTGGGACGGACCGACCGCGCCAGCCGGGTGATCGCAGCGTCACCGGCGACCGTCTACGCCGCCCTCCTCGACCGCGAGTCGCTGGAGGCCTGGCTGCCGCCCGACGGCATGCGCGGGCGGATCGAGCGGTGGGATCCCCGGCCCGGTGGCGGGTTCCGGATGGTCCTCACCTACCTCGACCCCGCCGGCAGTCCCGGCAAGACGTCAGCTGCGACGGATGTCGTCGACGTCGGGTTCGCCGCCCTGGTGCCACCGGAGCGCGTGGTGCAGCGGGCCGCGTTCGAGGCCGACGACCCGTCGTACGCGGGCACCATGACCATGACCTGGCACCTCGCCGCCACCGCCGAGGGGACCGAGGTGACCGTCACCGCCACGGACGTGCCCCCCGGCATCGACCAGGCGGTCCACGAGGCCGGGATCGCCTCCTCGCTGGCCAATCTGGCGTCGTACGTCGAAGCGGCTGACTGACTCGTGCGCCGGGCCGGCCACGCCGTCGAGGGGCGGGGGGCACTCTCGCCCGTCATCGCGCGTGACGCGCGCGGCCCGTGGGGCGACCTGGGCGATCGGCGCGGCAGACGGCTCGACCGCCACGGGAACCGGTCAGCGGCTGTCCGGATCCAGCGCTGGTGAATCGCCTCGCTGTAACCGCTCGCGTAGCCGCCGGGCTGCCCGACCGCGGTACGCCCGCAGAGCGCTTTCCAGCGTGTCGCGTACGTCCGGATCGGGATGGTCGGCCAGGTATGCCAGCTCTTCGGCGCCGCCGCGCCGGCCTCGGCCCAGCTCGCCGAGCACGTCGACGATCTCATCGGCGCTCCCCGCCGCCCGCAGCCGCGTCATCAGCTCGCTCTTCGGCCCGGGTGGCTCGTCGTGGGGAACCGGCGGCGCAAGCTGGCCGCCCTGTACCCACCGCGGGGCAGACAGGCCGGACACGGGCAGGGCCGCCGGCCGTGCGCCGCCGGCAGGTAGCGCCAACCGACCCCCTGGGGGACGTCACGGATCCGTCGGACCTCGGCGCTGGTGATCGCGCGGGGCACGAACACCTCGTAGCCGCGCGGATCGTCGAGCTCGCGCACCGCCGCGACGACCTGGGCAGCGGTCACCTCAGTCGGGAGGGTCGCTCGCCACGGGCCGCGGCGGTTCGGCCGGCCCGGTGGCCCGCGTCGCCCGGCCGCCCCGTTGGGTGTCCGTCCAGGAGACGGTGTGGTCAGGCGCCCGGCCGGCCGCCCCGCGGGGTGGCACCCCGGCCGGCCGCGGCTCCGGGCGGGGTGCCGGGCGAGAACAGGGCGACGACGTCGTCGAGGCGGACGACGACGAGCGCGCCCACCACGGCCAGCGGCACGGACAGCACCCCGGTCGCGACCGTCAGCCCGGAATCCCCGAGCGAGGCGTACGCGCCGGTCCCGGCGACCACGATCAGCGCGACGTTGCGCGCGAGATGGTGCCGGCCGAACGGGGCCGCCGCGGCTTCGCCGAAGCACCGGCAGGACACCGCCGTACCACGGCGGAGGACCGCCGCGATCGCCACCGTGAACGCCGCCAACAGGGCCGTCGCCAGCGCGAATCCGACCGTGGTCACCGCGGCGCCGGGCAGCGGCGCCAAGAGCAGCACGGGCACCGCCGCCTCGGCCACCACCACCGCGCCCGCCACCGGGACGACCACCCGCGCCGGCAGCAGGTTCATGGCCCGCAGCGAGTCGGCGAACGCCCGGAACGCGGGCCGCCCGCGCAGCTTGCTGGCGGCCGACGCCAGGAAGACCAGCGCGAGCAGGCACCGGCTGAACGCCAACACGTACGACATGCTCTCCCGCCTCCTGTTGCTGCTCACCCTGCGCGAGGTGAGCCTGGTTGGACGTTTCGCGCTCCGCCGGCGGGACGTCTGCCGTGCCGGCGCGCGTCTGTCCCACGGCCCGTGCCGGCCGGCCCCTGCCCCTTCGCTCCGCTACCGTGGTGCGGTGTCTCAAGCCGCTCTGCTGATCACCGTCGGCGCGTTCGTGACGCTCGGGATCGCCGTGTTGGTTGCCCGCGCCCTGCTCCAGGTGGTCGGGGTCAACGGTGACAGCATGACCCCGACGTACCGGGAGGGCGACCAGCTCCTCGTGCTGCGGCGGGGATTCCGGCGGCGGCTGCGCGTCGGTGCGGTCGTCGTCTGCCTGCCGCCGCCCGGCGTCCGGATCAGAGCGGGCGACGTCGACGCCGCCTCCCAGTTGATGGTCAAGCGGGTGGCGGCGCTGCCGGCAGGACAGGTCTACGTCCTCGGCGACGCGCCGCGGCACAGCCTCGACTCGCGGGCGTTCGGCGCGCTCCCGCCGGAGCTGGTGCGGGGCGTGGTCGTCCGACGGCTGCGGGCCGCCCTGCGGTCATCGCCCGGCGGACACGACGTCGCGCCCCGGGGACAGGTCGGGTAGCTGGCTGGCGTTGTTGCTGGCGGCGGCCACCCGGCCGTCGGTGTCGACCAGGTAGAACGCGGGGAACGCGGCGACCTGGAAGGCCGACTGGAGCGCCCCGTCGAGCGGCTCGTGGACGATGACCGCCCGGCTGTCCGCCACGCCCAACGCGGCAACCAGTTCGGCGCGCTCGCGGTCGTCACGGTCCGGCGCCGGGTGCAGCCGGGTGATGACGACGAGCACGGCCATCGGGGTGTCGAGCGCTTCGGCCAGCGCCGATCGCGTCGAGGGCAACTGCTCCTGGCATCCCGAACAGTCGGGCGCGAGGAACGCGACCAGCCCGCCCGACGCGCGCAGCGAGGCGGTGGAGACCACGTCCCCGCCGGCGGTGGCGGCGGTGAAGTCCGGCACCTGCGCGCCGACCGAGAGGGTCACCGGTGGGCGGGCCCGCGCCAGCTCCTGCGTGTGTTCGCGCAGCTTCCGGATGACGCCGAAGGTCAGTAGCAGGTTCAGCAGCGTGAGGGTGGTGAGGACGACGAGAACGGCGACGACTGTGGGCATGGGTTCGCTCCTGACGGGTTGGGGCACCAGCGCGGGGGGGGGGGGGGGGGGGGGGGGGGGGGGGGCGGGCCCCGCCCCCCCCCCCCCCCCGCCCCCCCCCCCCCCCCCCCCCCCCCCCCCCCCCCCGCGCCCGGCACAACACCCCCCCGGCCGGC
>NZ_JBIDDA010000003.1:40648-58252 GCF_043204915.1 Micromonospora sp. NPDC047670
GGGGGGGGGGGGGGGGGGGGGGCCGGGGGGGGGGGGGCGCCCCCCGGGGGGGGCGGGGCGGCCCCCCCCCCCCCCCCGACGCTCTCACGGGCACGGCTCAGCAGTCCGTACCCCACCAGCACTCGCACGAGCTGTTGCAGGTGCGCCACTTGAACCGGGTGTAGGTGTACCGGCAGCACATCGGAGTGTTGGTGCAGGGCGGCTGGCAGACAGCCGAGGCGGTGGTCTTGGGCAGCATCAGCGCCAAGAACCGGTCCGCCAGTGCGCCGACGTGACGGGTCATGTGTCCCTCCAATCGTGATCTAGACTGATGGTGGACGATAGGTGGGCCTGCTACAGGGCGAATACAGCATCGATACAACTGTTACGCGCCAACCGTTGCGGATCGTCGTGCGTCGTTCCTAGGGTGCTGGCCGTGGTGGACCCGATTCGAGCCGAGGTGCCTTGAGCCTGCGATTCCAGCTGCTCGGCCCACTCCGGATCATCGCCGCCGGTCGGGCCGTCCCGGTCGGGCCGCAGAAGCAGCGGGCGATGCTCGCCGCCCTGTTGCTGTCGGCCAACGAGCGGGTGTCGCTGGACCGCCTCGTCGGCGAGCTGTGGGACCAGCCGCCGCACTCGGCGGTGGCGAACCTGCGCACCTACGCCAGCGGGCTGCGCCGGTTGCTCACCGAGCTGGACGACGAGCCCACCGGCGACCGGTTGACCGCCAACGCCGCCGGATACCAGCTGCGGGTCGACCCGGAGGAGCTGGACCTGCACCGCTTCCAGGCCGCGACCGAGCTGGGCCGCGCGGCCCTCGCCAGCGGTGACCACGCGGGGGCCACCGCGCGGTTCCGCGAGGCGCTGGACCTGTGGCGGGGCCGGCCGGCCGAGGACGTCCGTCCGGGGCCCGAACTCGGTGCCCGGATCACCCTGCTCGAGGAGCAACACCTGTCGCTGGTCGAGGACCTGATCCAGGCGCGCCTCGCGCTCGGCGAGCACGCCTCGGTGACCGGCAAGCTGCGGCTGCTGATCACCGCCCACCCGTACCGGGAGCGGCTGCGTCACCAGCTCATGCTGGCGCTGTACCGGTCCGGCGACGCGCCGGCGGCCCTCACGGCGTACGCGGAGACCCGCGCGGCCTTCGCCGACCAGCTCGGACTCGAACCCGGAACGGAACTGTCCCGGCTGCACCTGGCCATCCTCCGCCGGGATCCGGAGCTGTCCGCACCGGACGCCGCGACGGAGGCCCCGCCACCGGCCCCCGGGCCCGAGAGCCCACCCGGGCAGGCCGAACCGCCGCGGCAGCTGCCGCCGGACCCGGCGGCGTTCGTCGGCCGGGTCGACGAACTGCGCGCCATCGAGCGGGCCTGCACCGCCGCGAACGGGCCGCGGACGGGCCCGGCGGTGGTCGTGCTGCACGGCCCGGGCGGGATGGGCAAGACCACCCTGGCGGTACGCGCCGCGCACCGGCTCGCGAGCCACTACCCGGACGGACAGCTGTACCTCGAACTACAGGGCGGGACCCCGGGCATGCCCGGCGTCGATCCGCTGGCGGCGCTCGGTCAGTTGCTGCGCGCGCTCGGGGTACCGGCCAGGGACGTGCCGCTGGAACTGGGCGAGGCGGCCGCGCGGTTCCGGTCGGAGACCGCCGCCCGGCGGCTGCTCATCGTCCTCGACGGCGCGGCCGGGGCGCAGCAGATCAGGTCTCTGCTCCCGGCGGGCCGGGACTGTGCGGTCCTCGTCACCAGCCGCCGGCCGGCAGGCACCCTCGACGCGCTCCGGCTCCGGTTGGACCGCCTCAGCGACGCCGAGGCGCGTCAGCTCCTCGACGCCCTCTGCGGCGACGGCCGGGTGGCGGTCGATCCCGAGGCGACGGGCCACCTGGTGACGCTCTGCGACGGGCACCCGCTGGCGCTGCGCATCGCCGGAGCCCGGCTCGCGGCCCGCCCCGACTGGTCCGTCGCGGTGCTGGCGGACCGGCTGGACGACGAGCGGGAGCGCCTCGACGAGCTGCGCGCGGACGACCTCGCCATCCGGTCCAGTTTCTGGAACACCTACCGCCAGCTGCTCGACAGCGCCGATCCGGACGACCGCACGGCGGCGGCCGTCTTCCGGTCGCTGTCGCTGCTGCGGGTGCCGGAGATACCGGTGCCGCTCGCCGCGGTCACCATCGGCGTCCCGGAACGGCGCGCGCTGACGCTACTGGACCGGCTCACCGAGACGCACCTGCTGGACGCCGTCGGGCCGGCCCGGTTCCGGTTCCACGACCTGCTCCGGCTCTACGGCGCGGAGCTGGCCGAGGAGGCGGATCCGGCCGCCGAGCGCCAACGGGCGGTACGTCGCGGGCTCACCGCGTACCTGACCACGGTGCTGCGCGCGGGCCAGCTGTTGCGCCCGCAGCGGGGGGCCGAGCTCGCCACCGGGCCCTCCGTCGTCGAGCTGGGCACGCTCGACGACGCCGTGCGCTGGGTCAACGGCGACCTGGCCGGGATCATCGCGGCCGCACGCCAGGCGTGCGACGCCGCGCCACAGCTGAGCCGGCTGTGCGTGGAGGCGATTCCGTCGATCGTCGGGTGGCTGCAGAAGCACAACCGGTGGGCCGAGGCCGATGCCCTGGTCGCCGTCTGTGAGCGGGCGGCGACGGCCACGGACGACGACGCCGCCCGGGCCCGGGTGCTCGCCCTGCGGGCGACGCTGCACTGGCGTGCCGGGTCCCTGGAGGCGGCCTGCGGCGCGTTGGAGTCGGCACTGGAGCTGTGGCGCCGGCTGGGCGATCGCGAAGGAGAGGGGCGGGCGCTGCAGAACCTCGGCTGGTTCCACCACCGGACGGGCTCTGCTCGTCGGGCGGCGGACCTCGTCCGGGCGGCGGTCGGGCTCCTCGCCGACGCCAAGCCGGTGTGGCTCGCGATGGCCCTGCACAACCTGGCCGAGATCGAGTTCGAGCTGGGCAACTTCCCGGCCGCCGACGAACACCTCACCCGCTGCCTGGCGATGCGGCGCGATCACCACGACGCCGTCGGCGAGGCGATCACGCTGGTCGCGCTCGGCCGGACGCACAGCCAACTCGGGCGGCACCTGGACGCGCTGACGGCACTCACCGCCGGCCTGCGGCTGTGCCGGCGGACCGGCAACCGGGAGGACGAGTGGGAGGCGCTGCTCAGCCGCTCGGAGGTACACCTTCGGCTCGGCGACGTGGCGCTCGCCCACCGGGACGGCGAGGAGGCGCTGACCCTGGCCCGCGCGGTCGGCGACCGGTACGGCGAGGCGGCGGCGCTGCGCCAGCTCGGCCGGGTGCAGGAACGCCGCGGCGAGCGCGCGGCGGCGGACGGGTACGCGCGGCGAGCCAACCGGATCTTCGCCGACCTGCCCGGCCGGCGCGACGGCGTGCTCGAGACGTTCCTTGCCCGCGCGGATCAGTCGGCCGGCGTTCCCGCCTCGGCCGGGACGTAGCCCGCCGCCTGCATCCGGAACAGGGTGGCGTAGGTGCCGTTGGCCGCCAGCAGCTCCTCGTGCCGGCCGGCCTCGACGATCCGCCCGCCCGACAGCGCCACGATCAGGTCGGCGTCACGCAGCGTACCCAGCCGGTGCGAGATCAGGACACTGGTCCGGTCGGCCCGGTACTGCCGCAGCCGGAGCTGGATGTCGCGCTCGGCCTCGGCGTCCAGGCCGGCGCTCGGCTCGTCGAGGATGAGCAGGTCCCGCGCCGCGGGCAGCACCGACCGGGCGATCGCCACCCGCTGCCACTGCCCGCCGGAGAGCAGCACGCCGGCATCCGCCGGATCGCCGTCCAGTTCGAACACGCGGGACAGCATGGTGTCGTACCCCCGGGGCAGTCCCTGGAGGGTTTCGTGGATGCCGGCGCGCCGGGCGGCGTCCGCGATCCGGGCGGCGTCCTCGGCGCGTACGTGGTCCGGGCCGGCCGGGTCGACGTCGCCGAGCCAGATGTTCTCCGCGGCCGTCAGGTCGTAGGTCATGTAGTCCTGGAACACCGCGCCGATCCGGGCCCGCAGGTCGTCCACGGACAGCTCGCGGAGGTCGACGCCGTCCCACAGGATCGCGCCGCGGGTCGGGTCGTAGAACCGACACAACAGCTTGACCAGGGTGCTCTTGCCGGCGCCGTTGTGGCCGACCAGGGCCACCGCCCGACCGGAGGGGATGAAGAGGTCGACGCCCCGCAGCACCCACGGGTGGTCCGGGCCGTAGCGGAACCAGACGTCGCGGAACTCGATGCCCCGCTTCAGCGGGGGCACCGGCAGTGGCCGGGCCGGCTCCGGCAGGTCCGGTGGGCAGGCGACGACCTGCTCGTAGTGCCCGAGCAGCAGCATCGACTGGTGGATGCCGGCAAGGTGGTCGACCAGGGTGGCCAGGCTGCTCTGCACCCCCGCGACGGCGGCGATGAAGACGGCCACGTCGCCGACCGTGAGCCCGCCGGACCGGGCGGTGGCGACGGCCCACACCAGGCCGCCCCCGGACAGCGCCGCGCTCAGTGCCGCCAGCAGGGCCTGGGCGCGCACCTCCCGCCGCTCGTGGACCCGGCGGGCGCCGTTCGCCGTGCTCAGCTCGGCGAGCATCCGGCGGCGGAACAGCCCGCCCAGCCGCAGGAGCCGCACCTCCTTCGCCGCGGACAGGCTGGTCAGCAGGCTGGCGTAGAACATCTCGCGCCGCTCCCCCGGCCCGATCTCCCACAACATGTTCGCCCGTCGCCGGCTGAGGCGGAGCTCGGCCACCAGCGCCGGCACACCGCCGGCCGCCACCAGCACGGCCATCACCGGGTTGATCACCACGAGGGTGCCGAGGAAGCCGGTCAGCAGCACGGCGTTCTGCACCAGGCCGAGCAGGCCGTCGACGCAGCGGCTGGGCCCGTCCCGTCCGGCCTGCTCGGCCAGCCGGAGCGTGTTCTGGAACGCCGGCTCCTCCAGCCGGCGCAGGCCCGGGAGGCGGTCGATCGCCGCGTACATCTGGTCGAGCGCGACGACGGCGGCCGAGCGCCCGAGGTCCGCCCGCAGGTAGTTCGTCAGGTGCGGCACGAGGGCCAGGCCGACGGAGACCACCGCCAGCGCGGTCGCCACCGCGAGGATCGCGCCGCCGGCCGCGTTCGCGACCCGGTCGAGGACGAGTTTGGTGAGCCAGGCCGCCAGCACCGGAAGCGCGCCCGCGACCGGCGCGAGCAGCACGTACGCCGCCAGGTTGGCCCGCCCACCCCGCCAGACCACCGCGACTGCCCGGGCGGCCCGGGCGATGCTGATCATGGCGAGAGGGTACGGACGCCACCTCCAGGACAGCTACAGCGCCGGTACAGGCTGCCCCGATCCGGCTCGGGTGCCAGCCCGCCGGGCACGTCCTGGCCGTGCCCGGCGGATCCGGCAGCGGCGTCAGCGCCCGTCGGTGAGGCGGAAGGCGTCGAGGATGGTCTGCTCGACGGTGTTGCCGCCCGCGTCCTGCGCCCTGGCCTTGATGCTGACCGTACCCACGGTGTCGGCCAGGCTCGGGAGCTGGTAGCTCGCGGTGTGGTTTCCGCCGCCCCTCGCGGTCGTCGGGAGCTGTCGCCAGGTGACCCCGCCATCGGTGCTGATGGACAGCTCGACGCTCCTGACCGCCGGCGCGGTGGGCACCTGGTGGTACGCGGCGACCCTGATCTGGTGCCGGCCGGGAGCGGTGACCGCGTCGCCGAGGTCCGCGCCGACGTCGTAGCGCAGGAACAGCAGCGGGTCGGCGTGGCACGGGGTGCCCGACCCCTCGGGGCACCTGAACCCCTTGGGCGGCTCGTTCCGCGTCGCCGCGGCGGACGTGAAGCTCCACGCCGTCGTGGTCCTGCCGTCGGCGTTCCGGGCGGTCAGCCGATACCGCCGAGGCTCGGCCGGCAGCTCGTAGGTGGCGCCCCACACGGTGGAGTTGGCCTGGGGCAGTTCCTGGCCGTCGGCGTACATGTGCAGATTCTCCGGCTCGAACACGTACGAACCCATGATGTGGTCCGGGCTGGCCCCGGACACCAGGAACGTGATCGGGTAGAACGTGTTGCCCTGCCGGCAGAAGGCGCAGATGTCGCTGGACCAGTCACCCTCCCACTTGCCCGGTTGGGAGCGGAAGATCTGGGGTGACAGTTCCGGCGCGCCGGGCACGAGGGGCCGCGCGGCCCACCGCGCCGTGGTCGCCCCCGCCCGGTCCGTGAGGTCGATGGTGCGGGCGGCTGGCTGGGACCCCGACGGCTCGTAGAACTGGTTCCGTACCAGGTCGGGCGAGACCGGGCCGCGGTAGGTGGTGAACCGGACGCTGTCGGTGAGGTAGCTGTACGGGACCCCGGCGACAGCGGTCTCGTTCGGCCGGAAGGCCGAGTAGACCAGGCTGGCCGGCTCTGCCCGGTTGCCGTGGAGCGAGGTGTCGACCCTGGCGAGTTGCTTGTCGGTGACCTCGGTGTGCAGGGAGGCCGGGATGCGCCCCTCCTGGTAGACGTGCAGGGTGTAGACGTACGGACTGACCGAGTCGTAACCCGAGACGTCGATCTTCACCGGGCTGCGGCGCAGCAGGCCGCGCAGGTGCTCGGCCTCCTCCGGTGAGATGGCGGCGTACGGGATGTCGGGCACCTCCTGCGGGTAGAACCACCAGTCCGGCTCGGTCGGGAGGAGGCAGGTCGTGGTGGGCCACGGCCCTCCGGTCGAGACCGGTTCGACGAGCACGGCGAGGGCACCCGCGGCCCGCGCCCGCATCAGCTGCGCGGATCCGACGTTGCACTGCCCGCCGGCGGCCTTGTCGGCGTCGATCCGCAGCAGGACCAGCTTGCCCTTGGCGTTGATCCGGCCGTAGTCCGCGTCCCGCCCCAGCCCGCCGTCGACCAGCTGGAGGGTCTGCCGGCCGTCGAACCGGACCACCTCGTGGCCGGGGCGCTTGTACCAGTCGGCCGGCAGCGTGGGCTTCAGTCGGACCCGCTTCGGCGTGGTGACGGCCATGGTCACCATGGGCTTGCCGAGCACCCAGTTGACCCCGAGGTGGAAGGTCCCGACCGTCACCGGGGCGCTGGGGATGGCCCAGAACCTGGAGTTGCCGTACCAGGTGAAGCTGAGCACGCCGCCGCCCGCGCCGTTGCTGAAGGTGCGGAAGGTCGTCCGGGAGCCGATGAACGTCTCGGTCGGCCGGGGGGTGCCGACCGTCATCTGCCGGGCGGCGTCGCCGTCGCGCGTGATGGTGGTGTCCCCGGTGACCGTGAACTCCGGCAGTTCCAGGTTGAGATGCTGCTCGCGGGCGTCGAGCCGGAACACCGAGTGGCCGCCGGACTCGTAGGTGCCGGGCGGGACCTCGTACGTCACCTCGAACGTCGTACACGGATCGTCGTCCAGGCAGCGCGCACTGACGGATTCGTACGCGGACCCGACCGCGGACCCGGCGACCTGGGCGAGCAGGAACCCGCCGATGGGGCAGATGGTCATGAGGCGGGTGCCACAGTGGAACGCGTCGCCGTTCTTCCGCTTGACGATCTGGGTGACCCGGTACCTCGGCTGCCCGGTGTCGCTCTGCGGCTCGGCCTGTGCCGGGCGGAGCCCGGTGGGCCAGATCGCCACCGCGTCGCCGCCGAGCTTCGGGGTGGCCCGGTCGAACAGATAGTTGCTCAGCTCGCCCCGCTGGGTGTTGCCCTTGAGGGTGGCCCAGAAGGCGGCGGCCTGGCGCGGAGCGATGCGGAGGTCGACCGTGCCGAGGTCCGGGTGCTTCGCGGCCGTCGTCGCGCCGGACAGGCCCGACACCCGCTTGTCCAGCGCCGCCGGGTCCAGCCGGTCACCGTACTTGACGGTGACGGCGAGCGGGGTGTTCCCGCCGCGCTCCTGCTCGGCGGCGAGCCAGGCCACGTCGAAGATCTTCCGGTCGACGACACCGCTGGCGACCAGCGTCTGCGCGTCGCTCGGCAGCGCGTGGAGACGGGCGTCCGTCCCACCCGGTCCGGTGCCGACCCTGACGTCGATCGTCGGGCGGGTGCCGTCGGCCCGCGCCGACGGGGTGGCGGTCACGGTGTATCGACCGCCGGTCCGGGTCAGCGTGACCTCGTCGCCGGTGATCAGCGTGACCCGGTAGGTCGGCCTGGTCAGCTCGGGTAGCGCGACCGCCCGCAGACCGGCTTCGGCCGGGGCGGCTCCGGCTGGGGCCCGGTCCGCCGGCTCGTCGGGCCGCGCGGCCGCGGCGACGGGCGTGGCTACCACGGTCAGGATCGCCACGGCGGCGGCGAACAGGCGTCGCCGGTGTTCCCTCCGGGGGCGAGGGTTGCTGCGTGATGTGGTCACGAATGGCTCCTCGTGTCGGGCGAGCTGGCGGGGTGGCGATGCGTGGCGTCGTCCGGCATGTCAGCCACCTGCCCGGACCAGTGACCAGTCGTGGGTGACGACCGTGTCCCTGCGGACCGGGATCGTCGCGGTGCCCGTCTGGTAGCCGGGCGCGCCCGCGGTGAACTCGGTGCTGCCGAGCGCGGAGCTGAACACCCAGTACAGGCCGTCGTCGAGGGCCGGGTCCACCGGCGTGGTGACGCCCGTGCCGGCCTCCCGGGGCTGTGCCGTACGGGCCACGGTCGCGTAGACCGGCGCGCCGGTGTCGCGGTCGTCGACGAACCCGAGCACCAGTCCGCCCTCGACCGGTCGACAGGCGCGGGTGCCCACGAACACGTTGTCGACCGCCCACCACCACGCGTCGCGGCCCTGGTAGTGGAACCGGATCCGGACGTCCCGGCGGCCGGCCGCCTGCGGCAGCGGCAGGGTGACCTGCCCGAACGCGTGGTTGCCGGTCTGCCGCCACACCGTCTTCCAGGTCCTGCCGCCGTCGGTGCTCACGTCCACGTCGGCCCGCTGGCCAGCATCGCGCGGGTAGTAGGACGTGTGGAAGGTGAGCTGCGGGGAGGCGTCGCCGGAGAGGTCGATCACCGGCGAGGTCAGGCTCGTGTCGAACCGCTTGCCGGCGCCGGACGCCGAGTCGGCGATGGCGAACCTGCCGTCCCCGCCCTGGGGCACCGGCCGGTAGCCGGGGTTGTCCAGCCGCCAGCCCGGCCTGCCGGAGTTCTGCCAGCCGTTCCGGGTGCCGGTGTCGGCCCAGTCGTCGAAGTCCTCGCTGACGCCACTGAAGCGGTAGCCGGGGGCGGTGCAGGCCGACTCGTCGACGGCCAGCGCCGCGTCCTGGACGAGGTCGGCCCCGCCCAGCTCGAACGTCCGCCGGGCGGGCTGGTAGCCGGGATACTGGGCGGTGACCTGCATGGTGTACGACGCGGACGCGGGCAGCCGTACGCTGAACCGGCCGGTCACCGGGTCGGTGAAGATCGGTCCGAGCGGATAGCCGCTGATGAGGACCTTGGCGTACAGCGGCCAGCCGTGCCCCGATCCGTCGGTGACGGTGCCGCTGACCGTCTTCATCGGCTGGGGAACCAGCGTGACATCGGCCGTCGTGGTCGCGCCCTCGCGGACCTGGGCCTGCGCCGCACCGGAGGCATAGCCGTACGACCGCACACCGATCGTGTAGCTGCCGAGCGGTAGGGCGCCCGACTGGTAGGCGCCGTCCGCGTCGGTGGTCACCTCACGACTGACCGGACCGGTGATCGTGACGGTGGCCCCGGGAAGCGGCTTCGCGGTCCCGGCGTCGCTGACGGTGCCGCCGATCCTGCCGGTGGCGCCTCTCGGTGCCTGCCTCATCAGGGCGAGCGCGTCCAGCCGGCCCTCACCGAAGGCGTTGTTGTCGTCGTCGGTGCCGCCACACTGGCTGTTCGGGCTGTCGACGGCCGTGCCGTCCAGCAGGGACCTGGTGGCGTCGATGTCCCCCACGATCGACGAGGCCGCCGACCAGACCAGGGCGATGGCACCCGCGACGTGCGGGGCCGCCATCGAGGTGCCGTTGAGGTTGGCGTACGTGCTTCCCGGTGTGCTCGACCGGACGTTCACGCCCGGCGCCGCGACGTTCGGCTTGATCTCGCCGTCCTGGCCGGCTCCGCGTGACGAGAACGGTGCGATGGCGTGGTCGGAGTCGTACGCGCCGACCGAATAATTGATCTTGCGGCTGCCCGGGGAACCACTCGTCTGGCACGCCGACCCGTTGTTGCCGTTGGCCCACACGCCGAAGATGCCCGACGCGGTCCACGCCAGGCTGATGTCCTCCAGGAACGGGGCGTCCGACGGGGTGGTGGTGCCCCACGAGTTGTTGATGACGTGCGGCCGCTTGCTGGCGTCCGGGTTCTGCCCGTTCAGATCTGTCGGCTCCAGCAGCCACTGGCCGGAGCTGATCAGCGCGGCGTCGTTCGGGCAGCAGCCGTTGGCCGCGATCCAGCGGGCCCTCGGGGCCACCCCGATCTGGTTCCCGTCGCCGTCGTCGCCGACCATGGTGCCCATCGTGTGCGTGCCGTGCCCGTCGCCGTCGCAGGGCGCGCCCCCGCAGGTACCGGCCGCGTCGAACCAGTTGTAGTTGTGGTCGAACACGCCGTCGCCCTTGTTGCCGCGGTACTGCCGCATTAGGGCCGGGTGATCGAACTGGACTCCGGTGTCGATCGAGGCGACCGTGATGTCCTCGCCGCGTACGCCGAACTGGTTCCACACGTCGTCGGCGTTGATGTTGGCGACTCCCCACTCGACCGCGTCGACCGCCTGCCGGCTGACGCCCTTGGTCACCGGAGGGGGCTCGACCTTGAACGACGGCAGCAGCGAGCTGACCTCGCTCCTGGCGGCCAGCCGCTCGGCGAGGTCCGCACCGCCGGTCACCTTGATCGCGTTCGTCGCCCAGAAACTCTGGTGCGTGACGCCCGAAGCGGCGAGTTCCGCGCGTACCGCCCGCTGGCTCTCGTCTGCGGCCCGCCGCAGCGCCTTGGCCACCGCCGCGCCGCGCGCGTTCCAGTCCTTGATCGTGCTGGCCTCGGCCAGGTCCGCCTTCGCGTCGAAGTAGACCCAGAAGTCCACCGGGGACTCCTGGGCACTGAGCTGGGTCTGGAGCTGTGGGCGGATCTTGGCCTTCGCCGCGGCTGTCGTCCGCGGGTCCGGGCTGGTCGACGGGAGCGCGGTGGCGGCACCGGTCAGGGCGAGCACCGTGGCCACGGTGGCCACCACCACGGTCGTGATTCTTCGTCTCGACGGATGGGCAGGGCGCATGAGGGATCCTCCTTCGCGAGGGCTGTGGGAGCTCCGGCCGCGACTGGTCACAGCGGCAGGTACCGGTCGTCGTCGTCGACGACGTCGGTCTCGTCGCCCGGTCCGGCCCCGGGGCGGGTCTCGATGCGTGCGTCCGCGGGGCGGGCGGTCTCCGACGACGTCATCTCGTCCTCGTCAGGGTCATCTCGATGCGGCATGCCAGCATCGTGGTCAACCGCGAGACGGTGCTGCGATCCCTCAGGTGAGTGAAACAACCAGCTCCGCCGCGCCGCGCCGACGCGACCCGGATCGCTCGCGGGTCAGGCGCCCGTCGCCGTGGCGGACTCGGCGGCCGGTCCCGTCGCCGTACCGGGCTCGGAGACCAGTCCCGTGGCGATCGCCCGTGCGGAGAGCGCCGCCCGCGAGGAGACCCCGAGCTTGCGCATCGCCGACTTCATCTGGCTGGCGACCGTGTGGTGTGAGCGGTGCAGGGCATCCGCGATCTCGCGGTTCGTCCGCCCCTCGGCCGCGAGGGCGACGACCTCCAACTCGCGGGGCGACAGGTCGGGCCCGTAGCCCTTCCGGCCGCCACGCCACACGCGCGGCACCGGGCGTCCGTGCGCGCGAAGGGTACGGGCGACCCGGTCCACGTCGAGGCTCGCCGGCAGAGACGACAGTCCGCCCAGGACATCGGTGAGCAGGTCGAGCCCGTCGGAGACGGCGCCGGCCCGGATCAGGCACCGGGCCTGCCGCTCCCGCGCGAGCGCCGCGCCGTACGGCCGGGGCAACGCCGACCAGGCCGCGGCGGCCTGCGCGAACAGTTCGGCCGCCGAGCCGTACCCGCCCGTGGCCTCGGCCAGCAGGCCACGGCACTCCCGCACAGCGGCCTGCGGGGCGGGCAACCGCCCGCCCCCGAGCCCCCGCGCGAACGCGTCGACCAGGTCCTGGGCCTGCGGCACGGCGCCGACGGCGAGCAGGGCCTGGACACGTGCCGGCACCACGTCGGTGCCCCAGAGCCAGACCTCCTTCTCCGCGATCACCTCGCAGGGGTCACGGGAGATCGCCAGTGCCTCGCCGGGCCGGCCCTCGCGCAGCCGGATCTGCACCAGCGTCGCCACCGCCTCCGCGACGGTGTCCCACGCGCCGGCGTCCCGCGCGCCGGCGACGGCACGTTCGATCTCCAGGGCGGCCTGGACGAGGTCGCCGGCCGCCATGCGCAGCAGGCCGCCGATCATGATCGGCTCGACCCGGCTGACCGGGTGGAGGTCGTCCGTGTTCGCCAGCGCCGCCGCCCGCTCCGCGAGGCCGTCCCAGGCGCCCGTGAACCAGTTGAGGTGCAACCGGGTGGAATCGATGAGGTCCCTGATCCTGACCTGTTCGTACTCGACCGCGAGCCGCCGCGCGGTGGCGAGCCATCGGTCGGCCTCCGCGTACCGCCCCCACCGCATGGCCGCGTCCCCGATGTTCAGGTAACCGACGGTGATGATCCGGCGGTCCCTGGCGGTCCGGGCCGCGGGTGGGATGTGTGCGGCCTCCGCCCAGCCACGCTGGTCACCGAGTTGCAGCAGGGCGGCCGCCCGGCCGGCGGCGACCCGTAGCCGGTCCGACGGCTCCAGCGACAGCGCGAACTCCGCCGCGCGGTCCAGCCAGGTCAGGTGCCGGGCGGCCGGGGAGCGTCCACGCGGCCAGCCGAGCACCATCATGGCGACAGCGGGTGAGGCGCGCTGACGATCGAGGTGCGGCAGCGCCCTTTCCAACTCGGCGTGCGCCCCGTCGAACTCCTCCATGTCGTTGAGGATCCGGGCGAGCTGGAACCGCAGGTTCGCCTCCACACCCGGATCCGATGTGCCCCGGGCGAGCACCCGGCGTACGGTCGCGGCGAGACCCCGCAGGCGATCCGGACCGGTGAAGGAACCGAACGGCAGCTTGTCCACCAGCACGCACATCTGCTCGGCGGGCACGTCGCCGTTGGTCAGCACGTCGTGCAGAAGCGCACCCGCGGTCGTCTCGTCGCCGGTCTCCAACGCCACGTCGGCGGAGAGTTCCGCGTACCTGGCCCACCTCTTGCCGTCACCGGCGTGGCGGAAGTGCTTGGCGAGCTGCGCCAGCGGTCGTGGGGTCACGGTTTCGAGCACGCGTCCGGCGCGCTCGTGCAGCTGGCGACGGTCCCGTTCGGGGATGGCGTCGTAGACGGCCCGACCGGCCAGCATGTGCCGGAAGGCCACCCGCAGGTCGCCCCGTTGGTGCAGCAGGCGATGCGCGACGGCTTCGGCCAGCCCGGCGGTGAACTCGGCCGGCGGCAGTTCGCTGATCTGCAACAGCAGGTGCTCGGCGATGGGATCGGCGACGACCGCGGCAGCCCGCAGCACCGACCGGGTGGACCTGTCGAGGCGGCTGGCGTGCTCCAGCACGGTGTCCCGCACCGTCGGGGGTACCACGATCTCGTCCAGTGGCAGCCGCTTCCAGCCCTGGTCGCGGCGGACCAGGTCGCCGCGTCGGGCCATGAGCCGCACACACTCCTCCACGGCGAGCGGTACCCCGTCGGTGTGCGCGTGCAGGTGCTGGGCGAACGCGTCGGAGACCTGCTGGTTGGCCAACATCGACGAGGCGAGCGCCGCGGTCTCGGCCGGGTCGAGCGGGTCGAGGACGAGTCGCAGCCGGGCGCGGTGCGGCCTGAGGCGTCCCGACAGGCGCAGCAACCAGGGATCCCCGGCCAGGTCCTCCGGACGGTAGGCCACCACCAGGCTGGGCCCTTGGCCGTGCCGTTGGGCCAGGAACAGCAGGAACTCCCGGGTCGCGTCGTCGGACCACTGCGCGTCGTCGACGACGAGCAGGTTCACGCCCAGCTTGTCGAGCAGCTCGGCGAGTGCCCGGAGCACCCGGTGGCGTGAGGCGCTCGCGTCCTCGGCCGGCTCGGGAGCCGGCGGCAGGTGCTCGGCCCACTCGGGGAACAGCGGCCGCAGGGCACCGGCCAAGCCGCTGAGGCCCAGGTTCGCCACCGTGTCGACGTCGGTGGCCAGCAACGCCTCGACGACCGGCCCCAACGTGTACGGCTCGCGAAGGGGCGGACAGACCGCCGTCAGTGCGGAATGGTCGGCGCCGGCCGGGGACGACAGGAACTCGTCCAGGAGTCGGCTCTTGCCGACGCCGGCCTCCCCCTCGATCAGCACCAGCGCCGAGGTGTCGGCGAGGACCTGCCCCAGCCGGGCCAGCTCTTCGTCGCGGCCGATCAGCAGCGGCGCCGCCACCTGGCCGACGCCCGGGTCCGCCGCGCCGGAGTGGGACGTGACCTCGCCGACCACCGCCGCCCCCTACAGCTCGCCTGCGCAGACCTCCGCAGTTGTCAATGATCATCGTTTATGCGGTGGCCAGCGGCAAGCGATGTCCTGCCCCTCGTTCGACGGGGCTGGGGCCGGTGGATCGCCGCGGGTGGGTGAGAATGACGACATGCCGAGTCGTCTCGCCGTCATCGCAATCGACGCCGTCCAACCGCGACTGATCGCCGACTTCTGGTGCTCGGTCCTCGGCTGGCAGGTTGTCGGTGAGGATGCTGAGGTGATCACCATCGCAGCCTCCGACCGGTCCTGGCCGATGATCGACGTGGCGGCGGTGCCGGAGGGCAAGGTGATCAAGAACCGGTTGCATTTCGACCTGCGTGCCGACGGCGTGTCCACCGCGGAGGAGCTTGACCGGCTGCTCGCCCTCGGCGCGCGACGCGTCGACGTGGGACAGCCCTCCGACGTGAGCTGGATCGTGCTCGCTGATCCCGAAGGCAACGAGTTCTGCCTGCTGTCACGTCCTGTCCAGGAGCTCCAGGACGGCTTCCGGTAGCCTCCGGCATGCTGGTCACGCGGTCTGCGGCCGCGCGGACGGCGGCCACCTCCCGATCGTGCGCACGGCGGTCGACGACACGGCGGCCAGTTCGGGCTGCGCGGGCAGGAACACCGTGGGGACACCCAGCGACTCGTTCATCGCGGCGAGCTGGTACTCGGCCCGAAGGTCGGTGGTGTTACGCACGCCGCGGACGATCACTCCCACCTCATGGCGACGGCAGTAGGTGGAGGTCAACCCGCGCCAGGCCGCGACGGTGACGGAGGTCCACCCGACCGGCAGCACGGCCCGAACAGCGGCCGCCCGCTGCTCTTCGTCGGCGCCCGGGTGCTTGCTGCTGTTGACCGCGACGAGCACGACCACCTCGTCGAAGAGGTCGCGTGCCCGGTTCACCACGTCCAAGTGCCCCGGCGTGAAGGGATCGAAGCTGCCGGGGTAGACGGCCCGCACGCGTACGCGACCAGGGGTGCGTGCCATCGAACGTGGCCCTGCCGGTGGTTCGGGGGTCATGGCCGCAGGACCCGCTGCGCGTCGCGGAGGACCTGCTCAGAGGCCAGCGGGGCCCCAGCGGCGAGCAGCTCCCCGAAGCAGGTGCCGTGCCGGTCCGCCACCGGTCGACACAGGTTGGCGTACAGGTTGCCCCCGGGATGCGCGATCTGCTCGGCTCCGTGCCGGCGGAGCCGGACCCGCACGCCTTCGTCGGTGCCCATGGCCCGACTGTAGGTACCGGCTGTCGGATTCGCTGGCCCCTGGGTGTGGGCGATATGTCACAGCGCCGTGGACACGTCCGGCACCCGCCGGGCGGAAGGGCGGCAAACCCCAGCACCTCGACGTCACCTGCCTCCGGTGTGGGGCGTGGCACGAGCACGAGGACGGCCAAGGCGTGCTGACCTGAGTCCCGGCGGGAGGCCCGTGGCCGCTACGCCGGAGGCAGACACCTACTCAGCGCTCCCGGTCGCGACCGGGGCGCCGAGGTGGCTGACGAGGAAGCGGGCGGCACGGTCGAGCGCGGCGTCCGCCTCGTCGAGACGCCCGTGCTCGTGCTGGTAGACGTGCGGGAGGCCCGGCCCGATCTCCAACGTGGCCTCGACGTCGGCGGCGCCCGCGCGGCCGGCCAGGCGGACCGCGTCGTCGAGCAGCACCTCGTTCGCCCCGACCTGCACGAGCAGCGGGGGCAGGCCGGAGAGGTCGGCGAAGACCGGGCTCGCCAGGGGATGGCTCCGGTCGCCCGCGCCGACGTAGAGATCCGCGTACGCGCGCACGCCGGCCTCGGTGAAGATCGGGTCAGCGTCCTCCTTGGCGCGCATGCTCGCTCCGGAGAGGGTGAGGTCGACCCACGGGGAGAAGACGACCACGGCGGCCGGCTGCGGCAGTCCCGCCTCCCGGGCGGCGAGCAGGGTGGCGATGCTCAGGCCGCCGCCGGCCGAGTCACCGGCCACGACGAGTTCCCGCGGGTCGGTTCCGGCGGCCAGCAGGTCGCGGTAGGCGGCGAGCCCGTCGTCGACCGCCGCGGGGAAGGGGTGCTCGGGAGCCAGCCGGTAGTCCACCGACGTCGCCCGCAGTCCGGCGCGGGCGGCGAGTTCGCCGGTCAGACCGGCGTGGGTGTCCGGTGAGCCGATGACGTAGCCGCCGCCGTGGAAGTAGAGCAGCCGGCCGCGGCCTGCCGCTCCGGCCGGCTCCAGGTCCAGGGCGGGCCGCCCGCCCAGGACGGTCCTGCGGGTGACCACGCCGTCCGGTGCCGGTCGCGTCACGGCCGTCGCGAACGAGGTGCGCTGCTGCGCGGGGGTGGGCTGGGTCTCGCTGGGCGGGACGGAGCGGAGCAGGGCGTCCAGGGCTTGGCGCTGCTGTCGGGACATGGCGGGCCTCCATTGGGTCGGGATGCGAGGATGGATTCTTCGGAATCCATCTGTCCGTGCCCAACCGGCTTCCAAAGAAGATGATTCCCCGGAATCTATTGGTGGTTGCATGAGTCACGTCACCCCCGTCTTCCTCGATCTCGTCCGCGTGGAGACCCGGCTCTACAACGCGGTCGGCGCCCGCCTGCGCGCCGAACACGGCCTGGCGCTGGGCCAGTTCGAGTTCCTGCAGATCATCGACCGGGTGGACGGGTGCCGCGTGCTCGACATCGTGCGCGAGCTGGCGATCACCGTGGGGGCGGTCAGCAAGGCGGTCGACCGGCTGGTGGACGCGGGCTGGTGCGTGCGGGTCGCGCACCCGCAGGACCGCCGCTCCTCCGTGCTGCGCCTCACGCCCGAGGGCGAGAAGGTGCTGGCGGCCTCCCGGCCCGTGGTGGAGAGCGCGCTCGCCGCACTGACCGGGACGGTTCCCGCTGCCGACCTGAGACGCCTCGCCGCCATCCTGGCCGCCCTCCGCGCGAGCCTCGAGGCGGACGACCGGGGTCAACCGGGCTGAAGGAGCGAGTCGTCCCGAGCGCAGCGAGCAGTCACGATCGGACATCGCTCGCGGGAGCCACGGCCTGCTTCGGGGCCCGACCCGGGCTCGATCTGGTCGGTCGGGAAGCGACGGATGGCGGGCCAGCTTGCCTTGGGCGACATCGACTCGGTACCGGGACCGCGCGGTCGCGGTGGTCTGCCGCGGGGGGGGGGGGGGGGGCGCCCCCCCCCCCCCGGGGGGGGGGGGGGTTTTTTTGGTTTATAAACCTGCTGGGGTCTGAGTTGTAGCGGATCCCCCCCCCCGCGCCCGCGACCAGGAACGCGCC